>JACOSH010000482.1 GCA_016178945.1 Acidobacteriota bacterium
CAGGCGGTGGGACCCGATTTCGACCTGATGGTGGACGCCCACACCTGGTGGCGCATGGGCGATCGCAGCTACACGCCCGAAATTGTGGACCAGATGGCCAAAGACCTGGCCGGCCTGGACGTGTTCTGGCTGGAAGAACCGCTGCCGCCGGACGATCACGAGGCGTACCTGAAACTGACCGAGAAGAACTACCTCCCCATCGCCGGAGGCGAGCACGAGCCCAGCGAGGATCGCTATCTCGACCTGATCCACACGCACGCCGTCGAATACGTCCAGATGGACGTGTGTTGCCAAGGAGGCTTTGCCATGGGCCGCCGGCTCTTCTCCGAGATCGCATACGAGGAACGCAAGTTCGCCTTCCACAGTTGGGGCAGCGCGCTGGAAGTGCTGGCCGCCGCCCACCTGGGCGTGTGCTGGCCCGAGAAGGTGGTGGAGTGGCTGGAGTACCCGGTCTACTCGACCGATGCCGTCCGCAGCATGTACCGGTTCCCGCTGGCCACGGAGATCCTCAAAGATCCGCTGGACATCGTGGGAGGGCAACTAAAGATGCCGCAGGAGCCGGGGCTGGGGGTGGCCGTCGATGAATCGGTGATCGAACGGTATCCGTGGGTTCCGGGCCCGTGGTCGTATTTCCGCATCGACTCGCCGCCGGGCGCCTGGGCGGTGACCGCCGATCACAGCATCAAATGGGAGGAAGGCAAATGACCATGGCAACCGTGGTGGAGCCGCGCGCCGCCCGGCCGCTTCACGAATTCCGCTACTACGAGGTGCTGGTGCACGCCTTCGTGGTGGTCCTGCTGATCTCCAACCTGGTGGCGCAAAAGATAACCCAAATCGGCCCGCTGACGCTGTCCGGCGCGCAGTTGTTGTTTCCGGTGACCTACATCTTCGGCGACATCTTCACGGAGGTGTACGGCTACGCCGGCTCGCGGCGCGCCATCTGGGTGGGCTTCTTCGCGTCGGCGCTGATGGCCATCATGGGCATGATCACGGTGGCGCTGCCGCCGGCGCCGGACTGGCACGATCAGGAAACCTTCGCTAAAGTGTTCAACTTCGTGCCGCGGCTGGTGATCGCCAGCCTGATCGCCTACTGGGCCGGCGAGTTCACCAATTCCTTCGTGCTGTCGAAGATGAAGCTGCTGACCAGCGGCAAGTACCTGTGGATGCGCACCATCGGCTCCACCGTGGCCGGGCAGTTCGTGGACACGATCATCGTGATGGTGCTGGTCTTCGGCGGCACGCTGACCTGGGAGACGATCGGCAAGCTGATCGTGTCGGGCTACCTCGGCAAGGTGGCCTACGAGGCGGCCGCCACGCCCATGACCTACCTGGTGGTGAACTGGCTGAAGCGCAAGGAAGGGGTGGACGTATTCGACCGCGGGACGGATTTCAGCCCGTTCCACGCGGACATCTAGCGCAGATAGAGTGAGAGCGCGCTGGCTTCAGTGCCCTTCACCTTTTTCCGGAGAATCCTGATCTCTTTGCTGGCATTCTGGGCAAGCACCATTACGTCACGGAATCGGCAGTCCTCACTTCTTGAACAATGATGGGACGCCAGGATCTTGTCGGATTCCGGAAGGGCAACAATGCCAAGCGCGGAGATTGTCCGGCGAATGAAATATCTGGCAAGTTCATCTTTATTGTCGTGCACGGGGCTGGACCACACAATTCGATCTTGCCAAAACTGCTCTCTCATGCCGTCGTTCAAGAAGTTGATGGCGGATTGCGCCTCGGGCCCGATCTTTCCGTCGCGATGATGAAGCTCATGAATAACGTAGGCCAGCGCCAGCGGTATACTGCCTCTGGCAGACAACTGACTGAGGGTCAATTTCCCGGCGCCGGAGAACAAAGCGGAAGGAACATTAGAGCAAGAAAAGTAGGCGCTAGAAGGAAAGTCCTCCTTTTGTTCGCTCTCAGGACCTACCGGCGTTCGTCGATGGCGTCGAGCTTCCGCTCACCAGGCGGCTCGTCCGGGCCGAAGCGTTTGCACCGGGGAATCCAGCGACCTACCGGCGTTCGTCGATGGCGTCGAGCTTCCGCTTACCAGCCGGCTCGTCCGGGCCGAAGCGTTTGCACCGGGGAATCCAGCAACCCTTGGACTCGCGTATACTTGGCGATGAGGTTTCGCCTATGCAGAAGCTGCTGATCTCGCTGCTCGCCGCAACCGCCGCCAGCGCTGGGACCGTCACGTTCCACAAGGATGTCCTGCCCATCCTGCAGAACCGGTGCCAGGGATGCCACCGGCCCGGCGAAGTGGCGCCCATGTCGTTCCTTACCTACAAGGATGTCCGCCCGTGGGCCAAGGCGATGCGCGAAGCGGTGCTGATCCGGAAAATGCCCCCCTGGTTTGCCGATCCCTCGCACGGGAAGTTCGTCAACGACCCGTCGCTGTCCAAGCCGGAGATCGACACGCTGGTGGCCTGGAGCGACCAGGGAGCGCCGGAAGGCGATCCCAAGCAGGCGCCGCCTCCGGTGCCCTTCGTGGCGGGATGGAACATCGGCCAGCCCGATATGGTGTTCGAGCTGCCGATGGAGTTTTCCATCCCCGCCAGCGGGACCATCGACTACCAGCACTTCGTGATCCCCACCGGTTTCAAAGAGGACAAGTGGGTGCAGTTCGCCGAGGTCCGTCCGGGCGCCCGATCCGTGGTGCACCACGTGATCGCTTACATCCGCGAGCCGGGCTCCAAGTGGCTGCGCGAGGCCAAACCCGGAGTGCCCGTCCCGTTGCGGGACGCCGAAGCGCTTCCCGCCGGCATCGTGGCCGGATTTGCGCCCGGGCTGCCGCCCACAGTGTTGGCCGAGAACCAGGGCATCCTGGTCAAGGCCGGATCCGATCTGGTGGTCCAGATGCACTACACCACCAACGGCAAGGCCGCCAAGGACCGCACCCGGATCGGCCTGATCTTCAACCGGCGCGCGCCCTCCGAGCGGATGACCAACGTGGCGCCGCACAACCGGAAATTCACGATTCCGGCCGGCGCGGACAATTACCGCGTCGACTCCAGCGTCACCCTCCAGTCGCCGTCCACGCTGCTGGCCATGATGCCGCACATGCATTTCCGGGGGAAGTCGTTTGAGTATCGCGTGATCTACCCCGGCGGCAAGTCCGAGGTCCTGCTGCGGATTCCCAACTACGACTTCAACTGGCAGCTTTTCTACGCGCTGGAAAAACCGCTGGCCCTGCCGGCCGGGGCGCGGATCGAGTGCACCGCCTATTACGACAACTCCGCCAACAACAAGTACAACCCGGACCCGAAGGTCGCCGTGCGCTGGGGCGATCAGACCTGGGAAGAAATGATGATCGGCTGGATGTACGTGACCCTGGACGCCAAGGGCGCCCCCTCCGGGCTGGTGAAGGAGAAGGAAGCGGTCCCGGCCAGCGGCTTGTAGCCCCGCTTTGATGAGCCGTCTTGAAGAGTTACGACGCCGCCACGCGGCCGCCGAGGAGGGAGGCGGCGCGGAGCGCCGCGAGCGGCAGCATAAGGAAGGCAAGCTGTCGGCCCGCGAGCGCATCGAGCTGCTGCTCGACGAAGATTCTTTCGAGGAGCTGGACAAGCTGGTCACCCACCGCTGCCGGGACTTCGGCATGGACGAGCAGGTCATCCCCGGCGACGGTTTCATCACCGGCTATGGGCGCATCGACGGCCGGCTGGTCTACGTCTTCGCTCAGGACTTTACGGTGTTCGGCGGCTCGCTGTCGGAGGCCAACGCCCTGAAGATCTGCAAGGTGATGGACCTGGCATTGAAGGTCGGCGCGCCGGTAATCGGGCTCAATGACTCGGGCGGCGCGCGCATCCAGGAGGGCGTGCTGTCACTGGCCGGCTACGCCGACATTTTCCTGCGCAATACGCTGGCCAGCGGCGTGGTGCCGCAGATTTCGGCCATCATGGGTCCCTGCGCCGGCGGCGCCGTCTACTCGCCCGCGATCACCGATTTCGTCTTCATGGTGGAGCGTTCCAGCTACATGTTCGTCACCGGGCCCGACGTCATCAAGACGGTGACGCATGAAGACGTCAGCAAGGAGCGCCTGGGCGGCTCCACCACTCATAACACCATCAGCGGCGTCGGCCACTTCATGACGGCAGACGACGCCGAGTGTCTGCGCATGATTCGCGGCCTGCTCTCCTACCTGCCCCAGAATAATCGCGAGGACCCGCCGCGCCGGCCTTGCAGCGACCCGATCGACCGCATGGATCCGAGTCTGGATACCCTGGTGCCGGAAGAATCCAACCAGCCCTACGACATCAAGGACATCATCACCCGGGTGGTCGACGGCGGCGAGTTTTTCGAGGTTCACGAGCATTTCGCCAAGAACCTGGTGGTGGGGTTCGCGCGGCTGGACGGGCGCTCCGTGGGGGTGGTCGCCAACCAGCCGGCGCACCTGGCCGGTTGTCTGGACATCGATTCGTCGGTGAAGGGCGCGCGGTTCGTGCGCTTCTGCGACGCGTTCAACATCCCGATCGTGACCTTCGAGGACGTGCCGGGATTTCTCCCCGGCACCGGACAGGAGTTCGGCGGCATCATTCGCCACGGGGCCAAGCTGCTTTACGCCTATGCCGAGGCCACCGTGCCCAAGATCACGGTGATCACGCGCAAAGCCTACGGCGGGGCCTACTGTGTGATGGGCTCCAAGCACATCCGCACGGACGTGAACTTCGCCTACCCCAGCGCGGAGATCGCCGTGATGGGGGCCGAGGGCGCGGTCAACATCGTCTACAAGCGCGAGCTGCAGGCCGCCGCCGCCCAGGAGGCCGTGCGCGCGCAGAAGACGGCCGAGTTTCGCGAGCGCTTCGCCAACCCCTTCGTGGCGGCGGAACGCGGTTATATCGACGACGTGATCGAGCCGCGGGAAACGCGCCCGCGGGTTATCCGGGCGCTCCGGATGCTGGAGAACAAGGTCGATACCATGCCTCGCAAGAAACACGGCAATATCCCGCTGTAGATCACCAGAAGTTGTGAAAAATATCGGCAACCGCTCCGTCACCGTCGCGGCTCGGTACATTTGTGCAAGCGGTACAAAGTTCGATTCTTTCACAGCTTCTCACGGTCGCGGCTTTGTAAGTGCATTTGTTTCGGCACGAATGGTACCGAGCCGCGACCGTGAGGGAGCGGTTGCCGATATTTTTCACAGCTTTTGAGGGAGCGGTTCATCGAACACCAGACGCAAGCGGAGGACCGCCGGACATCCTGCTATAGTAAGGGAGGCGGGGTGAGCGAGTGGTTCTCTGGTTGGCGCTCCTCGCAGCGGGTATTTGCGAGGCGCAAGTTCGTGTCCACGGCAAGGTTGCGGATGAGAACGGCGTTGCCGTGGCCGGCGCGCGGATCGAGATGGAGCCTGGACTGCGCGCCACCGCCGATATCGCGGGCAACTTCACGTTGCAGGCGCCCCGCGCCGGCAGTTACCGCGTGCACGCCGAGCGCCAGGGTCACTTCGTCTACGACGGCCAGATCGAGCTGGGGGAAGAGGCCACTCAGCTCAGCATCACGCTGCCCCACGCGCGCGAGTTTTTTCAGACCGTGGACGTAGCGTATTCCGCTCCGGCCATCGACCCTCAGCAGGCCGGCGAGCAGAAACAGATCACCGGCGTGGAAGCGCTGGAAGTCCCGTATCCCGCCTCGCAGGATGTGCGCAACGCGATGCCCTTGCTCTCCGGCGTCGTGCAGGACACCGCCGGGCGTCCGCACTTCAATGGCGGCGCCGCCAACCAGACCCATTTCACGCTCGACGGGTTCACGCTCTCCGACCCGTTTACCGGGCGGCTGGACGCGCGTCTGAATATCGAGTCGGTTCGCTCCATCGACTACGAGAGCACCCGGTACTCGGCGCAGAAGGGCCGCGGCTCGGCCGGAACCGTGGACCTGAAGACCGGCATGGGCGACGACCGGTGGCGATTCGGGGCCACCAACTTCATTCCCAGCCTCAGCACGCAAGGCGATCCGCACGTCGATAAGTGGACGCCGCGCGTGAACGTCTCCGGCCCGATCCGGAAAGGGCGCGCCTGGTTCTACAACGGCTTCGACACCTTCTACGACGTGGACATCATTCCCGGACTCCCGCGGGGCGAGAACCGCAGCCGCGCGCTCACCAGCAGCAATCTGAGCCGGTTGCAGGTCAACCTGACGCCCGCCAATATCCTCAGCGTGAGCTTCCTTTTCAACTACATCGACGAGAACCGCAACGGGTTGTCGTTCCTGGACCCGGTCGAGACCACCATCCACCGGCGGCAGAACCTGTACTTCGCCTCGGTCAAGGACCAGATTTTCTTTCACCGCGGCGCCTTTGTCGAGTTGGGTTTCGCCGACAGCCGGACTCTGGCCCGCGAGAGCCCGCAGGGACGGGAGATCTTCGAGATCCTGCCCTCGGGAAAGCGCGGCAACTACTTCGTCGACTTCACCCGGCACACCGACCGCCGTCAATGGGTGGCGAATACCTACCTGCCAGCTTTCCAGTCGCTCGGTTCCCACCAGCTCCAGTTCGGCGTCGACGGGCAACGGACCACCTTCGATCGGGCGGTGGACCGGCACGAATACCTGGTGCGCCGCTACGATCAGTCGGTGGCGCGGTCCGTCAACTTCGCCGGCAACCGCTTTCAGGGGCGTGAGAACCTGGAGCTGTCCGGCTACCTCCAGGATCGCTGGACGCCCGTCGACGGCCTGCTGGTGGAAGCCGGGCTGCGCAGCGATTGGGACCAGGTGACGCACGAGGCGCTGCTCTCGCCGCGGCTGTCGGCGGCGTGGCTGGTTCCGAAATCGGCCCCGCTATGGCTGCGCGAGATCAAGGTCTCGGCGGGAATCGGCATTTTCCCCGATGCCCTGAACCTGTCCATGATCACCCGGCAACAGGACCAGCGCAGTATCTCCACGTTCTTCTCTCCGGATGGCGCGATCCGCCGCGGTCCGGTCGAAACCGCCTTTCTGGTGAACGACCGCGAGTTGCACGTCCCGCGCTACCGGACCTTCAGCTTCAGCCTGGAGCGCAAGCTGCCTTTCGAGTTCTATGGAAAGGCCGGCTACGTGCGCAAGGCGGGCCAGAGGGGCCTGAGCTTTTTTGGCGATCGTGGGGCCGGGGAGACGGCCGGGGAGGGCGAGTTCTACCGCCTCCGCAACTGGCGCAGCGACCGCTATGACGCGCTGGAGTTGACCATTCGCCGCTCCTTCGGCGGAACCTTCGAGTGGTGGGCCGGGTACACCCGTTCCAGCGCGCGATCCAGCGCCGTGATCGACTACAGTTTGGAGAACCCCTTCTTTGCCGCCCAGGGCCCGGGACCGTTCGCCTGGGACACTCCCCATCGCTTTCTTAGCTGGGGTTGGGCGCCGCTGCCGCGCGGGCTGCTGCCGCGGCGCCTGGCGTTTCTGGCGCGAGAGACCAGCGTGGCCTATCTGGCCGAGTACCGCACCGGCTTCCCCTTCAGCGTCGTCAATGAAGAAGCCGTGCTGGTGGGCCGGCCCAACGATCGCCGCCTCCCCTCGTATTTCAATATCAACCTGCACTTCGAGCGCCGCTTCCGCTTCATGCACTACCTGTGGGCCTGGCGGGCAGGCCTGAACAACCTCACCAACAACGGCAATCCGAACGTGGTCAACAACAACATCGACTCGCCCACGTTCCTGGCCTACGGGCGCGGCCAGCCGCGCGCCGTCAACGTCCGGCTGCGCTTCCTGGGGAGGCGGTAGATCGTTCAGTTGTACTTCTCGTAAATGATGCGGCGGCGCTCCAGCCCGGCGGCCTTCAGTTGCGCGCGCATGTCATCGACCATCTCTTTCAGGCCGCAGATATACACGTCCATGTCGCGGCGTCGCCCGATGGTCTCCAACAGGTGTGGCTGCACGTGGCCGGTTCGTCCTTGCCAGGACGGCTCGGGGCGACTCAAGGTGGGCCGGAAGCGGAAGTTGGCATGCGCGCGCGCAAACTCTTCGAACTCCGCGCGGTACAACAGGCCGCGCTCGTAGCGCACGCCAAAGATCAGGGTGACCTGGGGCCGGCTGTCCCGCGCCAGCAGGTCCGGCAGGATTGCGCGGAAGGGCGCGATGCCCGTTCCCGTGGCCACCAGCACCGAATCGCTGACCGGCTGGCGCGGGACGAAAGTCCCATACGGCCCCGTCATGTCGACCTCGGCCCCGGGCTGCAAGTCGAACAGGTACGGCGAGAATCTCCCCTCCTGCACCCGGTTCAAGCACAGCTCCAGCTTGCGGCCCTGGGGGGGAGCGGCCAGCGAGTAGGCGCGGGTGATGAGTTTCCCGGTAATCGGGGCGGTGAAGGAAACGAACTGTCCGGGGACAAACGCCAAGGATTCCACATCCAGCGCTTCGAAGACGAAGTGCCGGGTCTCGGGAGCCAGTTCGCGCCATTCCAGTAAGCGCGCCCTCAATCCAGCGACTCCCGCGCCCGGGCCAGCAGGACGTCGCAGAGCGCCGGGTGTCCGTCGAGCGGCGGAGTCACCACGATCTCCATGCCTGGATGGATGCGCGAGAGCCCGTCTACGATTCGCGGCAGATCGCGGTGCAAGTGGAGGCCCAGTGTCAGGAAGTAGGGGATCACCACGACACGGGAGGCCCCGCGCGCGGCCAGCAGTTCCACCGCCCCGGCCAGGTCCGGAGATCCGCCCTCCAGAAAGGCCGCCTCGACCAATGGAAAGCCGCCCCGGCGCGCCATCTCCACGGCGACCGCGCGCACGGCGTCGTTAGCCGAGGCTATGCTCGACCCGTGGGCGAA
>JACOSH010000483.1 GCA_016178945.1 Acidobacteriota bacterium
CCCGGCGCGTCGCCCCAACTGTCCGGGCACTTTCGCTGGCGGCCGGGCTTCGACTTCGAAAGCTGGAAAGATGCGCGGGCCGCCGCGGAGGTGTGTCCCACGGGAGCCATCTCTCTTCGCGACCAGGGAGATGCCCGAACCGTAACGGTCGACTACGGTCTGTGTGTCTTCTGCGGCCTGTGCGCTGAGGCGTCGCCGGATCCAGCGGTGCGAATCACCCAGGAATTCGAGCTGGCAGCCCGGGACCGCGGCGACCTCGTACTCACGGCAGATTACACGTTGAATACCGAGGGAGCGCACCAGCAGTTGCGCGGGGTCCGTCGTGGGTTCACCAGCGGCGTTGCGGATGTCGAGCGCGTGGGCCAGAAAACGGCCGACCAGATTCAGAAAGTCCTGGGACGGTCCCTGGCGATCCGGGAAGTGGATGCGGGGTCATGCAATGGATGCGAGCTGGAGATTATCGCCCTGAACAATCCCATCTACGACATCGAACGCTTCGGCATACACTTTGTGGCCTCTCCGCGCCATGCCGACATGCTGCTGGTAACGGGACCGGTCACCCGGAACATGGAGCTGGCGCTGTGGAAGACCTATCAGGCGACGCCCGAGCCGAAGTTGGTTGTGGCGGTGGGCGCCTGCGGCATCAGCGGCGGGATCTTCGGCCAGAACTACGCGTCGCTGGGGGGCGTCGACAAGGTGGTGCCGGTGGACGTCTACATTCCGGGATGTCCACCCCGTCCACAAGCGCTGCTGCACGGCATTCTGCTGGCGGTCAGCCGGCTGCGACTCGCGCCCCGGCATAAACAAATCCAATCGGACCCATAGAAACATTGCGCTTGGCGCGCCGTGGGGCGGGGTGAATAATGAAGGGGAACTCGTCCACTCCCTGTGTGTCTGGAGATCACTCGCTCATGATTCGCCGAGTCTTCTGTCTGCTTCTGCTCGCTGCGGCGCTGCTGGCTCCGGCCGCCGCCCAGACGGTCGAGGCGAAACTGGCCTCCCTGGAAGCGGCCGCCAAGGCCGCCCAAAGTTCCGGCGACAACGCCTGGATGCTCACCAGCTCGGCGCTGGTCCTCATGATGACGGGGCCCGGACTGGCGCTCTTCTATGGCGGCCTGGTGCGCAAGAAGAACGTCCTGGGCACCATGATGCACAGCTTCGTCCTGATGGCGGTGATCACGGTGCTGTGGTGTCTGGCCGGCTACAGCCTGACCTTTGCGGAGGGCAACTCGTTCATGGGAGACCTGCGCTACGCACTCCTGAACGGAGTGGGCAGCGCCCCGAACGCCGACTATGCCGGCACGATCCCGCAGCAGACCTTCATGATCTACCAGTTGATGTTCGCCATCATCACGCCGGCGCTGATCTCGGGGGCCTTTGCCGAGCGCATGAAGTTCAGCGGCATGCTGCTGTTCATGGTGTTGTGGGCCTTCCTGGTGTACTTCCCGATGGCCCACATGGTATGGGGAAAGGGCGGCTTGCTCAACGCCTACCTGGGCGGCAAGTTCCCCTGTTTCGATTTTGCCGGCGGCACGGTGGTGCACATCACTTCCGGAGTCTCGGCGCTGGTCTGCGCGTTGTACCTGGGGAAGCGGCAGGGCTACAAAGTCGAGCCGATGAAGCCCCACAGCCTGGTCATCAGCTTCGTGGGGGCCTGTCTGCTGTGGGTGGGCTGGTTCGGTTTCAACGCCGGCAGCGCGCTGGGCGCGACGGGCCTGGCGTCCAGCGCTTTCGTGGCCACCCATTTCGGGGCCGCCGCGGCCACTCTGGGTTGGCTGCTGGCGGAGTGGATCCAGACCGGCAAGCCGAGCTTCCTGGGCGCGATCTCGGGCGCGGTGGCGGGCCTGGTGGCCATCACGCCGGCTTCGGGCTTCGTGCGGCCGCTGCCGGCGCTGCTGATCGGCTTCGCCGCGGGAATCCTGTGCTATTTCATGGTCACGGGGGTAAAGGTCCGGTTCGGGTACGACGACTCGCTGGACGCCTTCGGCGTGCATGGCGCGGGAGGCACTCTGGGGGCGATCCTGACCGGGGTGTTTGCGACCAACGCGGTCAACGACGTGTTGAAAGATGCGGCCGGCAAGCCGGCGGCGCTGGGGTGGGTGGACGGCAACGCCGGCCAGATCCTGAACCAGGCCATCGGCGTCGCCATCGCCTGGGCGCTGGCGATGGCCGGCACGTTCCTCATCCTCAAGATCTGCGATGCCACGGTCGGGCTGCGGGCGGATCGCGAGCAGGAGATCCAGGGTCTGGATCTGAGCATGCACGGCGAGGAAGGCTATATCCTGGAATCGTGACTCAGTTCTCTTTGGGACACCGACAGACCGCAAAGAAGGTATCCAGATGAAAAAGATCGAAGCCGTGATCCAGCCCTTCAAGCTCGACGAAGTCAAGGAGGCGCTCAAGGGCATCGGAATCGACGGCATGACCATCACGGAAGTCCGTGGCCACGGCCGCCAGAAAGGCCACAAAGAGGTCTACCGCGGCCAGGAGTACAACGTCGATCTGCTGCCGAAGGTCAAGATCGAGATGGTGGTTCCCGCCGGACGCGCCGACGAGGCCGTCAAGACGCTTTGCGGCGCTGCCCGGACCGGCAAAATCGGGGATGGCAAGGTGTTCGTCTACGACGTGGCCGAGGCCATCCGCATCCGCAATGACGATCGTGGCGAATCCGCACTCTAGCCCTGGCGGCGGGCTGGAAACCTGGGACAACGTCCGCGCGCAGTTCTTCGAAACCGGCGACCCGGAGCGGGTCCTGGCGTGGCGAACCTCCGCGGTCGACAGCCTGGTGCTGGACGCCTGCCATCAGGATCTGCCCGCTGGGCCGGGACTGGCGGTGGTGGCGGTGGGCGGTTACGGGCGCCGGCAGCTTTTCCCGTATTCCGACGTGGATCTGCTGCTGCTGTTCGATTCGGAGAAGGCGATCCAGCAGGCGGACAAGGTCGTGGCTCCGTTTCTCCAGCGGCTGTGGGACGCGCGGCTCCGGGTGAGCCAGTCGGTGCGAACTCTGGCCGAGTGCACTGAGCTGCATGACGGCAATGTCGAGCTCAATGTCAGCCTGCTGGATCTCCGCTACCTGGCCGGCGATCCCCAGTTGTTCCACAAGCTGTCGGAGCGCCTGCCGCGCTTCGTCCAGGGCCAGCGGCAGAGCCTGATGCGCAACCTGGCGCGGCTCACGCGGGAGCGGCACCACAAGCACGGCGATACCCTGTACCACCTGGAGCCGAACATCAAAGAGGCCCCCGGGGGGCTGCGCGACTTGCAGGTTCTCTCCTGGCTGCACCAGATCAAGGGCGCCGATCCCAAACGGTTGGGCTCGCGCCCAGACAGCGCCGATCTGGATGCGGCCGGCCGGTTCTTCTTCGCGGTGCGATGTTACCTGCATTATCACCATGGCCGCGACGCCAACAGCCTCACTTTCGACGCCCAGGAGTGGATCGCGGACCAGGCGGGGCCCCTCGATGCAGCGGCGTGGATGCGCGGTTATTTCCGTCACGCCCGCTCCATCTCCCTGACCACGGCCAGATTGGTGGAGGAATGCGAAGCCCAGTCTTCCTCCCTGTTCTCGCAGTTCCGCGACTGGCGATCCCGGCTGTCCAACGCGGAGCTCTCGGTGTTGCGGGAGCGCGTCCATTTCAAAGTTCCGCGTCAATTGGAGCAGGACCCCGCGATGAGCTTGCGTCTGTTCGCTTTCGTGGCGCGGCACGGCATTCGCCTCGCTCCGGAAGCCGAGCAGCGCATCGAGGGCAACCTGGCGGTTCTGCGCTCCCACTACTCACAGCCCCTGCCTTTGTGGGCCGCGCTGAAGGAGATCTTTTCCCTGCCTCACGCCGTCCTGGCGCTCCGGGCCATGCACGACACCGGCTTCCTGCGAATCCTATTCCCCGAAGTCGAGGAGATCGAGTGTTTGGTGATCCGCGACTTTTTCCACCGCTATACCGTCGACGAGCATACGCTGGTGGCGATCCAGACCGTACTCGGACTGCGCGCGGAGAAGCAGAATCCAGCCCTCAAACCCTATGCGGAGCTGCTATCGGAACTGGAGAATCCGGCGGTGCTGGTGTTTGCCCTGCTGTTTCACGACACCGGTAAGGGCTCCCCGGATGAAGGCCATGTGGACGCCTCCGTTCGCGTCGCCGAATCGGCCATGGCCAGGATCCAGATGCCGGAGCAGGACCGGCAGATGGTGCGGAGGCTCATCGGACGGCACCTGGACATGTCGGCCACCATGGGCACGCGCGATCTCGACGATGCCGCGACCGTGGAGGCTCTGGCCCATCTCATCGAGACCGTGGAGTGCCTGAAAGGTCTCACCCTGCTGACCTATGCCGATATCAGTGCCGTCAACCCATCGGCCATGACGCCCTGGCGCGCCGCCCAACTGTTGCGGCTCTACCGCCTCACCTACCATGAGCTCACCCGGGAATTGGAGACCGAGCGGATTCCGATCCTTCCTCAGGATTCCTCCGAGAAGGCCGCCTTCCTGGAAGGTTTTCCGACGCGCTACCTGCGCACGCATTCCGGGCAAGAGATCGAGCGCCACTTTGAGATGGTCCAGCAGGTCCGGGAATCCGGCTTGGCCATCGAGCTGGTCAAGCTGGAGGGCGCCTACCGGCTGACGCTGCTCACCACGGACCGCCCATTTCTGTTCGCTTCGGTGGCCGGAACGTTGTCCGGTTTCGGGATGAATATCCTCAAAGCCGAGGCCTTCGCCAACCGCCGCGGAGAGGTTCTGGACACCTTCGTGTTCGCGGACCCGTTACGCACTCTGGAACTGAATCCCAGCGAGAATGACCGCCTGATAGCGACCCTGGAACGGGTGGTCCTGGGCAAGGCCGATGTCAGCCAGCTTCTGAAGAAGCGCCCGAAGGCGGAGCGTCCCAGCCGGGGCTCACAATTCGAGCCCTCGGTTTCGTTTGATTCCAGCGTCTCTGAGGCAGCCACGCTGATTCAGATCTCGGCCCAGGACCGGCCAGGATTGCTGTACGACCTGGCCCGCACGATGTCTTCGGAAGGGTGCAACATCGAAGTGGTCCTGATCGACACCGAGGCGCACCGGGCGATCGACGTATTCTACGTTACCGCGCACGGCGCAAAGCTCGCCATGGAAGATCAGCGGCGCCTGGAAACCAGCCTGCTAGCGGTCTGTCAATGAGGGTTGCGTGGAGCGGGAGACGGGATTCGAACCCGCGACATCGACCTTGGCAAGGTCGCACTCTACCAACTGAGTTACTCCCGCTTGGAGGGGTCTTGAGCCATTGTCCCCCGTCACCTGGGTGGTTGTCAAACAATGTTGTAACTGACGGATAACAAGCTGCTTATAAACTTGTACTCCGGCCCTGGTTCTGTGGTAGACTTAGCCTTCAGTTTCCGCTGTAACGGGCGAAACTGACGTGCGATCCTTCGTGTCGAATCCCTGTTAGTTGGGTGGCGTTTTCCACACTTGTGGAAAGGATGTGGAAAAGTTTGACTCGTGTTATGTCTGGTTACGCCGCGGTGAACGCCTGGGATCTGGTTAAGCGGCAATTGGAGCTACGGCTGAGCTCGGAGAGCTTTCAGAACTGGCTGAATCACGCCGTGTTCAGCCGGATCGATCACCGTACCCTATGGGTCGAGGTGCCCAACGCGGAAACTAAGACCTGGTTGGCATCCGAGTATGGGGAGGTCATCCATGGCATCCTCAAGAGCCTGGACTCCGGTATCGAGTCCGTGGCTTATGAAGTGGTTTCCGGAAAGCCGGACTCGGGCCCAAGGGATGTAGAGCTCGAGCCGGTATTCGCTGACCTCAATCCCAAGTTCACCTTTGAATCGTTCGTGGTGGGCTCCTGCAATCAGTTCGCGCATGCCGCTGCCAAATCGGTGGCCACCAGCCCGTCCCGGCGTTACAATCCCCTGTTCATCTATGGCGGTGTCGGCATGGGCAAGACCCACCTGATGCATGCCGTGGGACGCTCCCTGGTGGATAACTTCGCCGGCATGAAGATCATCTACACGTCCAGTGAGAAATTTATGAACGAGATGATCACATCCATCCGGCTGGACCGAATGCCGCAGTTCCATTCCTTCTATCGCTCGGCGGACGCGCTGCTGGTCGATGATATCCACATTCTGGGCGGCAAGGAGCGCACTCAAGAGGAGTTCTTCCATACCTTCAACGAGCTGTACGACCATCAGAAACAGATCATCATCTCCAGCGATTCCACACCCAAAGAGATCCCGGGTCTCGTAGAGCGGCTGCGCTCCCGTTTCGAGTGGGGCTTGATGGTCGACATCCAGCCACCGGATCTCGAGACCAAGATGGCCATCCTCGACAAGAAGGCCGCGAGTGAGGGAATCCGGCTACCGGATGACGTTCGAAGCTTTATCGCGAGCCGGACCAAGTCCAATGTTCGCGAGCTCGAGGGAGCGCTGGTGAAACTGATCGCATTCTCCTCGATCACCAATTCTCCGATCACCCTTCAGATGACCCAGCAGGTCTTGAAGCATTTGGTGCACGTTCAGGATCGCCGCGTGACGATCGACTCGATCCAGAAGGCGGTGGCTGACAGCTTTGGCCTGCGACAGCCTCAACTCCGCGAGAAGAGCAACACCAAGGCCATCGCCTACCCCCGCCAGATCGCCATGTATCTGGTCAAGGAACTCACTCTGGCTTCGCTGCCCGAGATCGGGCGGGCCTTCGGCGGAAAGCACCATACCACGGTCCTGCACTCCATCCACAAGATCGAGCAGTTGCGCCACACCGACCCGGATTTGAACAGGCTCATTCACAAGCTAATGGATTCACTCCAATGACGATAGCATCGTTATGCACAGGGCCCGTCTCAGGGAGCGGTGGACGCCTGAGGACAACTCTTCAGAGCCGGAGTTTCCCTCCAACCACAGTCAACCGATCCACAGGTTCATCCACCACGAAGCACTAAGGTTTTGTATAATTTAGGTAGGATATCCACATTTCAACAGGCCCTATGAATCCTAGTCTTCTTAGTATCTTTAGAAAGGTAACCAGGAACACTAGTAGGAGCAACAGGTGATGGAGTTCACAGTCAACAAAGCCGATCTGGTTCGCGAGCTGAACCTCTCTCAAGGGGTCGTAGAGAAGAAGACGACCATTCCAATCCTGTCCAACGTGTTGCTGGAAGTGAAGGACGGCGGGTTGACGCTGACGACCACCGATCTAGAGCTGGGGATCCGGTGCTGGTGTCCGGCGAAAGTCAAGAAGGAAGGCGCCGGTACGGTGCCGGCCAAGCGCTTTCTGGACTATGTCAGGCTGCTGCCGGATGCCGAGATCACAGTGAAGTTCCTGGAGAACCACTGGGCCAGTATCAACTGCGGGCGCTCGCGAACACGGATGGCGGGAATGTCCCGGGAGAGCTTTCCCGAGCTTCCCGGAATGCCGGATGCGATCGCGGAGATCCCCGCCGCGCTCTTGTCCTCGATGATCTCCAAGACGATCTTTGCGATCTCGGCCGAAGAGTCGCGGTTCACCCTGAACGGGGCGCTGTTACTCATTCGTCCGGAGATGGGACCCATCATGGTTTCGACAGATGGTCATCGGCTCGCCTATATCGAGAGTGTGGAGCCGCTGCCCTCGCCATCCAAGCCGTTCCGGGTTCTGGTTCCAAAGAAGGCGATGACAGAGATCATGCGGCTGACTGCCGAGAGTCCCGCTGAAGCACAAGCTATAATTGCCGGCGATGACAACCATCTCTTCTTCCAGTTTGGCCAGCGGCTGCTGATCACTCGCAAGCTGACCGGCAACTTCCCGGACTTTGAGCGCGTGCTGCCCAAGGATCATGCCCACGTGGCCACGTTACAGCGGGAGGAAATCAAGGCAGCCGTCGAGCGCGTGTCCCAGTTTGCCGATGAGCGTTCACGCGCGATCCGCATTCAGTTCACGAAGGATGAAATCAAGATCTTCACTTCCTCGGTCGAGACTGGAGAGAGCGAAGAGAGCATTCCCAGCACGTATACCGGACCCGACATCGACATCGGCTTCAATGCCCAGTACCTGTTGGACTTCCTGCGCGTGGTTTCAGAGGAACAGGTTTGCTTCCAGCTCAAAGATCAGCGCAGCGCCGGCGAGGTGCGGCCAGGCGGCGAGGGCGGCGCAGGCCAATACCGCTACGTCGTCATGCCCA
>JACOSH010000522.1 GCA_016178945.1 Acidobacteriota bacterium
ATGTTTCACGTCCGGCCAGAACTCGCTGGCGATGTTGCCCAGCAGGTCCAGGCCAATAGTGGCCGCGCCTTGCTCCATCCCCTTGGAGAAGGTATTGAGCCGATCCGGATACCAGACGTTGGAAAGACAGGCCGCCCCGATCGCGCTGCCGAACCGCCAGGTGGCGAAGCGCCTGCGGCCCCCGTCCGTACGCGTCACGACGGTCTCGCGGGCGGCGTGTCCGATCCGCCCGAAAAAGTTGCCGTGGCCCGAGCGCCGGTACCTGGGATCTTCCCGTAAGGTGGAGTCGAGCGCGAAGGCGAACACCTTGCGGATGGCAGTGGCCCCCGCGGCGGAAGCTACCCGCTTACCGTAGGGCGAGGCGCCCTGGCCCCATTCCCGCGGGGTGTCCATCCAGTGCAGGACTCCAGCGTAGGCCGCCATTTCAACAACGAAGCGCGGGCTCGCCGTCTCTCCCGCATGCAGCCGTAGCTTGGCCTTGACATTGAGTGGCGGCTCCACCGCCTCTCCCGCCCAGGCCGCGCAACCGAGCAGCAGAAGAGCCGGTATTAGTCTCAGCAGAGTTGGCGCCCACGCCCTGTCGCATATTGAATGGTTCATGGTTCACCTTCCGGGATCGACGATACCCCTAAGGGATCGGGAAGTCCTTCGGACTGGATGACGAATCTCTGAAGAATTGCTTCAGATCGGCAAGGGCGCGGTAGGACAGCACTTATACGAATTCGTATGGGAGCCGTTTCAGGGAACGCGAGCGCCGTCCCTTGTGCCGTCCTTCATCATGACGGTTATAATGATGAGGTCATGGTAACGGGCATGCGGCTGGGCCGGCCCAACCGGGGCTGGCAGGAGCCTTTCGGAAGCCATTCGGAAGTTCTGACGAAGTTTTGATGGTCTCCTCCGGGTCGCGATGAGTATGGAGCAAAGCAAATGCGCTCTTATAGATTCGGGCCGTTCCTGATCGACACCGAACAGCGCCTGCTTCGCCGAGGCAACGAAGCGGTTCCACTCCCCCCCAAGGCCGTCGATACCTTGCTGGCCCTGCTGGCCAACGCCGGGCGAGTGCTCAAGAAGGAGGAGTTACTCAAGACGGTCTGGCCTGAGACCTTCGTCGAGGAAGGCGGTCTGGCGCGGAATATTTCTCAACTACGGAAGGCGCTCGGCGAGGGTCCCGACGATATCCAGTACATTGAGACCCATTCCAAGTTGGGCTACCGGTTTATCGCCGAAGTCATCGTGGACGACGAAGCTACCAAGCCTCTCCCAATAGAACCTCCCAAGCCACCCCCAATACCAGGCCCTTGGAAGCTGGGCCGCAGGACGTTGGTTGCCGCGGCGGCCGGCGCGCTCGCCCTCGGTTACTACGCTTACTCCGCACTGTCCAGGGGACCCGTGCTGGGAACCCTCGTCGTGATGCCGCTGAAGAACCTCTCCGGCGACCCGGCCCAGGATCCCTTCGCGGAGTCCACCACCGAGGCGTTGGTGACCAACCTGGCCAAAGTGGGGTCGCTGCGAGTCTACCGGGGGCCACACTATCCGTCGGAGGTGGAAGCCATCCTCGATGGCGGGGTTCTGCTGACCGGTGAGCG
Organism: Acidobacteriota bacterium; assembly: GCA_016178945.1. GTDB lineage: Bacteria > Acidobacteriota > Terriglobia > Bryobacterales > Bryobacteraceae > JACOSH01. Next base: position 1,587 of record JACOSH010000522.1, read on the forward strand.
CGTGCGCGTGACGGCGCGCCTGGTCCGCGCCAAGACGGGCGAGCACATCTGGGCGGACTCCTACGAACGAGAGCTTCGGGACACGGTGGAACTTCAGGGCAGTGTGGCCATTGCCGTTGTGCGAGGCATTCAGGCGAAAATGACGCCTCAGGAGAACCAGCGTCTGGCGAGGGTTCAGCCGGTTACTCCTCAGGCTTACCGAGCATATGTGAAGGGCCTTTTCTGGTGGAACAAGCGGACGGCCGAGGGATTCCAGCGTGCCATTGAAAATTTCACAGCGGCGATCCAGTATGACCCGAAATACGCGCCGGCGTACTCAGGACTGGCCGACACGTATGCCCTGCTGGCCTCCACGCCGTACAATGCGTGGCCGCCGCGGGAAGCGTTTCCCAGGGCCGCGGAACTGGCCCGGAAGGCCCTGGAACTGGACGGCTCACTGGCCGAGCCGCATGCTTCGCTGGCGATGGTGAAACTGTGTTACGACTGGGACGCAGCAGGCGCCGATCGTGAATTCCAGCGCGCGCTCGAGTCCAATCCGGGCTATGCCACCGCGCGCCACTGGCATAGCCATAACTTGCTCGCGATGGGGCGGCTGAACGAAGCCCTGGCGGAGATGACCCGCGCCCTGGAGCTGGACCCTCTGTCGCTGCCCATCGGCGCGGGCGTCGGATGGTGCCACTACTACACACGCGCCTATGATAAAGCCATTGAGCAGTACCGGAAGACACTCGAGATGGATAAGAACTACGTGCTGCTGCATTCCCTGCTGGGTTTGGCCTATGACCTCAAGGGATCGCGCGGAGAAGCGATCTCCGAGTTTGCGACAGCCGTAAATCTCGCTCCCGACAACGCGCCGGCTCGCGCGGGCCTCGGGCATGCCTACGCAGTCGCGGGCCGCATGCGCGAGGCGCGCGAACAACTCGACCGGTTGAAGGCGCAGTCCGGGAAACAGTACGTTCCGTTCATCATGTTCGCTTACCTATACGCAGGACTTGGGGACAAGGAGGCCGCATTCGAGTGGCTGCGAAAGGCCTGTGAAGAGCGCTCGGACTACATGATGTACCTCAAGGTCGACCCCACGTTCGACGAGCTGCGATCCGACGCGCGGTTCGCATCGGTGCTGCGCTGCGTACAGCCGCGGTAGCGTCCGCATGCGCCCGGAGTCTACTTCTTCCCGCTGGCGGCCAAGCAGTGCTCGATCTCCTTCGCCCACAACGCGGCCGACATCGACGCCACGCTGGAGGCCGTGAGGCGCGCCGCGCCGGACGGAGCCGCGGCCCCATCGTAGTGGATGCGCTCTTCGGGAATCCCTCGGACCTTGAGCATCCGCGCGACCTCCCGGATCATCGCGGGTGAACCGGCCACATACGCTTCGGCATCCCTCGGGACGGCGCTGAGATCGCGAACGGGACCGGACACGGGATAGTAGTGGAAAGTCTTCCTGGTTCTCTCCCATTCCCGGAACCGCGCGTCCAGGAGCGGATCGCTCAGGAAGAGGTAGATGGGCTGGTTCCTCTCCCATTGGTTCTCAAACCAGTATTCCAGCAGCGAGACGAACGGTGCTGCCCCGGCCCGCTCGGCGATGGCCACGATGGGCCGACGGGTGTCTTTCTTGAAGCTCAAGGCGCCTCCGGCCGGCGCGCTGAAGCGCAACACGTCTCCCTCCCGGAGACTCTGGTGGACGTAGGTGGATGCGACGCCGGGCGGAACGTCTTCGCCGGGCGGGGCAGGAGCGTGTTCGATCATCAGATCGAACCAAGGCAGCCGGCTCGCGCTGCTGGCAAAGGAGTAGGGACGGAACACCTCCTGGTGACTGGTCCCGAAGCGTTCATTCCACTGCACCACGTAGTCGTCCGGGAGTTTGAGAAACACGTACTGGCCGGGCTTGAAGCGCAGGCCGTCTTCCAGGCGGAAGCGCACTCGCTTGATCGCCGGCGTGAGGTCCTCAATGGCAACTACAGTGGCGCGATACGGGAACGGTTCGGCGCCCGCCGCGCACGCCAGACTCAGGAGCAGGACCAACTTGCTCATGGCTTGCGCTTCACGAACCGCACCCACCCGAACGACTCCGGCACATGGAAATTGGGCTTGGGAGCCGAAACCGGCGACCAGGTGCTGTACTGCGGGTTGGTCACCCCACCCGCGCGGTTCAGGTTGAGCCGCCAGCGGTCGCCGTCGCGGGGAGGCGTGTGGGCGGCATCCTCGGAAAAAATCTTCCAGGGGACGGCCAGCTCCAGAATCCAGTGATCGTCGCCGGGCGAGTCCTTCTTTTCCGGCCATCCGTGAAACGACGTGCGATGGCGTACTCCGGCCGGCTCCCCGAACGACAGCTTGGCCTGCTCCTGTTTCTTGCTGAAGTGCAGCATCGTGCCGATCGCGTTGATCTCGAAGCCGTAGTAGTTGCGCGGCTTGCCCGGATTGGGACTGACAAACAACTCCACGCAGTCGTCGTTGGAAACTGGGCCGTTCCGCTGGGTGACCGACGCTGAGATGTGCTTGTCGTGGCAGAAGTATCCCGCATACAGATACCGGTCGTCCCAGAGCAGCTTAACGACGGTCTGTTCCGCGTCGCCCGATTGCCGCCAGTTGAAGTGGAAATCGCCCGCCGGCGCGGCCCGGCGCCAGGCGCGCTCATCCAGCTTGCCGTCGATCGCGATCCTGGAGGGCGTGCGATACACATCGTAGGTGGGCGCCGCCTGCGCCAGCGCGACCCATGCCAGCAACGTCACCATGACTAGCCTCCTTTCAGTAGCTGTACTTTCCGTACAACTCCGCGGCGTTTTCCGCTGTCACCATCGCCGATTCCATCGTATACGTCTTCTCCGGCTTGAAGCCCGGCTCGCGCAGGATGCGCAGGCCGATCTCGACCGCCTTGTCCACGCAGAGCGGGTAGACGAAGGTCGCCGCCAATACCCCGTCCATCACTTTCTTGATGCCGCCCGCGGGCCCGCCCAGGCCGTCCACTCCCACGAAGATCATCTCACCGTCCCGGCCCAGCTCCTTGGCCGCCAGATAGGCCCCCACGGCCATGGGATCGTTATGGCCGTACACCACGTCGATTCTGGGCTGCGCGCGCAGCGCTTCGGTCATCCGGTCTTTGGCCTTGGCCTGGATCCAATCCGCCACTGCCTCGTGCGCCATTCGGATCCCCGGGTGCTTCTCGAGGACTTCGCGCGCGCCGTCGTTCCGGTTGATCTCGCCCTCCACTCCCAGCAGGCCGCGCATTTGCACGATGTTCCCCCGCGCCGCGCCGTTCTTCTTTTTCAGCCGCTCGACGATAAACTCGCCGGCCATGCGCCCGATGGCGCGGTTGTCGCTGCGGACATAGGTGGTGTAGTTGGGCTCCAGGATGTCGCGCTCCAGGCAGATCACCGGAACGCCCGCCTTCATCGCCTCGCCCATCACCGCGGTCAGCGGCGCGCGCTCGTTGGGCGCGACAATCAGCAGGTCCGGCTTTTGGCGGATGAAGGTCTCGATCTGCGCCACTTGCTTGCTGTTATCCTGCTGGGCGTCGGAGATCACCAGCTTGACATCGGCGTGCGCGGCCAGCAGCTTGGTCATCAGGGCGTTCTGCGCCGCGCGATAGGGCTCGGCGTTATTGCACTGGCTGAACGCCACCAGGTACTGCCTCTTCTCCGGCGCCTTGGCGCACCCCGCCACCAGCAGCGCGCCCAGCGCAGTCACGGCAAGCTTGTGCATTCTTCTACTCTACTGCCGTTTCTGAATGGAGACGGCCAGCACGATGATCACCGCCTTCACCATCATCTCGACGTTACTGTCCACGTTCTTCAGCCGCAGGATATTGGTCAGGACTCCCATGATCAGGGTTCCGGCCAGGGTGCCAGCGATCGAGCCGCGCCCGCCGGATAAACGGGTTCCGCCGATCACCACCGCGGCGATCGCATCCAGCTCGTAGGCCGCGCCGGCGTTGGGATTGCCCTGGTGATTCTCGGCCGCGTAGAGCACGCCCGCCAGGCCCGAGAGCAGGCCGGACAGCGTGTACACCCATACTTTGACGCGCCGGATGGGCAGGCCGGTGTAGCGGCTCGCGGTCTCGTTGTCTCCGATGGCCCGCACGTATCGGCCGAACACCGTGCGCGTCAGGATCACCCAGAAGATCGCCGCCAGCGCCGCGAATGTCCCCACTACTACGGCTTTCTGCTTGAAGAAGGCCGCGAAGATGGCCGCCTCGTCCTGCCCGAAGCCGATATCGATGTTGGCGTTGCCGGTGAGCCACTTGGCCAGGCCGCGCACGCCGATCATGGCGGCCAGCGTAACAATAAACGGCTGGATTGCCAGCCGGGAGATTACCCATCCGTTAATCGCGCCTACTGCGGCGCAAGCGGCCAGCGCCGCCAGAATCGCGATCCCGATATGCGGGCCGGCGCTCCAGCCGGCCATCGGCCGTGTCAGCACGAGAGCGGTCACGGAGGTCGCCAGCGCCAGAATGCTGCCCACGCTCAGGTCGATCCCGGACGTGAGGATCACATAGGTCATGGCCAGTGCGATGATCCCGATCACTGACATCTGCCGCAGGACATCGGTCAGGTTGCCGGCCCCCAGAAAGATGTTGGAGCCATCCGCAGCCGCCGGGCTGAAGACAATGGCCAGCAGAACCACCGCTGCCAGTCCCGCGACGCTCTGAAACCGCCGCATCATCGGGCGTGCGCCGCCGTCGCCAGGGAGAGGATCTCTTCCTGCGTGGCCGTCTTCGCATCCAGAAGGCCCGCATTCCGCCCGTCTCGCAGCACCAGGATCCGGTCGCAGCAGCGCAGCAGCTCGGGCAGCTCGGAGCTGACTAGCAGGATCCCCTTGCCCGCGGCGGCCAGCCGCTCAATGATCTGGTAGATATCGCGCTTCGCGCCTACGTCGATGCCGCGGGTCGGGTCGTCGAGGAAGAGAACTTCCGGGTCCGCCAGCAGCCATTTCACTAGCAGCACCTTCTGCTGATTGCCGCCGCTCAGCGTGCTCACCGCGACATCCTCGGAAGGTCTTTTCAGCGCGGCCCCGTGGTGAGCTTGCCGGGCGGCTTCCCGCTCCTGGCCGGCGCGTACAAACCCAGCGCGGCTGAAGCGGCCCGCGACAGCCATCGTGCTGTTCTCTAGTACCGTCATCCCCATCATGAGGCCCTCGATCTTGCGGTCTTCGGGCAGCAGCCCGATCCCCAGCCGAATCGCCTCGCCCGGCGTACGCGGGCGGATGGGGACACCCTTCATCCTGACTTCGCCCGCTGTCCATGGGTCCATGCCAAACAGGGCCGCGCCTAACTCGCTGCGCCCGGCGCCGACCAGTCCGGCGACACCCAGCACTTCCCCGCGACGCAGCTCGAAGGAGATGTCGTGAATCCTGGCGGTGGTCAGGCCGGAAACAGACAGCAGCACTTCGGCGGATACGCGCCGTGTCTGACGGCCCGCATCCTTCACCTCGCGCCCCGCCATCATCGCGAGGATCTCGTCGACATCGGTCTCCGAGGTGACTCGCGTGCCGATGGTCGCTCCATCGCGGAGCACCGTGATCCGATCGCTGATCCGGAAAATCTCGCGCATGCGGTGCGAGACGAATACCACTGAAACCCCCGAGCGCTTCAACCCCTGGACCAGTCCGAAGAGGCGGTCGACGCCGTCTTCGGAGAGCGAGCTGGTCGGCTCGTCCATCAGGATCAGACGGGCGTTCAAGCTTAACGCGCGGGCCAGGGCCACCAGTTGCCGGTGGCCGATCGGCAGCGTGTGCACCGGCGTTCGGGGATTGCACTTCAGCCCCGCAGCCTCTAGATACGGGCGGCAGTAATCGTCCAGTGCGCGGAAGCCGACCCAGGGCCGGCGTTCCCGCGCCAGGTTGCCGATCACCAGGTTTTCGGCCACGCTCAGGTGTGGAAACAGGTCCAGTTCCTGGAAGATCATGGCGATGCCCAGACGCTGAGCATCGGCGGGGCTGGAAACCTTCACCGGCTGCCCGTTCCAGGCCATCTCACCGGAATCCGCCCGCAGCGCGCCGGCGATGATCTGGGCCAATGTGCTCTTACCGGCCCCGTTCTCCCCCACCAGGGCATGTACTTCACCCGGCAGGACCGAGAAACGCGCGTCCACCAGCGCGCGCACGCCATCGTAGTGCTTGTGGATCCCTTCTGCCCGAAGTAATTCGGTCATGCGCCGGAGCGATCATCATAACAACCGGCCGGGTGGCAATTCACTTGCTCTCCCTCTCTCGGTTGGCGTTTCATAGCGAATTCTGCGCCAAATCCCCCCAGGACTGGGGGATGGTGGGGCAGTGTGCGCGTGGACCGCTCCACTAACAAGGAGGCGCCTCAATGGATTCACCCCTTTCCCGCCGCACGTTTCTCTCGACTTCGCTCACCGCGGCATCAGCCGGCCGCGTCCTGGGCGCGAACGACCGCATCCGCCTGGGCATCATCGGGACCGGTTCACGGGGCTCGTACCTGATGGGCCGGGCCAGCAAGGCCGGCAACATGCAATGGGTGGCGGTCTGCGACGCCTGGGACCTCCGCCGCGACCAGGCCGCCGAACGTGCCGGAGCCGGCGCCGCTAAGTACGCCGATCACCGCCGGCTGCTCGATCGGACCGACATCGACGCCGTAATCGTCGCTACCTGGGACAACACCCACTCCCAAATCGCGATCGACGCCTGCCGCGCCGGCAAGGACGTCTACGTCGAAAAACCGATGACGTCGATTCCCGAGCAGGGACCGCCGTTAGTCCGCGCCGTACGCGAGACCCGGCGCGTCCTCCAGGTCGGCGTGCAGCAGCGCAGCACGCCCCACTTCCTGGAAGCCAAGCAGCGTTTCTTCGACAGCGGCCAAATCGGGCCGGTTCACATGGTTCGCACAGTGTGGAACAACAACGGTGGCTACCTCTATCAGCCGCCCGAGGGCATGAACACCAAGCCGCCCGGGCTCGACTGGGAGGCCTGCCTGGGCTCGTTGCCCAAGATCCCTTGGGACCCCCGCCGCTACTTTAACCGCTTCGCGTATCTCGACCTCTGCTGCGGCCAAACCGGCGGCCTGCTGGTCCACATGATCGACGTCGTCCAGTGGTACCTCGGCATCAGTAAGCCCCTCTCGGGGGTCGCGCTGGGCGGCATCTACCAGTACGACGACGGCCGCGACGCCCCGGACAATGTCAATTGCATCCTCGACTATCCCGAAAAGCTCACCGTCACCTTCGAGGCCAGCCTCACCGACAAGGTCCCGGTGGAGAACGCCGATATCGTCTTCATGGGCGAGGGCGGGCGTCTCCAGATCTTTCGGCACGGCTACAAGTTCTACGCCTCCGGAAAGAAGGAGCCCGTCACCGCCGACGGCACGCCCGACCTCCACATGGAAAACTGGTTCGACTGCATCCGCAGCCGCAAGCAGCCCAACGCCACTGCCGAGCAGGGACACTATGGAGCCATGGCCTGCCACCTGGCCAACCTGGCCTACGCGCGGAAGCAGCGCGTCGCCTGGCGCAAAGAGTGGGATGTGTGAGTCAGACCAGCTTCTTCACCAGCTCGCCGTGGATGTCGGTCAGCCGGAAGTCCCGGCCCTGGAACTTGTAGGTGAGCCGGGTATGGTCGATGCCCATCTGGTGCAGCAGGGTGGCGTGTAAGTCGTACACCGACACCGGATCCTCGGCCACGTTGTAGCCGATCTCGTCGGTCTGCCCGACCACTCCCGGCTTGATCCCCCCGCCGGCCAGCCACATGGTAAAGGCCCGCGGATGATGGTCGCGGCCCAGGAATTTCGACCCGCTGCGCGCCTCGTTCATGGGCGTGCGTCCGAACTCGCCGCCCCACACCACCAGCGTCGAGTCCAATAGCCCGCGCTGCTTGAGGTCCCTCACCAGCGCCGCCGCCGCACGATCCGTCTCGCGGCACAGAGCCGCCAGCTTATTGACGATGTCCTCATTATTGCTGGCCCCGTGCGTGTCCCAGCCCCGATGGTAGAGCTGCACAAACCGCACGCCGCGCTCCACCATCCGCCGCGCCAGCAGGCAGTTGTTGGCGAACGAGGCCTTCCCCGGCTGCGTCCCGTACATCTCGTGCACCGCGCGTGGCTCCCTGGAGATGTCGGTCAGCTCCGGGACGCTGGACTGCATCCGGTACGCCAGCTCGTAGGACGCCATGCGCGTCGCGATTTCCGGATCGCCCGCCTCGTCCAGGTGCGATCGGTTCAGATCGCGCAGCAGATCCAGCGACCGCCGCCGCGTCTCCGGCGCCACGCCTTCCGGATTGGACAGGAACAGCACCGGGTCGCCCTTCGAGCGGAACTCGACGCCCTGGTGCACGGTGGGCAGGAATCCACTGCCCCAGCAGGACTTCCCGCCGTCCGGCTGGTTCTTGCCCGATAGCAGCACCACAAAGCCGGGCAGGTCGCTGTTGGGGCTTCCGATCCCATAGCTCAGCCAGGCCCCCAGGCTGGGCCGCCCCGGGACCTGGTGGCACGTGTTCAGGAACACCTGCGCCGGCGCGTGGTTGAACTGAGTGGTGTGCATCGACTTCACGATGGCGATGTCGTCGACCACGCCGGCCAAGTGCGGCAGCAGGTGGGACAGATCCGCTCCCACCTGCCCGTGCTTGCGAAAGGAATGCGGCGAGCCCAGCAGGCGCGGCGTGCCTTTGATGAACGCAAACCGCTCGCCCTTGACCACGTCCTCGGGGACGGGCTGCCCGTCGAACTGGTTCAGCTTGGGTTTGTAGTCAAACAAATCGAGCTGCGACGGCGCTCCGGCCATGAACAGGAAGATGATGCTCTTGGCCTTCGGCTTGTGGTGCGGCGCGAGTGCCGGCGCGGCCAGCAGTTTCTCATCGAGCAGCGACCCCAGCGCCAGCGAGCCGATCCCGAAGGCGCCCGACTGGAAAAAGTGACGGCGCGTCATGGCGCGCAAGGCTTCTTGTTTCGGAGTCATTCTCTACTCCTTGGTCAGCGTCTCGTCCAGGTTCAGCAGCACATTCGACACCAGGGTCCAGGCCGCTAGCTCGGCGCTCCCGTCCGGCGCCATCTTCCTGGCATCCTCCGGGTGGCGCGTGAAAAACTCCCGCTCCCTCTCGTAGGCTTCCACGATCCGCCTGGTCTCCTCCGGCTTTGGCCGCCGCGCGGCGCAGAGGCGGAATCCGTACGCGGCCCGCGCCTGCGTCTCCGGACCTTCTTCCCGCAGGATGCGTTTGGCCAGCGCTTTCGCGGCCTCGAAAAAGGCCGGGTCGTTCAGCGTGGTCAGCGCTTGCAGCGGCGTGTTCGTGCGGATGCGGCGCACCGTGCACACCTCCCGGCTGGGAGCGTCGAACGTCAGGAGGCTGGGATAGGGCGAGGTGCGGCGGATGAACGTGTACAACGCTCGGCGATAGCGGTCCTCGCCTGGGCTCTCCACCCAGGCATCGTCGCTATAGGGAATGTCCCACACTCAGTCCGGCTGGTACGGAAAGACGCTCGGTCCGCCGATCTTGCGGCTCAACAGCCCGCTCGCGGCCAGCGCCACGTCGCGGATCATCTCCGCCTCTATCCGGAAGCGCGGCCCGCGCGCCAGCAGCTTGTTGTAGGGATCGCGCTCAAGCAATCCCGGGGCCACGTTGGACGACTGCCGGTAGGTTGCCGAAGTCGCGATCAGCCGGTGTATGGCCTTCATGCTCCAGTTCTGCCGGATGAGCTCGGTGGCCAGCCAGTCCAGCAGGTCCGGATGCGTGGGCCGCTCGCCTTGGGTCCCGAAGTCCTCGGCAGTGGCCACGATGCCTCGCCCGAAGTACTGCTCCCAGATCCGGTTGACCGTCACTCGCGCGGTCAGCGGATTCTCCGCACTCACCAGCCAGCGCGCCAGACCCAGGCGGTTCGGCCGCTCCCCCTCGGGCAGCGGAGGAAGCGCCGCCGGCACAGCCGCCTCCACGAGCTCTCCCTTGCTGAGAAAACTGCCGCGAATGCGCACGAATGCCGCGGGCCGCTCCATCCCGGATCGCTCACCCAGGATCAACGTGCTGGCGATCCCCAGCTCGTCCAGTTCCTTGCGCAGCCGGGTCAGCCGCTTCCGCGCGGCCTCCAGCGACGGCGCCACCGAGCGATAGAACTCAGCCAGGGACTTGTTCTGTTCCTCGGTCCTGGCGCTCTCCGCCGTATCGAGCAGCGGACGCAGCTTGGCGGAGATCCCGACGATCTTCACTGGGTCCTTCGCGGTGGTCGCCGACAAGCGGAAGTGTCCCAGGCCCTGACCTCCAAATTCGGAGTTCTGCTTGAGCGTAATGCGAAGCTCGCCGCCCTTGACCGGCGTCCGCGCCACCAGCACGAGCTGGCGCGGCAGCCGCCGGTCTTCCCGCGACGCATCCACGGTCCACAGGTGCCCGGTGCTCTTGTCCTTGATCCTCCCGTCGTCCGCGCGCGCGTCCCGCGCGTCGAGATTGCCGGCTTCCATCGCGCTCAGGAAGAAATTGCCGTACGCATCGCGGCCCGGCCCGCCGCGCGGGAGCGACGGATGCGGCAGTGCCTCCAGCCGGATGGCCGTGATCCTCTTCAGGCGCGTCCTGGCCTCGATCGTGTAGGTGTCGGTGTGCGGATTGGCGCCGCTCGCCATGATCGATCCTTCCGCGGTCCGGGTCAGGGTTGTCCCGCCGCTTGAGGTCACCCGTGTCACTTTGAGGGGAGTCCAGTCGGATTGGGCAGCGACCACCGCCTGCTCCCATTCCTTCTGTTCGGCCGCCAGCTCGGGCGTGGCGGTCTTGAGCTGCGCTTCCAGGGCCTTGATTTCCTGCTGGATGGCTTTGCGCCGCGCGTCCTGCTCCGGCGTGGGAAGGTCCAGTTGCGGCTCGATGTACTTCTGGGAAGTGTCGCCGTAATCGCGCACCCCCATGTCCCCATGGTTGAAAAACGCCATCAACTGGTAGAACTCCTTCTGGGTGAAGGGATCGTACTTGTGGTTGTGACACTGGGTGCAGGTGATGGTGCTGGCCAGCCAGACCGTGCCCGTGGTATTGACGCGATCCACCAGGTTCTCCCAATGCGCCTCTTCCTTGTCCACGCCGCCTTCCTCGTTGAACATGGTGTTGCGGTGAAAGCCGGTGGCGATCTTCTGCTCCGGGGTGGCGTTGGGCAGCAGGTCGCCGGCAAGCTGCTCAACCGTGAACTGGTCGAACGGCAGGTCCTGGTTGAAGGCGCGGATGACCCAATCCCGGTACTTCCAGATCGACCGCCGGCGGTCCTTCTCATAGCCATTGGTATCGGCGTAGCGCGCCAGGTCTAGCCAGGGACGCGCCCAGCGCTCCCCGTAATGGGGCGAGGCCAGCAGCCGGTCCACCAGCTTCTCGTAGGCGTCCGGCCTCCCGTCGGCGAGAAACTCGTCGACTTTCTTGGGGCTGGGCGGAAGCCCGATCAGGTCCAGGCTCAGTCGGCGGATGAGCGTCTCGCGCCCGGCTTCCGGAGAGGGCTTGAGCCCTTCCTTCTCCAACCGGGCCAGTACGAACGTGTCGATCGAGGTTCTTGCCCAGGCCGGATTGCGCGTGGTGGGCACGGGCGGGCGCACCGGCTTGACGTAGGCCCAGTGCTTTTCGAGCGCGCTTTCGGGCCACACGGCGCCTTCGTCGATCCACTGCTTCAGCCGCGCGACCTGCTCCGGCTCAAGCGGTTTCACGCCCAGCGGCATGCGCGGCTGGCTGCCCACTCCGCTGATCCGCTGGATCAGCCGGCTGGACTGGCTGCTGCCGGGAACAATGGCCGGGCCCGACACGCCGCCTTTCAGCGCCTCAACGCGTGAGCCCAAACGCAAACCGCCGTTGGCCTGCGCTCCCGTGTGGCAGGGAAGACAGGCGGTCTTCAGCATCGGCTGGATGTCCTTGCCGAAATCGACCGGTCCCGCCCACAGGCAGGCCGCCAGGCCGGAGCACCAGAGCAGTCGCGCCATTTCACGCCCCTCAGACTGTCATTCTACATGTGCGAGGCCCCCGATGTGACGCAGGCCGTTGGTGTATACTTCCACCTGCGGCTCGACGGGCTGGAAACGGCTCGAGCCGGCAAGAAAAGGAGACGGCAAGCGAGGGGGTTGCCTGTCTGGAGCCAGCAGCAATACCCGCTGCGCTCGATTACCCGCACGGTGGTCAAGTCGGACCGCGTGGCGGACTACGAGGACCTGCTGAAGCAGAGTGTCGCCATGGCGAAGAAAGCCGGGGCGGATCGGGGCATTTTTGTCTGGCGTGTCGCGGCGGGCAATACCAGTGAGTATTGGTCGGTGTCCCAGCTCGCAAAATACGCGGATCGGGATCAGGCGC
>JACOSH010000523.1 GCA_016178945.1 Acidobacteriota bacterium
CAGAAGGCCCATAGCAAAAGGAACGCCACTGGCCGCGGCCTTGGCTTTGTCGAGCGCAGCCAGCGCCTCCTTCCCCCTTCCCATCCCCAGGAACACGCTTCCTCGCGCCATGTCGGCGAAGGGGAAGCCCGGCTCCAGTTCGGAGATCCGGTCCAACATCTGGAGCGCCTTGTCCCATCGCCGGAAGTAGGCCTGCTGGAGGGCCGAATCGAGCAGCAGCATGGAAGAGAGCGGATCCATCTCCCGCGAACGATTCATCTCGGTGGCTGCCTCCGTCATCCGTCCCATGGCCTCCAGGTAGTGAGCGTGCCAGTGGAGGCTGTAAGCATTGCCGGGATTGAGATCCTTTCCGCGGATGAATTCCCGCTCCGCCCCGGGGAAATCCCAGTCATAAAGGAATTTCACCAGCCCGAGGGCGGTGTGGGCCTCGCCGACGGAATCGTCGATCTCTAAGGCTCGCAAGGCCTCCGCTTTGGCTTTCGGAAAAGCCTCCTTGGGAGACTTGTACTCCAGATGGCCCTGATAGCTGTAGGCGTCGGCCAGCCCGGCGTATGCCTGGGCGTATTTAGAGTCGCGGTCGATGGCTTTCCGCAGGTAGCTGATGGCGGCTTCAAGCCGGTCGGGGGCGGCGCCTTCGATCAAGTAACGGCCTCGAAGGTAGAGCCGGTAAGCTTCCGGATCGACGGTGCGCGGCTTGCTCAACCGTTGCTGCTCCTGGGCGCTAAGCGGAAGGCGGAGCTTGCCGGCGACCTCGTTGGCCACCGCCCGCTCGATATCCTGCGCCTCGGAGGCGCGGCGGCTGTAGCGTTGCCCCCAAAGTTGGGACCCATCGGACGAGTCCACCAGGTCCACCTGCACCTCGAGACCATCGCCGCGCTGCGTCACTTTACCCATCAGGATCGCGCGCACGCCGAGCTTCTTGCCGACCTCCCGCGGGTCGGCGGGTTTGCCCTTGTAGGTGAAGACGGTGGCGCGCGCGATGACGCGCAATTTGGGGATCTGGGTGAGGCTGTTGATCAACTGCTCGGTGAGGCCGTCGCTCAGGTAATCCAGGTTGGCGTCGCCGCCGGCGTTGGCGAAGGGCAGCACGGCGACTGAATCGTAGCTTGAGCCGCGGTCTCGTAACAGAAGATATCCCAGGGCGGCCAGCGCCAGGACTCCGGCCGCCGCCGCCGGGATGCGCCACCTGGGCCGGGGCGGCGCCGGAAGCGCGGCCGTTCCTATGCTCGAAACACGCACGTGCGAGCCGCTGTCGCGCTGCAGATTCCTCAGGTCGATGACCAGCTCGCGCGCCGATTGATAGCGCCGCTCGCGATCCTTCTCCAGGCACTTGCGGATGATGCGCTCCAGTTCGGCGGGGCAATCGTAATTGAAGCGGGCGATCGCCTCGGGCTGTTCCGACGTGATCTTGTGAATGGTTTCGGTGGCCGTTGCGCCGCTGAAGGGCGGCCGCGCGGCGATCATTTCGTAGAGCACCACCCCGAGCGAGAACAGGTCGGCGCGGTGATCGACCGGGCGTCCCATGGCCTGCTCCGGGCTCATGTACTGCATGGTTCCCATCACGACGCCGGGATTGGTCAGCGTTTCCGCCTGGGTTTCGGCTTCTCCAGAGACGGGCGCCGCGATCTTGGCCAGTCCGAAGTCCAGCACTTTGACCTGGCCCCGCGGCGTGATCATGACGTTGGCGGGCTTGATATCGCGATGCACGACGCCCTTGGCATGCGATTCGTCAAGGGCGTCGGCGGCCTGTGCCGCGAGGTCGAGCAACTCGGCGACGGCCATCGGCTTTCCGGCGGCGTGCGCCGACAGAGTCTTGCCCTCGACGTACTCCATGGCGATAAAGTGAAGCCCGTCCGATTCGCCGATCTCGTAAATGTGGGCGACATTGGGATGGCTTAAGGCCGAGGCGGCGCGCGCTTCCAGGACGAAACGCCGCAACCGGTCCGGGCTGGCGGCCAGATCCGTAGGCAGAATCTTGAGCGCCACGTCGCGATCGAGATGCGTGTCGCGAGCCAGGTAGACTTCGCCCATGCCGCCGCCGCCCAGCCGCGAGGCGATTCGGTAATGCGAGACGGAGCTGCCCGGGGCGAGAGATTGGGAGGCCATTGCGCCTGGATCATTATCGCAAGAACCTAGACGCCCCGGCGGGCCGCGCCGGTATGCCCTTCGGCTGAAAGAGCGTTGTCCAGGCAACTTCCGGCGACGGCGTTCGATAACTGAATCTGAAAGGCAACAGCAATGGAAATCCGACGCATTCATTACCGTAGCAACGAGGTTCAGGCGCTCACCCCCGTGGTCCAGCGGCCCACCGCCAAGGCCCGGGAAGCCGCCAACCACCTGGCCCTGGCCGCCCAGCAAAAATCCATTGACAACCAGTCCTGGCGTTTCATCACCGGGCGCTCCTTCACCGCGCAGCGGCTCAAGGAGGCCTTCGCGGAGCGGGTCAACGGAATCGGCGACGAGGGTCAGGAGCTGCAATTTCAGATGCAGCAGTCGACGAGCGAAATGCAGCGGGCGCAACAGGCACAGTCGGATGCCGCGAGGCGGTCTTACGAGGCCAGCCAGGCGTTCTTCCGCCACCTGCGCGGGTAACGAACATGCAGATTCGAACCACTAGCAACTGTCGCCCCGCGCTGGGGAGCGCACTCCGTCCGGCTGTCCCGCGCCCCGGCGCCCAGGTTCGCGAAGCGGCCAGCCACTTGGCCAAGGCGGTGCGGCAGAAGTCGATCGACAACACGGCCTGGCGTCTCCAGACCGGACGATCCCCGGTCTCGCGCAATTTGGAAGCCAACCAGGAACTGACCATGATCAATCTTCAGGACGCGATCAGCCAGCGTCAGACAACGATCCAGATGGCCTCAAGCCTAATAAAGGCCTTGCAGGACAGCAGCGGCAACATCGTGCGGAACCTTAAGTAGGTCGCGCTACTCCGCCGCCACCGGATTGCGCAGCTCGCCCAACCCCTCCACCGCCACCACCACCTCATCGCCTGGACGCAGCCAGCGCGGCGGCTTGCGGGCAAAGCCCACGCCAGCGGGCGTTCCCGTCGAGATCACGTCGCCCGGCTCCAGTGTCAGGACCTTCGAGAGGTACTCGATCAAGTCGGGGATCCCGAAGATCAAATGCCGAGTGTTGGAGTGCTGCAGCACCTCGCCGTTGATGGTGATCCGGATGTCCAGCGCGTGCGGATCGGGAATCTCGTCGGCGGTGGTCAGCCAGGGCCCCATCGGACAAAACGTGTCGAAGGTCTTGCCGATCATCCATTGTGTGGTGGCCATCTGGTAGTCGCGCGCGCTGACGTCGTTCAGGTTGGTGTAACCGAAGACGTGCTCCCGCCACTCGACGCCGGGAATGTTCCGGCCGCCCCTGCCGATCACCACCGCGAACTCGGCCTCGTAATCCGGCTTTTCCGATACCTTGGGCAGCACGATCGGCGCGCCCGGCCCGATCACCGCGGTCGAATACTTCGAGAACAGCGTGGGGACCTTGGGGATCTCCATCTTGCTCTCTTCGGCGTGATCGCGGTAGTTCAGCCCGACGCAAATGATCTTGGGAGGGCGGGGAATCGGCGCCAGCAGCTTCACCTGGGCCAGCGGGGTCCCGGCCTGGCTCGCGGCAAACGCCGTCACGCGGGCCAGCGCCTGGGGGCCGCCGGCGATCACCGACAGCAAATCGGGGAATCCGGCGCCGTCGAGCGCCACCACTTGATCGTTCCGGACCAGGCCCGCATGCGGGGCGCCATGGGATTCAAATGTAGCCAGTTTCATTGCAGGGAAGAAGGATATTGTATCATTGAACCTTCAGAGACTCATGACGCCCCAACAACTGTTCACTCTCGAAGGCAAGGTCGCGGTGGTGCTCGGGGGAACGAGCGGAATCGGACAGGCCATCGCGCGCGGGTACGCGCAGGCCGGGGCGATCACGATCGCGTCCAGCCGCGATCGGGCCAAGGTGGACGCCATGGCTGGTCAGCTCGAAGCGCTCGGCTCCCAGACCCTGCGCCAGACCAGCGATGTCCAGGACCGCGCCAGCCTGGAGGCGCTGTGCGCGGCGGCCGTCGCAGCCTTCGGCCATGTCGATGTCCTGGTGGTCACCTCCGGCGCGCTCAAGAAAGCGCCCACGGTGGATCTTTCCGAGGAGGACTGGAACCGCGTCATCGACATCAACCTCAACGGCACCTTTCGCGCCAACCAGGTCTTCGGACGCCAGATGATCCGGCAGCAGTCGGGGGCCATCATCAACACCTGCTCGATGACCAGTTTCGTGAGCTTCAACGAAGTGGCGCCCTACGCGGCCAGCAAGGCGGGCGTCCTGCTGCTGACCCGCTCGCTGGCCTGCGAGTGGGCCCGCCACCACGTCCGCGTCAACGCTATTGCGCCGGGCGTGTTCCGGACGCCGCTCAACACCGCCGCGCTCGACATCCCGGAGCGGCTGGCGGCCATCACCGCGCGCACTCCCATGGGGCGCGTGGGACGCGTCGAAGAGCTGGTCGGCGCGGCCGTCTTCCTAGCCTCCGAGGCCGCGTCCTTTGTCACGGGCGAGACCATCGCCGTGGACGGGGGGTTCCTGGCGAAGGGGATTTAGGTGTCAGGTGTTCGCGGCCCCACCTAACACCTAAGACCTCACACCTAACACCTGGTGTTCGCGTGACCTGCTACCATGGACCGTGAATGAGTCTTGCGTGGATGTCTCTCGTCACCCTCGCGATCCTGCAGATATCGGTTTTCTTCACCACCATTTACCTGCACAGGGCGCTGACGCACCGCGGATTGGAGCTGCATTCCGTGGTGGGGTTCCTGATGCACCTGGAGCTGAGCCTATTCACTGGCATCGTGCCGCGCGAGTGGGTGGCCGTGCATCGCAAGCATCATCATTTTTCCGATGAGAAAGACGACCCGCACAGTCCCATCCAGCGCGGTCTGTGGACGGTGCTGTTCGGTAATGTCTTCCTGTATCGCACGGCCAAGAGCGACCCAGCCATTTTGAAGAAGTACACCCCGGATTGGAAGAACGACGTCATCGACCGGCTGCCCTTCCGCGGCTTTTCCGTCCTGGGCGGGCTGGCCATCTTCTGCCTGATGTTCGGCTGGAAGTGGGGCGCGGCGGCCTGGCTCACGCACGTGGCGTTCTATATCCTGCTGAACTCGATGATCAACTCCCTCGGTCACGTGGTCGGCTATCGCAACTATGAGAACAAGGCCACCAACCTGCAATGGGTCGCTTTCCTGACCGGCGGCGAAGGGCTGCACAACAACCATCACCAGCACCCGTCGTCGGCCCGCTTCTCGATGAATAGTTGGGAGCTCGATCCGGCCTGGCCGGTGATTCGCCTGCTCGAGAGCTGCGGTCTGGCGAAGGTCAGTCCGCTGCCCATCGCCAAGGCGGCATGAGGGGGGACAAGTGAGGCGCGCCGGGCTGCGGATGGCGGTTTTTCTGGCGCTGGCCGCGATGGGTCGAGCCACCACCGCCGCGGACTTGGCGCGCCGGATCGCCGCGCTCGAGCTCGACCCCGAGGAGTGCTACCGCGTCCGGGATCTCACCCTTGCCAAAGAAGATCTTCGCCTCTACTACACCGACGGCTACATGATTTTCGCAAAACCGGTGGAGGAGGTCCGGACCGCGGCGGTCTTCGTGGCCGATGTGGAGGGCGGCGACGCCGAGGTCCTGCTGATGCCCCCCAACAAGGGCGAGCGGCAGTCCCTGGCGTCGTTCACTGGCGCGCCCAATCTGAACGAGCACTTCAAGACCTCGGTCCTGATTTTCACCGACGACAGCTACCGGGTCCTGGCCGCCCAGATGCGCGATAACCCCGCCAACAAGAAGGCCGCCGAGATGGGCCTGCTGCTGGCGCCGGCCTGGCGCGACGTGGTGCGCAATCTCTCGGCCAGTTTCGAGAGCCGGCTGGTGCTCGATCTGCTCTCCAGCCGCCGCCCCAGTTATGGCTTTCTGTTCGCCGCCATCGGAGCGAGCCGCCTGGGCAACTTCGATCTGGTCTACGATCCACGCGGAACTCAGCAGATCTCGGTGGGGCAAGTGACCTACCGCGACGATCGCACCTACTTCGACATCTGGACTACCTTCGAATCGCGCTCGGTGCGCGATCGCGCCGCAGCCCCGGCTCCCGGCGCGCGCGGCGCCGAGTTCGCCCTGTCGGACTACCGCATCGACGCGACGCTGGCGGCGCCCGACCTGCGTCTCCAGGTGGTGACCCGGGTCAAGCTGCGGCCGGCGGCCGGCTCCGAGCGCGCCTTTCCGTTCGAAATCTCGGGCCGCATGCGCGTGACAAGCGCCCTGATCGACGGCCAGCCGGCTGAGGTGTTTGAGCGGGAGTCGATGCGCTCCAACCTGATCCGCAATACCGGCAACAACCTGTTCCTGCTGCTGCCGCCCGCGCCGCTGGAGGCCGGGCGCGAGTACCCAGTCGAGATTCGCCATGAAGGCAGCGTCATCTCCGACGCCGGCAACAGAGTCTACGCGGTCGGCTCGCGCGGAAACTGGTATCCGGGACGCGGCGCGCAGTTCTGCCACTACGATCTGACCTTCCGCTACCCCAAGGAACTGGACCTGGTCGCGTCGGGCGAACCGGTTTCCGATGTGACCGAGGGGGACCTGCGCATCACGCGGCGGCGGACTGCCGCGCCGGTCCGCTTCGCCGGCTTCAATCTGGGCCAATTCGAGCAGGCGCGCCTGGCGCGCGGCGGCGTCACCGTGGAGGTCTACGCCAATCGCGGCTTGGAGCGGGCTCTGCAACCCCGGCCGCGAGAGCCGGTGGTGACTCCGCCTTCCAGCTGGCCGCCGCGCAGCGGGCGGCGCGATCCGTTTGCCACGCTTCCTGCGGCTGAGGCGCCGCCGCCTCCGCCGAATCCCACCGCGCGCTTGCAAGAGTTAGCCGGCGAAGTGGCCGGCGCAGTGGATTTCATGACCGCGCGACTGGGCCCGCTGCCGTTGCGCACCCTGACCGTATCGCCGGTGCCCGGTTCGTGCGGGCAGGGCTTTCCCGGTCTGATCTACCTGTCCACACTCTCTTATTTCGCGCCCCGCGACAGGCCGCTCACCCGTCTGGCCCCGAACCTCCAGGTCTTCTTCACCGAGATCCTGGCCGCGCATGAGACCGCCCACCAGTGGTGGGGCAACATCGTCACGGCGGCGGGCTACCAGGACGAATGGATGCTGGAGGCCCTGGCCAACTACTGCGCTCTGATGTACCTGGAAAAACGCAAGGGTCCGCGCGCCCTGGAATCGGCGCTCGAGCAGTACCGGGCCGATCTGCTGGCCAAAGTGGAAGGCAGGAGCATCGAATCGGCCGGCCCCATCTCGTTGGGGACACGGCTGGCTTCCTCTCAGACCCCCACTGCCTGGCGCACGATCACCTACGGGAAAGGGTCCTGGATCCTACACATGCTGCGCCGCCGCCTGGGCGACGAGCGGTTCAACGCTTTTCTCGGGGAGCTGCGCCGGCGTTTCGAAGGCAAGCCGCTCCGCATGGAGGAGGTCCGCCTGCTGGCCGCCGGGATGCTGCCTCCCAAATCCCCGGATCCCAAGCTGGAGGCCTTCTTCGATCAATGGGTCTACGCGACGGGCATTCCCACGCTCCAGATGACCTACTCGGTCAAGGGCAAGGCCCCGGCCGTCAAAGTCACCGGCGTGGTCACCCAGAGCGACGTGGGAGAAGATTTCGCCACGCTGGTCCCCATCGAGATCCAGACCGGCAAGACCAGGCTGACTCACTGGGTGCGCACAGGGAGTGAGCCAGCCCTGTTCTCGATCGCTCTCCGGCAAGCCCCTACCAAGGTCCTGCTGGATCCCGCCGGCTCGGTTCTGGCCCTGCGGAAGTGAACCGGTTGCGCCCTACCTCTTCCTGAAGCGCAGCCCCAGCCCGGCCAGCAGAGTACCCATCAGCAGAAACGCGCTCGGCTCGGGCACCGCCCTCTGCGCCGTTCCGTCCACGATATCGTTGCCGCAAGTGGCCGATGCGAAGTGGATGGCCAGCGGCGCGCCGCTCGAGTACAGGTTCCACAATGCCGCGGGCGTGGGGCCCTCCCAGCTCACCACGAAGCTCGGATCGGCAGCCGCGTTGTAGCTGATGTTGAACAGCGTGCCTGGCGTGCCCGCTCCCAGACTCGTGAAGCGGACGACCTGGTCCGGACGGTAGACGATGTCGCTGCGAAGCCCCAGCTCATCGCTCGACAGCAGCAAGGTGTCCACAGCGTAGAGCGAGCCGGCCGTCAACCCGTGGTGCCCGTGCAGCGGCACGCCGTACTGATTGTTGATAATCAGGTCGCCGACCGCCAGCGACAGGCCGGGAATCGGAAACCAGTCGTCCAGCGTGCTCCCCGGTCCGTAGTTGAAGTAGATGGTCGCGCCCAGGGTCTGCTGGGTGATGGAAAAAACCAGCTTCTGGATGTCGAATTCCTTGTGATCGCCCACCACGTCGCCACGTCCTGGATAGTTGGCGGGTGGGGCTCCGGGCAGGCAAGAGCCGCCGCCGGGGCCGCTGCCGCACGGGAACGGGTCGTTGAAAGTGAAAATGTCCGCGCTGGCGACCGCGCTCAGCAGCAAGGACAACATGCATGTAGTAACTACTGTTCTCATCGTAAGGGCCTCTAAGTAGACTCTCCTACTTCCTCCGGTAGGTCCTGCTTAAGACCATGGTGATGTCCCACCCAGGCAATAGTCAACGACTGGGCCGGGTGTTTAGTACCAACCAGGGCGGTGGTACTTACCATCGCGCGGGAGCGGGATGGTAACAAGTGTTGCAGGCTCAATCTCGATGTGGTATCAATAAATCAAGTCGGACATCTGGATCCAACCAGCCGGCCATTCGGCAATAATCTGCTTCTCTCCTAAGGAAGGTGTGCACGTGGAGTCCGCCAATCGCAAACTTATCCGTCCGTCGTTGAACGAATTGAAGGACCCCCGAAATGGACCGCGCCGCGCCCAGAAGAGACCGGCGCCACCGGATCAGACCAACGCTGAGAACTTCTACTACGTCAAGCAGATGCAGTCCAAGACACCCATGGTGTTCGTGCTCCGCGACGGAGAGACGCTGCACGGCGTCATCGAGTGGTATGACAAGACTTGCCTGAAGGTGAACCGCAGCGGCGAGCCGAACCTGCTGCTCTACAAGCCCAACATCAAATATATGTACAAGGACGGCTAGGTTCGGTCCTGGACCGGCTCCTCATTTGAAGCCGGTACTCGCGCCGCAGTGCTGCTTCCTGATGGCGCCGTTTCTCCTCGCTGGTTTCCGGGACAGCCTCAGGTAGGGGCACACGGTTGCCTTGCTTATCCAGCGCCACAAAGGTGAGGTAGGCCGATGAGGTATGCTTCACCTCACCGGTGATCATGTTCTCCACCCACACCTTGACCCCGACCTCCATGGAGGTCCGGAACACCCGGTTCACCTGGGAGCGAAGGCGGACCAGTTCGCCGATGCGGATGGGATGAAGGAAGTTCATGTAGTCGACCGAGGCGGTCACCACCGGGCAGCGAGCGTGGCGCAGCGCCGCCAGGGCGCCGGCCAGGTCGACCAGGTGCATCACCTTGCCCCCGGCCAGATTGCCGAGCACGTTGGCATCGTTGGGGAGCGCCAGCTCGGAGTATTCGGACGCGGATTCTCGTACGGGTTTCGGTTGCATGGTTCAGGGTTTTCGCCGCAGATAACTCGCGGCATAGGCCTCGGCCTGACGCCGTAGAAGCGGGTCTGGACAGTCTTCAATCGAGCCGCCGGAATACGTGACCACGCCATCGCCGGCGGGCGCGTGGTGGCTCTCTAGCGTGTAGTGGATTTCGACCCCATCGCCGTCCGCGCGCCCTACTGCAAATCGAATCGCGTCGGGGGAGCCGTTCTGAGGAAATCGCGGGCACTCGCCGCGCGCGTAGCCCATGTTGCACCAGTTGCGGACCGCAACCTCGCCGGGCTGCCAGTCCTGGCCGGCGACGGCCCGGCAGACACCTTCATAGGGATCCCCCAGCGGCAGCAACGGCGCCTCCATCCAGGCCAGCAGGCGCCGGGTGGGATAGAAGTAGGGGCACGCCACGCCGGTATAGTAGCATAGGAAGGCGAATGGATCGTCTGGAAGTCCTCAAGAGCATGGTCGCGCAGGACCCCCACAACAGCTTCGCCCGCTACGGGCTGGCGATGGAGTACGCCAACGGGGGCGATTTGGCGCAAGCCGTCGAGGAGTTCCAGAGATTGCTCGACGCCGACGCCAGCTACGTGGCGGCGTACTATCACGCCGGGCAGGCACTGGAAAAACTCGGCCGCCTGGACGACGCCCGCGCCGTGTATGGGCGCGGATTGGACGCCGCCGGCCGCAAGGGCGATCTCCATACGCGCAGCGAGATCCAGGCCGCGCTGGATCTGCTGGGCTGACGCCCCTACAGTCCCTTTTGGGCCAGAAAGGCGATCAAGTCCACTACGCGGCAGGAATAGCCCCACTCATTGTCGTACCAGGACACGACCTTTACCAGGTTGCCATCCAACACCTTGGTCAGCCCGGCATCGACGATCGAGCTGTTGGGGTTGTGCAACATGTCGGTCGACACCACGGGATCCTCGGTGTAGGCGAGGATGCCCTTCAAGGGGCCTTCCGCGGCCTTCTTCAACTCTTCGTTCACCTCTTTGGTGGTGGTCTGCCGTTCGACGACGGCGACGAAATCGACCACCGAAACGTTGGGCGTCGGAACGCGCATGGCGTAGCCGTCCAGCTTGCCTTTCAACTGTGGCATCACCAACCCGATGGCTTTGGCGGCGCCGGTCGAGGTCGGGATCATGTTGAGAGCCGCGGCGCGCGCGCGGCGCAGGTCCTTGTGGGGGAAGTCCAGGACGTTCTGATCGTTGGTGTAGCTGTGGATGGTGGTCATCGACCCCTTCTGGATGCCGAACTTCTCATGCAGGACTTTTACAACCGGACCCAGGCAGTTGGTAGTGCAGGACGCGTTGGAGACCACGTTGTGCCGGGCCGCGTCGTACATCCCGTCATTGACTCCCAGCACGACGGTGACATCCTCGTTTGTGGCGGGCGCCGAAATGATGACCTTCTTGACCGTGCCGCGCAGGTGCTTGGCCGCCTGTGCGCCGTCGGTGAACCGGCCGGTGGATTCCACGACGATCTGAGCGCCGACCGAGGTCCAGTCCAGCTCGGAAGGCTCCTTGACGGCGAACACGCGAATCCGCTTGCCGCCGATCGTGATGGCGTCAGGCTCGGCCTTCACATCCACATCCAGGGACCCCAGTACCGAGTCGTACTTGACCAGGTGGGCCAGGGTCTTGGTGTCGGTCAGGTCGTTGACCGCCACAAACTCGATGTCGTCGCGGTGGAGTCCCGCCCGGACCACATTGCGGCCGATACGGCCAAAGCCGTTAATTGCTACTTTCACTGACATGTTAGGGTAGTCTTCTCCTCTCCAAGAAAAAGCCGGGGACAACTCCAGGATATCAGAATCCGGCTCGCCTTTTGACTGGCACGTAGGCTGCCAGAGCAGGCGCCCGCCGTAGACGTCCCTTAGATTCCAGTGGTATGATTCTTGACGCGAAGGGCAGGTCGTGGAAGAATGAAGGGAGACCGGTTGCTCCGCCGGTGAGAGTATGGCTCTGGGTACAGGTTTCTCCGCCTCCCTCCGATAGCACGATGGTAACCCTAAGACTATGATCTCTAGGAACTTAATCCTGCGATTCGCGGTGCTCCTGACGCTGCTATGCAGCCTGTCGCTGGCGGTGACGCCGGCCAAGAAGGGAAAGAA
>JACOSH010000524.1 GCA_016178945.1 Acidobacteriota bacterium
AGATCACCACCCAGGCAAACGGGATGCGCTCGCAGAAGCGAATCAGAATGTCGCTGAACAGCAGCCCTTTCAAGCGCGGATCCAAGTCTCGCACCACCGCCAGGAAGCCGCGCGGGTCCGCGACCGCTCCCGCCGCGCCTTCTTCAATGCCCCGCTGGATCAGCACGCTGCACGCTCCCAGCCCGATCGACAGGATCACGCCGGCCCGGACCCCCCCGGTCATGCCCAGCCGGTCGATCAGCAGGCCGCCCGCGATCGGCCCGATCAGGATAGGCAGCCGCTTGATCAGCGATTGCACCCCGATCCCCATGGTGTACTGGCTGGCCGCCAGCGTCGACCCCACCAGCGAGAAGGTCGCCGGGAGCGACAGGTTGCTCCACGCCAGGAAGAGAAACATGCCGGCCAGCACCGCCGCCCAATGCGGAAACAGCAGGACCACGCCGTAGCCGGCAATCGAGACCAGATTGAAGAAGACCAGCGCGCGCCGGTGGCCCCAGCGATCCACCAGCACCCCGCCCGGATACGCGTAGACGGCGCCCAACAGGGTCTTCAGCGCGTCGAACAGGCCGATGACGGCGGCCGAAGCGCCCAGCGACTCCAGGTACTTCGGAAGGAAGCGCATCCAGGTCTCTTCGCCGGCGCCGATGGCCACGATCGCCGCCAGCAGCAGCACCAGGTTGCGGCGCAGCCCCAAAAACTCAGCGATCGGAGTCAGGTTCCGCCTCCTCGGCCGGCGGCTGGAAGCCGTCCACGATCTCCGGGTCTTTGGCCAGCCGCTTCAGCACGCGCAGCACGTTGCCCGAGGTGAATCCGGCGCGGATCAGCTTGCGGTAGGCCGAGGCCAGCTCCTTGGGGTCCTGAAAGAGAGCGCCGGAACGCAGTCGCAGGATCTTCCGGTCCACGAACTGCTCGATGAGGGAGTTCTCGTCGACGCCGGAGTAGGCCTTGGCGACCGCGCGCTCGGCCACCGCGGGCGCCACTCGCCGCGCGCGCAGATCGCGCAGCACGCGCGATTTTCCCAAGCCCCGGTTTTCCAGCCGGGCGCCGGCGTAACTCTCGGCGAACTGCCGGTCATTGAGGTAGCCGTACTCCTTCAAGCGCGCCAGGACGGCGTCGACATCCTCGGCGCGCTCCGCCTTGGCGGCCAGCTTGCGCCGCAGCTCGCTCGACGACTGGGATCGTCCGGCCAGCGTCTTGACCGCGTAATCCCACAGGGCATCCGCGGACAGCCGTGCTTTCTTGGAGACGTATGCCATTCGATTCAGGAGTATACTGAAGTAGAAGTTCGGAGAAAAGGAGACGTTATGGCCGACCAGAATAGCGGACTGTCTTATTTCATCGTCGGGCTGGGCGTGGGCGTGGCCCTCGGCCTGCTGCTGGCCCCGCGGTCCGGCGAAGAAACGCGCCGGCTGCTGCGGGAGAAAGCCGAGGAAGGGACCGGCTATCTGCGCACGCGGGCCGAAGAGGGCAAGGAGTTCGTGCGCCGCCGTTCGACCGAGCTGAAAGACTCGGCCGCCGAAGCGATCGAGCGCAGCAAGGATGCCCTTCTCCGTCAGAAAGATCAGTTGGCGATGGCGGTGGAGGCCGGCAAGCAGGCCTATCGCGAAAGCGTGAGCGAGAGTTAGACCCGCCGGGCTCGGTTCCCCTGAAGAGGTGCGTCAATGCCGGAGGACGTTTTTCGAATTGTAGTCGCCGCGGGCGTTTGCCTGGCGTGCCTCGCCGCCATCGTGCAGGCGGTGGCCATGATCGGCATTTTGCGCACCGCCAAGCGCGTGAACGAAAAGGTGGGCGAGTTCACCGATCGCGCCGAGCCGGTGCTGGATTCGGCCAAGCGCACGCTGGAAGAGACGCGCCCCAAACTCAAGGAGATTACCGACCAGGCGCTGGAGGTGATCGGGACGGCCAAATCCCAGGCGGCTCGCCTGGACGTGCTGCTGACCGAGACCGCCGGCCGCGCCAAACAACAGATCGATCGCATCGACTACGTGCTCGAGGACACACTCGGGCGGGTGCAGGAGACCACCGCCGCCTTGCAGTCCTCGATCCTGAAACCCATCAAGGAAGTCCACGGCTTCCTCTCCGGCATCCGCGCGGCGCTCGGGGCCCTGGCGCGCGGCAGCCGCCCGTCGGTGGACCACGTCACCCAAGACGAAGAAATGTTCATCTGACCCCGTGGTCGACATCCATAGCCACATCCTGCCGGGGCTCGACGATGGCGCCGAAACCCTGGAGGAGGCCGTCGCCATGCTGCGGCTGGCGGCGGAGAGCGGCACCACCGATATCGTCGCCAGCCCGCACGCCAATTTCGAATACACCTTCCAGCCTGAGTTGATCGAGCAGAAGATCGCCGAGCTGACCGCGGCGGTGGATGCCTCGATCCGGATCCATCGCGCCTGCGACTTCCATCTCTCCTACGACAACATCCAGGACGCCCTGGCGCATCCCGGCAGGTACACCATCAATCACAAGAACTATCTGCTGGTGGAGTTCTCCGACCTGCTCATCCCGCACTCGAGCGGCGACGTTTTCGGGAGCCTGCAGGCCGCCGGCATGGTACCGATCATCACCCATCCGGAACGTAACGGCCTGCTGCGCCAACGCCTGGACAAGCTGGAGGCCTGGGCGGAGTCCGGATGCCTCCTGCAAGTCACGGCGCTGTCGTTTCTGGGACGCTTCGGAAAGCACGCCAAAGCCTTCGCGGATTTGCTGCTGGAGCGCAACCTGGTCCACATCGTGGCCAGCGATGCCCACGATACCCAGCACCGCCCGCCGGTGCTGCGCGAGGCGTACGAGTACGTGCGGCGCAAGCGCGGTCCGGCCCGCGCCGAGGCTCTGTTCGCCGCCAACCCGCGCGCCACGCTGACGGGCGATCCGCTTCCGCCCGTAGAGGAAGAGGCTCCGGCGCCCGCGCGGAAGTGGTACCGGCTCTGGAAGTAGGGCGTTAAAACACGATCTTCATCGCGAACTGGATCTGCCGCTGCGCCCCGGTCTGAGCCTGGAAGGCCGCGCGGGCCACGCGCCCGAAAGCGCCGCTGGAAGAGTTGGCCGTGGGCAGAAAGAAGTTCGGATGGTTCAGCAGGTTGAAGAACTCGGTGCGGAACTGCAAGGTGATCCGCTCGGTCACCCGGAAGGGGCGATAAAAGCCGAAGTCGAAGTTCTTCAATCCGTCGCCGCGCAGCGTATTGCGTCCGGCGTTGCCGAAGGTGTTGGGCGCCGCGACTTGCCAGGCGGGCGTGTCGTTGGACGCGCAGTTGCGGCGCGTGCCGTTGGCCAGCAGCGTGCATGGATTGAACCAGCGGTCCGGGGCGCGCTCGGGGACGCGCCACTCGCCGATCACGTTGGGCCGGTCGGCGCCGCCATCGGTGTTGCTCTGATCCGTGCCGGTCAACACGGTGAAAGGGCGGCCGCCCTGCAGCGTGAGGATGCCGGTCACCTGCCAGCCGTGTATGAGCGCCTTCGCCGCGCGGTTCGAGGCGTTGGCTCCGAAGGGCAGGTCCCAGACCCAGCTCAGCACCCATCTTTGCGGCACGTCGAAGTCGGATAGCCCGCGCTCGGCGCGAAGATTGCGCGCGTTCTGGGCCACGCCGCTGGAGTCCGAGCCGGTGGACACCCCGGCGCCGTCGTCGATCGATTTCCCCCAGGTGTACGAGGAGACGAAACTCAGGCCGCGGCTGAAACGGCGCTCGCCGCGCACCTGCAACGCGTGGAAGCTCGAGTTTCCGATCGAGGAAACAAAGCCGCCCGTGATGTTCCCGTAGCCGGGATACGGCCTGCGGCTGGCCACCGATCCGGCGCCCGGCAGCGCCTGGTTGATGTTCCACTGGATGGGCAGCTTGTGCCCCTGCGAGCCGAGATAGGAAACATCCACCACCAGGTTGCGCGCCACCTCGCGCTGCACGCCGGAGCTCCACTGATTCAGATAGGCGGTCTTGAAGTCCTCCTGGATTCCGGGCGGCACCACCGAGGGCAGTCCCACCGCGAAGGCGTTGGTCAGGTTGGGGCGCTCGGTGGCCGCGAATGGCCCCGCCGTCTGGCGCATGCGGAACGGCGAGTTGCGCGACAGCGGCGTGATCCCGTTGCCCACGATCTGGTAGTTGTAGAAAAGGCCGTAGCCGGCGCGCAGCACCGTGCCGGCGCCGCCGAACGGACGCCAGGCCAGCCCGAACCGAGGCGCGAAGTTGTTCTTGTCGGTCTGCCACAAGCGCCGTCCAACGCCCGCGCGCGGTCGAATCTCCAACGCGCCCGTCGCCGGAATGAGGAACGCCTCGCGGTCGCCCGCCACCCGGATGGTGTTGGTGCGCGGATCGAACGACGCCATCTTGTCGACCTTTTCCACCGGCGGCAGATTAAGCTCGTAGCGCAGCCCCAGGTTCAGCGTCAGCTTGGGAGTCGCCTTCCAGTCGTCCTGGAAGTAGTAGCCGGAGCTGAAGGTGAGGGCGTTGTGGAACGGCTCGCCCAGGTTGCGGTCGGCGCGGAAGGGCAGGCCCAGCAGCAGATCGGCCACCGAATGCCCGGTGAAGCGGCCGTCAAAGTTGAAGGCGCCGCGGCCGAACGAGGTGAAGAAGGAGTTGAACAGGAACCTCCGGATGTCCACGCCCCATTTCATGGCATGCGCGCCCTGAATGAACGTCATGTTCTCGACGTAGTGATAGGTGTTGTCGTGGCGGCCTTGCGGCAGGTTGGTCGGGCCGCCGATGGTGACGAAACCGGGCACGGTCAACTGGGGCGCGCCGTCGTTGAAGGGAGTTTTTCCGGCGTCTGTCAGGCCGCCAATGCCCAGCCGGCGGATTACGTCGGAGTCGCGGTCTTCCTGCAGGCGGTAGAATCCGAAGCGCGTGTAGCCGACGCGGGCTTCGTTCACCACGCGCGGGCCGAAGACGTGCGTCCACACTAGCACCGCGTGCTGGGTGCGCTGCAGCTCATCGCAGCCCCAGCCCGGCACATCGCGCGCCGAGCAGAGCGGATTGGCCAGGGCGTAGAACTCGCTGGAGTCGGCGAACTCATAGATCCCGAACAGGTCGTCCTTGGCGCCCAGTTTGTGATCCAGGCGCACGGAGAACTGGTTGAGGGCGAAAGGACCGCTCGCCGTGGCGACGTAGTTCTGCGCGTCGTTCCGGTTGGGATCGGGGTAGAGACCCAGCAGTCCGGCGCCCTGCCGGCTCCAGGCCGCCTGCGGAATCTGATTGTTCGGGAACGGGCGATTGGAATCCAGCGGATTGCGCACCGCCGTCACGGCGGTGAAGTCGCCGCGTTTCATGGCGAGGGGCGGAACCACTGCCAGTCCTGCCTCCTGCTGGCCGCGGCGCTGGCCCTCGTTGGCCAGGAAGAAGAAGGTCCGGTCTTTGCGGACCGGGCAGCCCAGCACGCCGCCGAACTGGTTGCGCTTGAATTCCGGCTTCGTGGGTACGAAGAAGTTCCGCGCGTCCAGGGCCGAGTTGCGGTGGAATTCCCAGGCCGCGCCGTGAAACTGGTTGGCGCCGCTCTTGGTGGTGACGATGACCTGCCCGCCGGCCTGCCGTCCGTACTCGGCCGAATAGGTGCCGGTGAGCACCTTGAACTCCAGAATGGCGTCCAGTACGGGCCGGTGCAGCGGCTGATTGGTGGTTTCGTCGTTGTTGTCGATGCCGTCCTTGATGTAGTTGTTGGCGATCTCGCTATTGCCCGCGACGTTGAATCCGCCGCGGAATCCCAGCGTGGAGCCTTGCGCCGGCGCGTAGACATAGGGCTGCAAGAGGGCGAGTTGGAGATAATCGCGGCCGTTGAGCGGCAGCTCCACGATCTTCTTCTGATCGACCACGTTGCCCACCGACGCGCTCTCGGACGACACCAGCGGCGTCACCGCCGCCACTTCCACGGTCTCGGTCACGGCGCCCACTTCGAGCGCGATGTCCAGGCGGGCCTGCTGGTTGGTTTCGAGCGTGATCTCGCGGATCACTTCCTTCTTGAAGGCCCGGCTCTCCGCGGTCAGCATGTACTGGCCCGGATCGAGCTGCGCGATGGTGTAGTCGCCGGTTTCGCTGGTGTCCACCGTGCGGGTTTCGTTGGTGCCGGTGTTGACGATCGTGACCTTGGCCCCCGGCACCGAGGCGCCGCTCTTGTCGGTGACCCGCCCTACCACGGTGGCCCGGAATCCCTGCGCCCATCCCGCGACCGCAATCACGCCCAGTAACGCTGCTTTCCTGAACATAACCCCTCCCCACTGTCCCAGGATGGAATTGATCTTAGCAGGAACCGGCATCGGGCGTTGCGCTATCATGCCGTGATGCCTGAAACCCCACTGCCAGACGATCTCAACAAGGATCTCGGCTTCGGAGGGCGCATCGCCGAGCGGAGCCGCCGGCGCCTCTTGAATCACGATGGCAGCTTCAACGTGCAGCGCCGGGGACTGCCTTTCCTCCGGTCCATGAGCCTGTACCATTCGCTGCTGACCATGTCCTGGTGGAAGTTCCAGGCGGTGGTGATCCTGTTCTACTTCCTGACCAATGCCGCCTTTGCCGCCGGCTACATCCTGTGCGGAACAGGCGCGTTCGAGGGCTCGCAGGCTCGCACCCTGTCCGGCCGGTTCGCCGAGGCGTTTTTCTTCAGCGTCCAGACCCTGGCGACGATCGGCTACGGCCGGATCAGCCCGCACAACCTCGCCGCCAACATCCTGGTCTCGGCGGAAGCGCTGGCCGGTCTGCTGGGTTTCGCCCTCGCCACCGGACTGCTGTTCTCCCGTTTCTCGCGGCCCAGCGCGAAACTGCTTTTCAGCGCGAGGGCGGTGATCGCTCCGTACCGCGGAATTACCGGGTTCATGTTCCGCGTCGCAAACGAAAGAAGCAATGAGCTGCTGGAGGTGGAGGCGACCGTGGTGCTCAGCCAGCGCGAGCGGCCCGGGGGCCCGCGCCGCTTCCGGACGCTTACTCTTGAGCGCAGCAAGGTTTCTTTCCTGCCGCTCCATTGGGTGATCGTTCACCCCATCGATGAAACCAGCCCGCTCCACGGCGTCACGCGAGAGAGCTTCGAAGCCTCGGATGCGGAGTTCCTGGTGTTGCTGACGGGCATCGATGAGACTTCCTCGCAGGCGGTGCACGCACGCTCGTCCTACCACCACAGCGAGATCGTCTGGGAGGCGAAATTCGCCGACATGTTCCGCGAATCGCCGGACGGAACCATCGCCATCGACCTGCGCAAGATTCATGACGTCGAGCCTGTTCGGGCTGCTGTATACTGAAAAGTTCCACCCACATCCTGAAGGCCCGTTCATGAGTCCAGCCGCTGCCGCCCAGTTCTACGCCGCCCCCATCGGAAAGAAGGTCATCGTCGCCGTCACCGGGTTCATTCTGTTCGGATTCGTCCTCGGACACCTGCTGGGCAACCTGCAGGTCTACGCCGGCCCGGACAAGATCAACGCCTACGCCGAGTTCCTGCATCACAACCTCGGGCTGCTCTGGGGCGCCCGCCTGGTGCTGCTGGCCTCGGTGGCGCTGCACATCACCGCCTCGCTCCAGCTCAACGCGCTCAACAACCGGGCGCGTCCGGTCGGCTACCAGCGGCGCGAGGCCGTGGAATCGAGCTACGCCTCCCGCACCATGATCTGGAGCGGGCCGATCATCGGGGCGTTTGTGGTCTATCATCTGCTCCACTTCACTTTCGGCGCGGTCCACCCCGACTTCAAGGATCTGAATCCCTACCACAACATGGTGGCGGGATTCCGCCAGCTTCCCGTCTCGCTGGCCTACGTCGTGGCCATGGTCCTGCTGGGGCAGCATCTCTATCACGGAGCCTGGAGCATGTTTCAGACGCTGGGCGTGAGCCATCCCCGCTACACGCCCCTGCTGAAACGTTTTGCGGCGGTGGCCGCGGCGCTGCTGGTGGCGGGCAACATCTCCATCCCGATCTCCATCCTGCTCGGGATGGTCTCCTAACCGAATCCTATGAATCTCGACTCCAAAGCGCCTTCCGGGCCGATCGAGCAAGCCTGGGACAAGTACCGCTTCGAGATGAAGCTGGTCAATCCCGCCAACAAGCGCAAGTACTCGATCCTGGTGGTGGGCTCGGGCCTGGCCGGCGCCTCGGCCGCGGCCTCGCTGGCCGAGCTGGGCTACAACGTCAACTGCTACTGCTTCCAGGACAGCCCGCGCCGCGCCCACTCCATTGCCGCGCAGGGCGGCATTAACGCGGCCAAGAACTATCCGAACGACGGCGACAGCGTCTACCGCCTCTTCTACGACACCGTAAAAGGCGGCGATTTCCGCGCTCGCGAGCACAATGTCTACCGGCTGGCCCAGATCTCCCTCAACATCATCGATCAGTGCGTGGCGCAGGGCGTGCCCTTCGCCCGCGAATACAGCGGATACCTCACCAATCGCTCCTTCGGCGGCGCGCAGGTTTCGCGCACCTTCTACGCCCGCGGCCAGACCGGCCAGCAACTGCTGCTGGGCGCCTACCAGGCTTTGGAGCGCCAGGTCGGGCTGGGGACCGTCCGGATGTTCCCGCGCACCGAGATGCTCGACCTGATCGTGATCGACGGCCGGGCGCGCGGCATCGTCACCCGGAATCTGATCGACGGAAAGATCGAGACCCACTTGGCCGACGCGGTGGTGCTCGGCACCGGCGGCTACGGCAACGTCTTTTTCCTGTCCACCAACGCCAAGGGATCCAACTGCACGGCCATCTGGCGGGCCTACAAGCGCGGAGCGTTGTTCGCCAATCCCTGCTTTACTCAGATCCACCCCACCTGCATCCCGGTCTAGGGCGATTACCAGTCCAAGCTCACCCTGATGAGCGAATCGCTGCGCAACGACGGCCGCATCTGGGTGCCCAAGACCCCCGGCGACAAACGCCCACCCAGCCAGATCCCGGAAGCGGAGCGCGATTACTACCTGGAGCGCCGCTATCCCAGCTTCGGCAACCTGGTGCCGCGCGACGTGGCCTCGCGCAACGCCAAGGCGGTGTGCGATGAGCAGCGCGGCGTCGGCGAGACCGGCCTGGGCGTCTATCTCGACTTCGCCGGCGCCATCCAGCGGCTGGGCGTGGAGGCCATTCGCGAGCGCTACGGCAACCTGTTCGACATGTATGAGCGCATCACCGGCGAGGATCCCTACCGCGTCCCCATGCGGATCTACCCGGCCATCCACTACACCATGGGCGGGCTCTGGGTCGACTACCCGTTGATGAGCACCATCCCCGGTTTGTTCGTCATCGGAGAAGCTAATTTCTCCGACCACGGCGCCAACCGGCTGGGCGCCAGCGCCCTCATGCAGGGTTTGGCCGACGGCTACTTCATCCTCCCTTACACGATGGGCAACTACCTCGCCGGCGCCAGGTTGGACAAGGTCGACGCCGCGCATCCCGCCTGCCGCGAGGCGGAGACCGGTGTCGCGGAGCGCACGCGGAAACTGCTCTCCATCAATGGCAAGCGCTCCGTCGATTCGCTGCATCGCGAATTGGGCAAGGTTGTCTGGGACCACTGCGGCATGGGCCGCAACGCCCAGGGCCTGGAGTACGCGCTGACTAAGATCCCCGAGTTGCGGGAAGAGTTCTGGCGGAACGTCAACGTGCGCGGCGGCAACGAAGAGCTGAATCAGTCGCTGGAAAAGGCCGGGCGCGTCGCCGACTACTTCGAGCTGGCCGAGCTGCTGTGCATGGACGCGCTGGCGCGCCAGGAATCCTGCGGCGGCCACTTCCGCGAAGAGTATCAGACCCCGGACGGGGAAGCGCTGCGGGACGACGAGAACTTCTGCTACGTCTCGGCCTGGCAGTACCAGGGCGAAGAACAGAAGCCGCGCATGCACAAGGAACCGTTGCGATTCGACTACGTGAAACCCGCGCAGCGGAGCTACAAATGAAGCTGACCCTCCACGTCTGGCGGCAGAAGTCCCCCGGCGACCGGGGACGCATGGCGCGCTACGAGGTCCAGGCCAACCCGCACATGTCGTTCCTGGAGATGCTGGATGTCCTCAACGAGGAGCTGCTGGCCAAGGGCGAGGACCCCATCGCCTTCGATCATGACTGCCGCGAAGGCATCTGCGGCTCCTGCGGCTTCATGATCAACGGCGTGGCCCACGGGCCCAACAAGGCGACCACGGTCTGCCAGCTCCACATGCGGCATTACCGGGATGGCGACGTGCTCTACCTGGAGCCCTGGCGCGCCCGCGCCTTTCCGGTGATCAAGGACCTGGTGGTCGACCGCTGCGCCTTCGACCGCATCATCGCCGCCGGTGGCTACATCTCGGCCGCCACCGGCAGCGCTCCGGACGGCAACGCCGTTCCGGTCCCCAAAGACACGGCGGACGCCTCCATGGACGCGGCCGCCTGCATCGGCTGCGGAGCCTGCGTCGCGGCCTGCCCCAACGCCTCGGCCTCGCTGTTCACCGGGGCCAAGATCACGCACCTGGGCGTGCTGCCGCAAGGCCAGCCGGAGCGCTACGACCGTGCCCTGAGGATGGTGGCCCAGGCCCAACAGGAGCTGTTCGGAAGCTGCACCAACATCGGCGAGTGCGAAGCCGTGTGCCCGAAGGAGATCAAGCTGGAAGTCATCGCCCGCATGAACCGCGACTTCATCAAGGCAAGCTGGCTGCGCCGGAAGTAGGCGCAACGGAGCTCGCGCGTGAGCCGGGCGCGCTGTACGATAATAGGGACATGCTCCACCTGACCGCTCTGCTTCTGGCCGTTCACATCGCGCCCGGCGGCGCCAACCTCGAGTACCGGCAGCCGCAGTTGGCCGCCGACTCCCGCATGGTCGCCCTGACCTTTGGCTCGGGCCATGCCGTCTACTTCGCCGCCTCCTTCGATCAGGGCAAGACCTTCTCCGCTCCGGTCAAGGTGGCCGAGGCCGGTAAGATGGCCTTGGGACGGCATCGCGGGCCGCGCATCGCCCTCACTCCCTCCAGCATCGTCATCTCGGCGGTTGTCGGGGAAAAGGGCGGCGGCGCGGACGGCGACGTGCTGGCCTGGCGCTCCATCGACGGCGGTAAGAGCTGGTCGGCGGGCGTCCCGGTCAACGACGTTCCGGCCGCGGCGCGCGAGGGGCTGCACGCCATGGCCGCCGGCGGCGGCGTGGTGTTCGCTACCTGGCTCGATCTGCGCAGCAAGGGCACCAGGCTCTACGGGGCGCATTCGAAGGACGGCGGCGCAACCTGGTCGGCGAACGTGCTGGTCTACGAGTCTCCGGAAGGCAAGATCTGCGAGTGCTGCCACCCCTCGGCGATGGTCGACTCGAAGGGGGTCATCTATGCCATGTGGCGGAACAACCTGGCCGGCAGCCGGGACATGTACGTGGCGCGCTCCACGGACGGCGGTCACACCTTCAGCCGCGCGGAGAAAGCCGGCACGGGCACCTGGGTGCTGAACGCCTGTCCGATGGACGGCGGCGGTCTGGCGCTCGGCCCGGATGGCAAGGTCGTGTCTGCCTGGCGGCGCGG
>JACOSH010000558.1 GCA_016178945.1 Acidobacteriota bacterium
ACCAGCAGGCGGCGCGATTTCTCATCCAGTAGCGGCTCCAACACGCCAAAGCGCCGACGAACTCCGGCCAGACCATCCATCCCACCCAGGATAGCTCAAAACATTCTCAAATGGAAATGTTATTTCTTAACGATGCCTAAGTGACGAGATTGTCCTGGGTGCGGGAGCCGTTGATGTTGAGCCCGCCGGTGGTCAGATCGAAGCTGAACCCGGCGAGCGATCCGCCGCGGACTCCCGGCTTGAGCAGGGCCAGGAAGATCGGGTTGCGGCCGTTCAACTGGATGTCGCTGATCTGCTTGCCTTCAATCACCGTGCCGAGCGCGCCGGATTCGGTCTGCAACTGCGTGGCGGTGGCGACGACTTCGACCGTTTCGGTAACGGCGCCGACCTGCAAGGCGGCGCTCATGTTGGCCGGGACGCTCGGGTCCACCTTATTGTCCTTGGACTCGAACTTCTTGAAGCCCGCGGCTTCGACTGTAAAGGTGTACAAGCCCGGGGGAATGGTCGGGATCGAGTAGACGCCCGACATGTTGGTCATGGCCTCGCGAGTGAGGCCGGTGCCCTGGTTCCTGAGAATTACCTTCGCGTTGGGAACCGCTGAACTGGACGGGTCGGTGATGACGCCGTTCACGTTCGCGTTATCGGATTGCGCCAAGGCGCCGACGGACAGGAGCAGCAAAGACCCTAACAGTGCCGCCCACAAACGCTGGTAGCTCATGTATTTCTCCTCTCTGACCTACTTGATGACTAACCCTCTGACAATGTCTGGCTCGAATTGCAGTGGCTGGACTGAAACCAACCCCGGGAAGCCCGCAACCGAACCAACCCGTCCCCCAGGGCCCCTGAACCCCACGGAAGGCGAGGTAAACCTATCGAGACAATGGTAGTCTTTCCTGAAGACTGAGTCAAATCAGGCCTTGGAGGGGCCTTGGAGACTGGTGGCCATCAGCGGTGCCCTCCGCGGGCCGTGCCGACCAGACCGGCCTTGGACAATCCAACCTTGTTCTGATGGCCGCTCCTGGCCGATGAGCAGCTCAGACGCGGGAGTTTCCGGAAAGACGGTATCCTAAAGGGGGAGCAGCTATGAGGGGTGGCTCCCCCTTCGAAGGCGGGCTTGTACTCAGGCCGCCGTGGATATACAATCTTTGGCGGTACGCAAACATTTCAACATGGACTTGTTTTGGGCGGGTAATCTATGGTAACGGCGCGGCCGGACGATCTGCCCGACTTTGAGAACCCACCTGTGGTCGAGACAGTTCTGTCGGTCCAGTTCGAACTCTTGACAGCGGTACGGACGGCGCACCTGGGGCTCCTGTGGGAGAAGTTCCGGGCAAGGTTCCCGAAGGCGGAAGACCGTCCGCCTCTGGATTCGGTGTTCGAGCAGTTTCCCGAAGTCCCGCGACCGCGCCTTGGACTTCAGTTGCAGACATTCGAGAGGCCACCGGTCCCCAGACTGTGGTTTGTTACGGATCAAGGCAATGAGATGATTCAAGTCCAGCCGGATCGGTTCGTCAAGAACTGGCGAAAAGAAGGGCAAGGCGAACAGTATCCGCGTTACGAGGCAGGAAAGAGGTTCTTCGAACGAGATTTCGCCGTCTTCCAGGAATTTCTTGCCGAGAACCGCCTTGGCACGCCACGCGTCAATCAATGCGAAGTGACCTATGTGAACCACATAACTGCCGGAGAGGGATGGCAGGATTTCAGTGATTTCGAACAAGTCTTTAGCTTCTGGAAATTGCCCGCCGGCGATATCCCTGGGAACGGAGAGGACTTCAGGGCGCACGTGCGCTTCATCATTCCGGGTGGGGAGGGCAGACCAGCCGGCAGGCTGCATGTTGACGTTCAGCCGGCTTTCCGAACGTCAGACAGCAGACCGATGTACGTCTTCCACCTCACGGCCAGAGGTCAAGTAGGGGAATCTTTGGGGTTCTTTGATCTTGGGCGTCGCTGGATCGTGAAGTCTTTCGCGGCGCTGACGACTCCGAGCATGCACGAAGTATGGAAGAGGAAGGAAAGCCGTGGCAACGTGTGAGATAACTCGACTCGACAGGAGCTTCGTAGCCAGCTTCTCTGATCGTCTCGCGGAACTGACAGAGACGGAGCGTCTGGCCTGGGAGACGGCCGTGGTGTCCCGACCGGAGCCGGTTCTGCGCACGATCCCGATCAGATCCAGAGGAATGGACGTGCCGTTCGTCTACCTTGACAACGGTGAACATAGGCCGACCTGGTTCATGTCGGTGCTGCACGGATTCGCAAACCTGGTCACGCTGGCTGACAATTGGGACGGCGAGGGAGCATCCAAGATCGACAAGACGACGATCAATCGCGCTCTGGCGGCTATCGATCGACTACTCGCATCTGACGCACCGGCGCCGAGCATTGTGCCGCTCTCGGACTCCGGGCTTCAGATCGAGTGGCACCGCAAGCAAAGGGACCTGGAGATTGAATTCACTCCAAACGGAAGAGTCGAGTTCTACTACTTCGACGAGGTAACAGAGGAAGAGCACGAAGGACCTGTTGGTCCGAATTTCGTGAATGTGGAAGGATACCTTGAGCGGATCCGGTGATGTCGGAACGCGAGTGTACAGACGATCCAAACATCGCCAGCAATGAAGTCCTCTTCAGGGGGCTTCGGCCGGATTGGATCGTCCCCGGCAACCACGGCCGGATGCGGATTGCCTCCGCGGCGTTCAAGAACGAGGAGATGTCCGTCCTCATTGAGTCGGTGCTCCGAGCCAAAGGGCGAACAGCACATGATGCCCTGAATGCCTGTCCCGGCGACTCGCTGTGCTCAATCACAGCAGGTCTGGCCCGTGAGCTCGGCCAGGGAGTCATCCATGACGGCGACCCACCGAACGACCCTGCCCACGGTCTTGTCATTGGCAAGAAGACGATGGCCGTGGCCAATCGTTTCGCCCGAGGGGCCGTCTGGGTCATCCCTCCCGAGCCTCCTCCAGTGGTTGAGTGAAATAGTCCGCATGGATGCGAAGCGGCAGGCGGTGGAGGCGTTGTCGCTCCGGGATGGCCGGAATTCGGAGGTAGTCCCCACAAATTTCTCCACAGTCGCGCAGTCGCTCGCAGTCCAGTAGTTGTAAGCGACTGAAGACTTGGAGCTGGCGGAGGGACTTGAACCCCCGACCGTCTGATTACAAATCAGATGCTCTACCAACTGAGCTACGCCAGCTTAGACGATGGAGCGGGAGACGGGAATCGAACCCGCAACCAACAGCTTGGAAGGCTGTGACTCTACCATTGAGTTACTCCCGCTGGAGCAGTCTCTTGATTCCATTGTAGGCAACGTCGCGCGGCGCGGTCAAACGATATCATAGAGCCATGGAATATCCCATGTTCATCGGCGGCCGGCCGGTGACTACGGCCGAGCCCCGCCCGGTCGAGCTGCCCTTCGACGGATCGGAAGTCGGCACCGTTTATCAGGCCACCAAAGAGCAGGTGGACGCCGCCATCGCCGCGGCCGCCGCCGCCGCTCTACTGATGGGCGAGATGACGCTGGACGAGCGCTCCACCATCCTGCGCAAGTCCTATCAGCGGCTGATGGACGACCGCGACGAGATGGCGCTGGCAGTCAGCTCGGAGACCGGCAAGCCCCTCAAGGAAGCGCGACTGGAAGTGGACCGCGCCGCCCTCACGCTGCTGTTCTCGGCCGAGGAGGCGCACCGGCTGCACGGCGAGGTGGTCCCCATGGACGCTTCCCCAGCGGGCAAGGGCCGCTGGGCCATGACGGTGCGCGAACCCCTGGGCGTCATCGCCGCCATCACCCCGTTCAACTTCCCCCTGAACCTGGCCATGCACAAGATCGGCCCGGCCCTGGCCGGCGGCAATGCCGTGGTCCACAAGCCGGCTTCCACCACGCCCATCAGCGCCATCCGCATGGCGCACCTGTTCACCGAATGCGGACTGCCCGCCGGGGCGCTCAACGTGGTCACCGGCCCGGGCGGCGCGATCGGAGATCAACTGGTGTTCGACAAGCGGGTCGCCATGGTCACGTTCACCGGCAGCCCGGAAGTGGGACTGCGCATCCGCAACCTGGCCGGACTGAAGAGAGTCACCCTGGAGCTGGGCTCCAACTCCGCGGTCATCGTCGAGGAGGACGCCAACCTGGACGAGGCGGTGGCCCGATCGGTGGCCGGCAGCTTCGCCCACTCCGGCCAGGTCTGCATCTCGGTGCAGCGCATCTTCGTGCATCGCAAGATCCGCAACGAATTCCTGGAGCGGTGCGTGGAGGGCGCGCGCAAACTCGCCATCGGGCATCCCCACTCGCCCCAGACCGACATCAGCTCGCTGATTACGGCGGGCGAAGCCGAGCGGGTGGCCGGCTGGATACAGGAAGCGGTGGACGCCGGCGCCCGTGTCGCCACCGGGGGACACCGGCTGCACCGCGCCACGATCGAGCCCACCATCCTGACCGAGGTTCCCGCGACGGCCAGCCTGTCCTGCCGCGAAGCCTTCGGTCCGGTGGTAGGGGTCAACGTCTACGACTCGCTCGACGAAGCCATCGCCCGGGTCAACGATTCGGAATACGGGCTCCAGGCCGGCATCTACACCCGCGACATCCAGAAGGCCTTCTATGCCGCGCGCCGCGTCCATGTCGGCGGCTTCCTCATCAACGAGGTTCCGCAATACCGCGTGGACCAGATGCCCTACGGCGGCGTCAAGCTCAGCGGCGCCGGACGCGAAGGCCCCAAGTACGCGATTGAAGAGATGACTGAGCCGAAGCTGGTCTGCTGGAAAGTGTGAGCGGATCCAGCGCTACTGTCTGACGCAATAGAGCGTTTCCTGGCTGCGCAGATACAGGCTTCCGTCCACCACCACCGGGCTGGAGATGAAGACCTGGTCGGGGAACGTGTTGGTGGCCAGCACCTCAAAGCTCTCGCCCATCTTGGCCACCACTACGTCGCCGTTCTCCGTCGCCAGGTACAGTCTACCGCCCGCGCCCACCGGTGACGCCTTGAAGCTGTAGGGTTTGGGCAGCCGCTGCTGCACGTAGTGGGGCTGGCCGGTCGAGGCGTTGATGCAGCTCAGCATGCCGTTGTCGGAGACAAAGTAGAGCTTGTCGCCGTCCAGGACCGGCGAAGGAGTGTAGGAGTTGCCGCGCTGATTGGTCCAGAGGATGGCGTCGGTGCCGGTCAGATCGCCGTCGCGCCCCAGGCGGAGGGCCATCAGATTCGGATTGCGGAACCCGCTCATGACGTACACGGCGCCGTTCGCCGCCACCGGCGCGGGGATCACGTTGGCGCCGAGTCCGGCGCATTCCCAGAGCAGCTTGCCGCCGGCCAGGTCGTAGGTCCGGGTCTTGTTGGTGGCGCTGACCACGAGCTGGCGGCGACCGCCGTGCTCGACCACCAGCGGCTGCGACCAGGAGCTCTGCTCGTCGCGCTCCACGCGCCACAGCTCCTTGCCGCTGCGCGCGTCCAGGGCCGCGAGGAAGGAGCCTTCCTCTTGATCGAACTTCAGCAAGAGGCGATCGCGGTCCAGGACCGGGGCAGCGCCTTCGCCGAACTGCAGCTTCATGCGCATGGGCGGGAATTCCTTTTTCCAGATCAGCTTGCCGTCCAGGTCGTAGCAGTAGAGGCCGCGCGAGCCGAAGAAGGCATACAGATACTTGCCGTCGGTGACCGGCGAGTTGGAAGCGAAACTGCCGTAGCGCATATGGTAGCCTTCGTGCGGCGTGGCGGTGGCGGCGGTGCGCTCCCAGAGGACCTTGCCGGTGAGGCGGTCCAGGCAGAGAACCACGA
Organism: Acidobacteriota bacterium; assembly: GCA_016178945.1. Lineage (GTDB taxonomy): Bacteria > Acidobacteriota > Terriglobia > Bryobacterales > Bryobacteraceae > JACOSH01. Next base: position 5,754 of record JACOSH010000558.1, read on the forward strand.
AGCGGTGCTCGACGCCGGAAGCCGTGCCGCCGCCGGGTCCTCCGCGTCCGCCGCCGCCCGTGGGGGACGCGACGGGCTTGGTGGGGACCGCAGTGGTGAGGAACAGGCGATCGCCCCAGATCACGGGCGTGGAGTGGCCACGCCCCTGAATAGCCGCCTTCCAGGCGAGGTTCTTGCCGCCGCCGAACTCCACCGGCGCGCCGCCTCGGGCCATGCCGTTGTCAAAGGGCCCGCGCCAGCTCGGCCAGTGATCGGGCTCCGCGGCCAGGGCGGGAACGGCAAGGGCGAGGAGCAGGGCGGCTTTACGCATAGGATCACATTATCGCAAAGCCGGCGCGGAGACGGGCTACAGGGGAGGGGTCAGAACCTCATCGAGCCGGCCCGGCGGAAGCGCTTGTGGGAGGGCGCCGATCCAGCCCGCCAGATACTCGTCGCTCGAACGGCGGCGGCTCATGATCTGGCGTCTCTTGTGGAGAGCTCCACGCAGGCACTTGGCCAGCTTCCAGAAAGCCGGCAGCGACGTCGGCTCCCACAGAAGGCACCCGCCCACCACCAGCAGATCCCGCGCCGTGATCGCCAGCCAGTGCCTCCGGTACAGATCTCCGGTGACGTTTTTCACCCGCATCAGGAAGCGGTTCTTCACCGAGTGCATGTTGAGGATCGGGGGCACGCCGCGGCGATTGCCCGGCCTCACGCTGCGCACGTGATAGCCGACCGATTCGGGCACGTAGAGGCAGCGCCATCCGAGCACCTGCGCGCGCCAGGCCACGTCGGCGTCCTCGCGATAAGCGAAAAAATCCGGGTCGAAGAATCCGTCTTGGGAGGAGATGTCGGCGATCATGTCGCGCCGGTACAGCGCCGCGGCAGCGGTTGCGCCGAACACATACTCGCGCCGCTCAAAGCGTCCGTCGTCCGGCTCGTGCCAGCCACGGTCGAAGTGGCGCAGCGAGGGCGTAAAGCAGATTCCCGCGGAGTCCAGCCGCGGATCGGCTGGAAACCTCAGGTCGGGTTCGATCGAGAGGAGCTTTCCGCAGACCGCCCCGGCTTTGGCGTCGATCTGACCGGCCTCGACCAGGTTCTCAAGAAACCCCGGCAGGAGCAGCACATCGGGGTTCAGGGTGAGAACCCAATCGCCCCGGCTGGCTCGAATGGCCTGATTCTGCCCCTCCGCGAAGCCTACGTTGCGGGCATTGGGGATCAAGCGCACCCGGTCGCGATAGGCTTCGAGGACCTCGAGAGTACCGTCCACCGAAGCGTTGTCGACCACCAGGATCTCCAGCGGCTCGTAATGCTGCAGGAAGAGCCACTCGAGACAAGGCTTAATGAATCGGCGGCTGTTGTAGGTGACAATCGTCACCGACACCGAGGCAGGCTTCATCTGTTCCAAAGACCCGCGAGGGGCCGATTCAATGACACCGGACAGCAGGTTTTTTCGAGGTCCGGCAGAGTCGGGTGTAGTTGGAACCGCGGGTGAAGGGTCTTAGTACGATAGATGCTGTCCCTGCTTTATGAGGAATCGCTGCTGATGGGGGATCGGGAGCTGGGCGCCGCGAGCCTCCGGGATCAGGTCGCCCGGTTGTTTGAGGAGGCGCGCGAGGACGTTTACCGGTACCTCCTCACCCTTGGACTGGCTCCTCCTCAGGCCCAGGAAGCCGCGCAGGATGTTTTCCTCAGACTCTATGTAGCGCTCAAGAAGGGTGAAGAGATCCGGAACCCGAGGGCCTGGATCTTTCGAGTGGCCCACAACCTGGGTTTGAAGATCCGGCGGCGGCGCGACCTGCCGTCCTTCGCTCCCGGGTTGGAAGCTCGCATCCCGGACCCGGCCCGGGACCCCGAAGAGGATCTTCTGGAGCGCGAGCGGCTGAGGCGGATCGACCGGGGCATCCAGGAGCTTTCCGAGCAGCAGCGGAATTGCTTGTTCCTGCGCATGGAGGGACTTCGATACGCCGAGATTGGCGCGGTTCTGGGGATCGGCGCTCCCACGGTGGGAGAGTTTCTGCGCCGTGCGATGGCAAAGCTGAAGAAGGTACTGCATGATGAATGACGAGATGGGCCACCCCGGCGACGAAGCCATGCTTCGTTATGCCGACGGCGAGCTGTCCGAGGCTGACGCCGGCCGCATCCGGCTGCACCTGGAGACCTGCGGGCGGTGTCGCGGGGAGCTTGAGGACCTGCGGGCGACGCTCAGCGCATGCGCGCACTACCATCAGGTGGAAACCCGTTTTCCGCCGCCTGCGCCCTGGGGCGACTTGAGCCGGCAATTGGCCACGCTGGATGAAGCTCCTTCGGCCTTTGCCCGCCTGTGCCAGGCGCTGAGAAGTCATGCGGCCTCCTCTCGAAGGTGGACGGTGGCGGCGCTGGCCCTGGCGTGCGCGGTCATCTACTGGGTCACGGACACGCCTTCGGCCCGCGCCGAGCAATTGTTGAGAAAAGCTGCCGCAGTGGAATCCGCCAAGCCGGCGCCACGCCGCATTCAGATCCGCTCCAAGACCCGCACAGTCACACGCCGCACGGGCGCGCTGCCCGCGCCTTCCGATGTCTCGGATCGAGATACCTGGCCCTCGCTCGAAGCTCAGTTCCGGGCTGCCAACTACAGTTGGGAGGACCCGCTCAGCGCCCGATCCTTCATGGAGTGGCGCGATCGGCTTCCCGAAAAGCGGGACGATCTGGTCACGGACCGCAGCGGGTATCAAGTCCGGACAACCACCCACTCGAGTGACTTGGTGGAGGCCACCTTGAAGCTCCGGGCCGAGGATCTGCGCGCCACCGAAGGAACGCTCGAATTCCGGAATCACGAGAGGGTGGAAATCTCCGAGCTGCCGGAAGAAGCGGCCCCGTCATCGGTCGCCTCGGTCCGGCCGGAAGCGAGTTCAGACCCTCATCCCGAGCTCCCGCGCACGCAACCCGGCGACAGCGCGGCAACGGTCGCGGCTACCCCTGGCGGGGAGCTGCGGGTCTTTGCCGCGCTGCGCCGGCTGGGGGCGGATATGGGCGAGCCGATCGAGGTGACCCGCACCGAACGGCAGATCCTGGTGGCGGGAGTCGGGCTCGATCCGCAACGGGCGCGGGAGATCCAGGACGCTCTATCTTCCCTGCCCAACGTCGCGGTGCGGTTCTCCGAACCGGCCCCGGCGCCGGTGTCGCCGAGTGCGCCGGAGGCCTCGAGTCCGGCCGCCAGCTCCGAGGCTGTGCGTCTTCTGCGGTCCAGACTGGAGGCCCAGCTCGGAGGGCGCGGGCCTTTTGAGCAGTTCGCCGAACAGGCGCTGGAAGGGGCGGAGGCCCTGATGACCGGCGTTCACGCGCTGCGCCGGCTGAGCCAGCGTTTTGCGCCCGAAACCGAGTCGCAACTCAACGCCGAGGAACGGCGGCTCCTGGAGAAACTGCGAGGGGAGTTGACACATCTGGTCCTGCAACGCGAGACTGAGATTCAGGATCTTATGAAACCGGTGCTGGGCGCGCCCCCTGCATCTCGCAATTCCGCCATCGTCTCCAAACAAGTTGCCGCGGAGGAGTTGTTTCGGGCCGCGCGGCAGGTCGATCGCCTGGTTTCCATCGTATTTGGCGGCGCGGCGGTGGAACAGGCGGGCCCGCTGGAGCCGCAACTTCGCTCGAGCCTCGCGGAGCTTCGTGCCGCAATGGAAGCCTGTATGCGATGAGGGCCCGGTTCAGCTCCGTCACTGGGTGTGTCTGCCTGGCGGGGCTGTGCGCTTTCGCGCTGCGCGGCCAACCGTTCGCGCAGGTTTCCGGTCAGATCACGGACATTGCCGGCGGCGCCGTCGAGGGCGCCGGCGTGAGCGTCTGGAACGAAGAGACGGGCCTCCGCCGCCTCAGCATCTCCCGAGTGGACGGCGGATACGTGGTGGCGTCGCTTCAGCCCGGCGTCTACAAGGTGACCGTCCGGAAGGAGGGATTCCGCACCGTGGTCCACTTCGGAGTGCGGCTGAGCCAGGTCCAGCCGGCGCGAGTGGATTTCATCCTGCCCTTGGGCAGCGTGCAGGAGACCGTGACGGTCGAGGGCGAGCCCGAAGCGCTCAGCACCGGCGAGGCGTCGGGCGGGGTCGTGGTCCGGCGCGATCAGATTGAGCGGCTTCCCGCGCGGGGCCGCGGCTTGCTCAACCTGCTCGAGTTGGCGGCGGGCACGGTCGTGACGCCGGCGACGCGCGGCGAGGCGGGGCAATTCACCGCCAACGGGCAGCGTCCCAACAGCCACTACTTCACCGTCGACGGCGTCAGCGTGAATTCGGGGGTGAGCGGCGGCGGCCTGCCGGCTCAGGCAACCGGCGGAGCGCTTCCCGGCATGACGGCCTTCGGCAGCCTTCACGATCTGGTCTCCCTGGATGCGTTGGACGAGTTCCGCGCGCGAACCTCCGTCACGGCGCCGGAATACGGCCGGCTGCCGGGAGTGCAGGTCGCTCTGACCAGCCGCTCCGGCTCGAATCGGCTCCACGGCTCCTGGTCCCACTACTTCCGCCACGAGAAACTGGACGCCAACGACTGGTTCGCGAACCGCCGGGGCGCCGGACGCGTCCCGCTGCGGCTGAACGATTTCGGTCTGACCCTGGGAGGACCCGTCCGCCGCGACCGAACCTTCTTCTTCCTTTCCTACGAGGGCCTGCGGCTTCGCCAGCCCTTCAACTGGCGGTCGCCCGTGCCCGCGCAATCCGCCCGGCAGACCGCGCCGGATTGGCTGCGCCCCGTTCTCAGCCTTTTTCCCGCGCCGAACGGGCCGGCTCTCGACCCGCTAGTAGCGGAGTGGACCGCGCATTTCAGCCGGCCCGCGCGGCTGGACGCCGGCAGCGTGCGCCTGGACCACGCCCTGACGCCGCGGATCAGCTTGTTCGGCCGCTACCAGCAAGCGCCATCCTCTTCTGAGTTCGGCGGCTGGCAGATCAATCAGCTTGAGCTGGAGTCCAGAAGTTTCACGCTGGGGCTCAGCGCCCGCCTGACGCCTCACCTGGTCGAGGAGTTCAGGATGAACACAGCCTTCGCGGCGGCCGGCTCCTTGTGGCGGCAGGCGGACGGCCGAGTGCTTCCGGCTTGCTATTTGCAACCGGTGACACGGGCGCTGACGCTCGGCGGCAGCATCTGTGAATCGTTCTTCCGTTTTTCGATCGCCGGGATCGGCCAGCTTTCGAGCGGCAGCGAGGGCCGCAACTGGCAACACCAGTGGAACCTGGTGGAGATGCTGAGCCTGGACCGGGGCCGTCACCAGTTCCGGTTAGGAGCGGATTACCGGCGGCTGTCGCCGGCGCGCCGGAACCCGGGCGCCAGCCTCCACATTCTGTCGGAGGGAATCGCGGACCTGCTGGCGGATCGGAATCTCTGGATCTCGGTGTCCACCACCGATCGGGCCAGCAGCCTGCTGGAGGAGCTGTCGTTCTTCGGACAAGATACCTGGCGAGCCACGGAGCGGCTCAGCCTGACGTATGGGATCCGCTGGGAGCTGAATCCTCCTCCCTTGTCGAGCCTTCCCGTTTTCGGTTTGGAGCAGGACGCGAGTCCCTTCGCCCCACCGGATCCGTCCGACACCCCGATTTGGCCGCTCCGCTACAACAACCTGGCGCCCCGCGCCGGCGCCGCCTACCGTCTGGGGCGGGACACCGTCTTGCGCGCCGGGTTCGGCCTGTATTTCGACTCCAGCTTGAGTGTGGCGACGGACTTGGTCAACGGCGGTCCCTTGAATGTCTCCCAATTCGTAAACCCCGCGAGTCAGTCCACGGGGCTGGCGCGGTTGATTATGGGCTACGGTTTCCTTCCCGATCTGCGGCTGCCCCTGGTGCGGCAGTGGAGCGCTTCCATCGAGCGCGCTTTCGCCAACCGCGACGTGCTTTCGGTGGGCTATGCGGGGTCGGCGGGCGGCGATCTGCTGCGCAGGGAGATGGGCGGCCCCGGAAGCAACCAACGGGTGCGCCTGGTGATGGCCACCAACCACGGCTCCTCCGCTTATCACGCCTTGCAGGCGCAGTATCGACGGCGGATGGCTCGCCGCGTTCAGGCGCTGGCCTCCTACTCCTGGTCGCATTCGATCGACACCGGCTCGGCGGACTCGGCCCTGCACTGGGCCGGGTCTGGGCTGGTCGCGGACCTGGACCGCGGCTCGTCGGACTTCGATGTCCGTCATGCGGCGACGGCGGCTGTCACCTGGTCCCTGCCGGGGAAAGCGTCCGGCTGGTCGATGGACGGAATCCTCCACGCTCGAACGGGCTTCCCGATCCAGGTCCTCAATGCCGAACACAACCTGGGGGTGAATCTTGCCAACGCGTTCCGCCCGGATCGCGTCGCCGGCGAAGTGCTGTGGATGGTGGACCCGGCGGCGCCCGGCGGAAGACGGCTGAACCGTTCCGCCTTCCACGTGAGGCCCGGCCTGGCGCAGGGCAACCTGGGACGCAACGCGATCGCAGGCTTCGGAATGCTGCAACTGGACCTGGCGCTGCAACGCGAATGGGCCTTGCGCGAACGCCGGTCGCTGCTGGTGCGTGTCGAAGCGCTGAACGCGATGAACCACGCCAACCTGGCCGACCCGCTGGGGATTCTGGCCAGCCCGCTGTTTGGCGAATCGCCGTCGATGTTGAACCTGATGCTCGGAACCGGCAGCCCGGGCAGCGGCCTGTCGCCCGCTCTGCAGATCGGGGGAGCGCGATCGGTGCAACTGGCTTTCCGATTCCGCTTCTAACCTCGGCAATCTTCAGGAGATCACCACGACCTCATGATCCAGGACCGAGGGGAGCTCGAATGTCGCCCACCCTTGCCTGGCCGCGAAGGCGGGCCGTGCGGCCGAGACCAGAAGCTTCGCGCTCCGGCCCGGCACGCCGTCCGGCAACTTCACCTTCACCTTGAGAGGGCCGACCGGGATCAGCTCGTCGATGGGAGCGCGCCAGGCGGCCGCGTTGGTCAAGTTGACCAGGTGAAGGATCAGGCGCCCGGGCTGCTGGTAGAGGCGGCAATCGATCAGCCCCGCCCCTTCCACGTGGAGCGGGATGCGTTCGCCGGCGGCCCAGCGCACCAGGTTCGCCAGCAGGTTCGCATGGTCGGGGAGATGGTCCTTGGCATAGCGCCGGTCGAGGTCCGCCGGCAGGTAGGCGATGGCGCCGCCCTTCGCGTGGGTGCTCAATACCAGGCCTGCCACGGTGGTTTTCGGCTCGCGCATCCAGGCCGTCTCAGGCGGGTAGACCGGGAAGGGAGGCACGAATGTCATCGGGATGACGACGCCCGGGTCGGTTCGCACGGGATCGAGCATTCCTCCGTAGGGGAGCAGGTCGGTCTCGTCGAAGCCGCGCAGCACGGGGTGCCGGTCGCCTGATGGCGCGGGCTCATCGCCGGCTTTGGGGCCGTACACGCGAGCGCGGAGCTCGGGGCTGAGCCGCAAGTAGGTGTGATAGGCGCCGGAGGCCCACTTGCGGTGCTCGGAAGCGCCTAGCCGCGTGCCCGTGGCGTGAGCGCGGAACAGATCGGCGAGGGCGAAATCCTCGCGCGGGTCGCCCCATTCGCTGTAGAGCGTGCTGGCGCCGGTGGCGATGAGGGAGCCCCCACGCTCGACGAAGCGGCGGATGGCGGCGCACTGCTCGCCGGAGAGCGCGGCAACATTGGGCAGGATCAGCACGGCCAGGCTGGCGCCGTCGCGGTCGATGTGGTCCGCGTGGAGGGGAAGGTAAGGGATGCGGGCCCGCAGGAGCGCCTGGGTGAAGCCGCGGTAGGGCAGATCCACCAGATCGCTCGCATGGTTGCGGCCGTAGAAATCGGTGTTGCGCTGCGACCAGACCACGCCCACGCTGGCGACCGGGCGGCGGTTCACCAAATACTGTTCGTTCGCCTTGTGCCAGCGCATAACGGGCTCGGCGGTGCGGTACATGCGCCGGTCCTCGTGGTAGGCGGCGACGTGGTGCCACCAGGGCTGGATGCCGCCGGCGATTCCGGCGATCATCCACATGCGCGCCTCGGGGGCCGGCTTGCTGGCGACTCGAAACGAGTTCGGACCCGCCTGGTACATGGCCATGCTCTCGGGGGCCAGCTTGTCCCACCCCAGCAGCCCGTGGATCAGCATCCCGGTGTCGCTGTTCTGCTGGAAGCCGGTCGCGTCGTCCCGGCGTTGGTGGTCGAGCAGGAGGATGTGAGCGCGGCCGCAGATCTCCTTGAGATCGCGGAAAGAGCGGGCCTGGCTGGAGACCGATCCGCTGTTCATGCCGGACCAGATACAGCCGGGACCGCCGGCGGCCTGCGTCGTCCGGTTGTTGAGATCCCAGACTTCGGTGCGGCGTTCGTAGCTCCACAGGATCCACTGCCGGTACGCCGGGTCGTCCCAATCGGCGCGGCGTGGAATGGGCAGGCCCGTTTTCGCGCGAAACTTGCGGTCGCAGTTCGAGCAATAGCAGATGCTGCCTCGGTCCAATCCGGCCCAACTGTTGTCGGTGATCCCCTCGGCGCGCGAGCGTTCGATGATCTCGCGGAGGACGCCGGGCAGATACTCGTCATAGTAGGGGCTGTTGATGCAAGCGATGTACTTGTCGGCGGCGCGGTAGGGCTTGCCCTCGGCGTCGACGGCGAACCAGCCGGGGTGCGCGCGGTAGAACTCCTCGGCGGTGCGGTTGGAGTCCATGCGGGCCATCACCACCAGGCCGTCCTGGTGAGCGGCCTGGGCCAGCTCGCCGAACAAGTCGCGGCCGCCCAGGAACTGCGCGCGGTAGTGAAGAGGAAACCGGCTCGGATAATAGGCTACGATACCCCCGGCGTTGACGATCACGCCCTGGACCTCGGTGCGCTTCCAATGCTCGCGCCACCAGGCGATGTCGTAACGCAGGGGGTCCTTTTCCGTGATGTTGGTCTGCCCCCAGCGATAGGTGCGCAGGTACCAGGGGACCGCGGTCCGGGGGCGTGTCTGCGCCACGGCACCGCCGGGGACGGCGGTAGCCAGCGTGAGCTGGATAAAATTGCGGCGAGTGCCCGTCATGGCTGGTACATCCAGTTAAAACACGAGCCGGACACCAAGCTGGATGTTCCGCGGGAAGTTGGACTGGCCGTTGTCGCGGAAGATCTTGCCGAAGTTGGGCGAGGTGGGGTCGAGATTCGGATCCGAGGAAAAGACGGCGGTATTGAACGCATTGAAGGCGTCGACCCGGAACTGGAGGTTCCAGTTCTCACGAATGGCCGTGTTCTTGATGAGCGAGCCATCCAGAGTCGCGGCCCACTGGTTGCGGAGGTTGCCGTACCGGATGGGCGTGGTGCGCAGCGAAAAGGGCGGCCGGATCTGGTAGACGGGCTGCTCGCCGGGGGCGACATTGCGCACCGTGCCGTTGACATCGATCACCCCGGTCTTGAACAGCCGGTCCCAAGTGGGGTTTTCCAGACGCGGGTCGCCCAGTAGATAAACGTTGCCGGGCACGGTCATGGGATCGCCCGATTGGATCACCGTCGTGAAGACACCCTGCCAGCCGCCCACGATTCTGCGGATCGCAGGGTGGCTGTTGGCCAGATACTTGCGGCCGGGGCCGAAGGGCAGCTCATAACTCGGCGCGATCACCCAGCGGTGCGTACGGTCCCAGTCGGTAAGGCTGCGCGTGGGCCCCGCGTCTTGCGCGTTCAGGTAGTCGATAGCCTCGATATTCTTGGAGAGCGTGTACGTCGTGGTGAACGTGACGCCGTGGGAATAGCGCTTGGTGGCGGTTACTTGAAGCGAGTTGTACCAGATGCGCCCGGTGTTCAATTGCTCGACGCTGAAGCCGGTGAACTGCGGGTAGGGCCGGAGCAGTTGGGTGCGGGCGACAGTGGAGTTGTCGAGGCTGGTGCCCGGGATCAGGCCGGCGAAGGGATTGGGCACCTGCTGGTTCAGAAAGTTGGGGTTGCCGCCGAGGAAAGGATTGCCCTGGTTGAGGACATCGACGCCTACTTCGTTGACGCCCTTCGATGTCGACTGGGCCATGGAGCGGGAGCCCACATAGGCGACATCCAGCAGGATGTTGGCCGGAAGCTGCCGCTGGATACCGAAGGAGAATTGATGGACATAGGGGACCCGGAAAGTGGGGTCGATAAAGCTCGGCCCCTGGCCGAGAAACGTCAGCATCGCCAGGGCCGGCCCGGGCGGTTGAAGGATGCCGGTCGGGAAGGGATTGTTGAAGGTGTTGGCGGGAGTCCGCCCGGAATCCAGCGAGGCGATGTAGGGCGTGGACTGGGAGAACCCATTGAGGTTGCCGCGGAAGGTCGGGTTCAGGTGAAAGATGCCGTATCCGCCGCGGAGCACCGTTTTTTCGGTGAGTGTGTAGGCCGCGCCGACGCGGGGCTGCAGGTTGTTCCAGTCGGTTGAGACCGGCGAGCGAGGGTTGCCGTCCGCGCCCGCGAAACCGATCCCGCCCTTGACCTTGAAGCCGGGGAATCTGCTCTGATCGATTCTGTCGGAGATGGGATTGATGCGGTCGGCAAAGAACCCGTAGTTCATCCGGTTGAAGCGTTCGGTGACCGGGAGATTCAGGTCCCAGCGGAAGCCGAAGTTGAGGGTGAGCTTACGCGTCAGCTTGATGTCGTCCTGGATCCAGGGCGCGTAGTAAACCCACTGAAAGTACGGCTGGGCGACATTGGCGACCGAGCCGGAGCCGGCGTAGCCAAGCAGGAAAGAGGCTGCGCCGACGCCGGAGAGGGCGTCCTGCACCAGGTAGTCGCGACGGGTGAATCCGCGGTTGAAATCATAGGTGCCGGCGGCCGCCCCGGGACGGAGCTGGGTGTAACGCGTGAGACGGTAGTCGAGGCCGCTTTTTACGGTGTGCCGGCCGCGAATCAGAACCAGGTTGGGCTGGAGCGAAAACACGGTGGTGGGCTCGAAGGTGACGTTGCCGGAGCTGTGGCCCAAGGAGCGGACGCTGGCGATGGAGATTTGGGGGAACAGGTCGCGCTTGGGGAGCTGATCGGCCAGGCCTTTGGGGAAACCCAGTTGCGTGTTATCGAAGCCAAGGTTGCCGAACGGACTGAGGTCTTCCACCCAGTAGGTAAGGGCGGTCCGGAAATTGAAGACGGTGGTCGGGGTGAGCGTCGTGATGGAGTCGAGCACCAGACCGTTGTTGCGCTTGCCACCGTTGCGGTAATCACCGGCCACGCCCGGAATGCCGTTGGTGTTGCGGAGCTGAGTGAAGTCGCTCCAGGACCAGCGGCCGTAAACCCGCTGTCGGGGCCCGAAGTGATGGTCCAGGCGAGCGGTGAGGTTGATAAAGTCAAATCGCCCGATATTGGGGTTTAAGAAGAAGTTGTTCTGCCAGTCCACCGAGCCGGGGGTGGTCGTGTTGGGGCCCGGGTACAGCTTGATGATGTTGGCTGCCACCGGCGAGATTCGATCGGCGGGAATGCGGTTGCCGGGGAACGCGGAGCGGACCCAATTGTTGCCTTCGAAGCGGCCAGTGAGAGGATCGAAGATGCTGTAGAGCGCATCGCGATTGTCGAACGTCTTGGAGAAGTCGCCGCGCCGCTGCTCCAGCGTGGGAACCGAGGAAATGGACTCGGAGGGATAGTAGGTGTCCTCGCGGTAGCCCTCATAGGCGAAGAAAAAGAACGACTTGTCCTTGCCGGAGTACAGGCGCGGAACGGTGATGGGACCGCCCAAGGTTAAGCCGTATTGGTCGAGCGCATTGCCCTGGCGGGGAGCGGCCTTGGCATTGTTGGCGAAGGTATTGGCGTTCAAGCTGGTGCGTTTGAGGAACTCGTAGCCCGAGCCATGCCAGCGGTTGGCGCCGCTGCGAATCGAGACATTGATCACTCCGCCGCCCGTGCGGCCGTACTGCGCGTCATAGACGCCCGTCATCACCTTGAACTCCTCCACTGCGTCCACCGAAGGAACGTAGGCGACGTTGTTCACGCCGTTGTAAACCGCGTTATTGGGGGCGCCGTCCAGGAGAAACTCGTTATTCGTGCCGCGCCCGCCGTTGACCGACCAGGAGGAGATGCCGGAGTTGGAAAAGGGATTGAGGTGCTGGGTGCCGGAGGTGTGGATGATCCCCGGGGTCAAGGCCGAGAGCATGATGGGGTTACGTATGTTCAACGGTAGATCGGTGACGGTTTTGTGGTTGATGACCAGCCCCCGGTCGGATTTTTCGGACTCCAGCAGAGGAGCTTCGCTGGATACCGTAACGCTCTCCGACATCTGCCCGATTTGGAGGGACACGTCGATGATGGCGGACTGGCTGACGTGCAGCTCGATGTTGTCCCGGACAAAACCCTTGAATCCCGACGCCTCCGCCGAAAGCCGGTAGACGCCGGGATTGAGGAACAGAAAGCGGTACTGGCCGGCTTCGTTGCTGGTGGCGTCAAAGGCAACCGCGGTGTCGCGGTTGGTCAGACGGATCCTGGCGCCCGTTACCACAGATCCGGTGGGGTCCGTCACTGCGCCGCTCAACGTGGCGCGTGTTTCCTGCGGAAACCCCGTGGCCGCGAACAACAGAACCAGCGCCGGAAAGCGGCAGAACAAAGCAAAGCGTTTGCGAAGATTCATGGTCCCCCCTTTCTCACCCGTACTGAAGGGATTCTAGTCCTTCGCCGCTGGCAGGTCAACGGGGCGAAGCCGCCCCTCCGCACACCGAGGTTGGCAGGGGGATTGCTCCTCTGCCGCCGATGGCGGCGGGGTTGTGGCGGAGGGCGATTCAGGCATTGGTCTTTGGGGCCAGTGTGTTCTCCGCTCCGGCGCCCGCGGGGCCGAAATCGTGGGATAAAGTCCCGATTCTGGGGGGCAAACCCGACCCGGCTGGCGCGAGGGTTCAAGCCCGCCTGTCGGTGATGCTGTTCAGCCTGAATCGCCTCGCCGAAGCCGAAGAGGCCGCGCGGCGCGCATTGGCGCTCAATCCGGGCCTGGCGCCGGCCCACTACTGGATCGGCCGCATCCTGGCGGCGGAACAGCGGCGACCCTACGAGGCATTGGAGCACTTGCAGAAGGCGCTGCCGTCGATCGCGGAGGCGCACCTGGTCATGGCCCAGATCCTGGCGCAGGCCGGCATTGCCGAGGATGCCGCCCGCCAGGTCGAGCATTACCTGCGGATCGTCCCCAAGATCGCCGCCTCGCCGGCGCACGCACGCCTGGTAGCCGCCTGCCTGCAAGCGCGCGACGGCAACCTCGCCGCCCTGCGGGACTCGCTTCGTGAGTATCTGGATGCGGGCCGCTAGGCGGTCTTGCTGATGGCCTGCGCTTTGGTTTCCTGCGCAAACAAGTAGATGCCAAACAGCGGCTTGCCTTCGCCCCGTCCCCAGCGGTTGACCTGCCACTTGGCGCGCACGGACTGCACGTTGGGATGCTGGCTCAGATCGAGCAGGAGTTGGTACGTCCCGCAATAGAACTTCTGCGGAAAGGACAGGAGCGGTTTGGAGCCCCAGTCCGTGTTGTCCGCCGAACCCCAGATGGAAACATCCAGACTCTGCTGTTCGATGATGCGTGTGATGCCGAGGGTGAGAATTAACAACCCACCTTGGGACGGTCCGAGGCTCAGTTCCGGCCCTGTCCCCGCCTCCCGGATCACGGACTCTGGAATCAGAAAGCTCGGGAGCATGATTCTCTCTTCAGAGTCGCACAGATTCGCTCAAAATGGAAGTAGCTGTTCGGGCGAGCGGGGTAGTTCCATGGCCCTACGAGGGCCGGTTGATCGCGCGCCAACAGGCGTAACCCAGCGCCGGCAGCAGTGCGGCTAGGGCGAACGCCACATCGAAGCGGCGCTGGTCGAAGAGGCGGCCGAACAGCGGCATGAACAGGGCGACGGCCGCACCGTAGGAGCCCGCACCCAGGCCGGCAATCAGGCCGGAGTGGGCGGGCGTGAACAGGTGCACGGTGTAAGATACCGACGGGACCACGAAGCCGACCGTGGCGAACATGGCCAGAAACAACAGAGCCAGCGTCAGCGCGAACGACTGCGTGTGGGGGACTAGAGCCAGCGGCAGGCTCAGCCACGCGGCGGCGAACATGAGGCGGCGCACCGCGACGTAGCGCGGGACATCGGCCGCGGACATGCGGTCGAGCACCCAACCCCAAGCCAGATAGCCGACTTCCCACCCCAGCGGCGGGATCCACAGGACCTGGCCAATCAGTTTCTGGGAAGCGCCGAAGCCTTGCGCCAGGTACAGGGCCGATCCATACAACACGAAGCCCAGGGGCAGCGCGCCAAGCGAATAGCCGAGGATCAAACCCCATACGCGCGGGTCGGTG
>JACOSH010000559.1 GCA_016178945.1 Acidobacteriota bacterium
CCACGGGCGATGGAGTATGCCGGCTGAACCCCAGCGGGCACCAGCGATTCGAGCGCGTTCCACTGGCGGACGACCCGGCCGGGAAATACGTGGCGAACACCCTGTTGGAGGACCACGCCGGCACGGTTTGGGTGGGCGGCGAGAGGGAAGCCTTCCGGCTTTCGGAGGAAGGCGGCCGCTGGGTGGCCCGGCGCTCGGACCTCCACATCCCCAAGCATCCCGGCCTGCAGGAGATCACCGGACTGGTGGAGGACGCACACGGCGCCTTGTGGGTGGGGGCCGTCAACGGCCTGTATCGCCGCTGGCCGGACGGACGCAGCGAACGCTACACAGTCGAGCAGGGACTGCCGAACGACCGGATCAGCGTCATGTTGCGGCAGAGCAATGGCCGGTTGTGGGTGGGGACCTGGGGAGGACTGGTCGAGCTGGTTGCGGATCCGCCGCCCAATGGCCGCATCGTGGAAAGAACGTACCACGCGGCCGACTTCGGCTCCGGCGGCATCGATCTGATTGAAGCCCTGCTGGAAACCCCAGATGGCCGGATCTGGATTGGCCGCCCGCAGAACCTGGTCGAATCCTATCCCGACCCGCGCACCGGTCTGCGCCGGTTCCGGGCTCACGAGATCGGCTACGCGCGCAGCTCCATCGAGCCGGCCGCGCTGGCCCAGGACCCCGCCGGCAACCTGTGGATAGGCACCAATGCGGCCGGGGCGACCCGGGTGCTGCGGAGCGGATTCTCCACCTTTGACGAGGCCGACGGCCTGGCCAGCCTCCACGTGGTAGCCGTGTCAGAGAGCCGTCGGGGCAAGCTGGGCTTCGCAACGCGGGGCGAGCGCGGCCGGCTGCTGCTCCACCACTTCGACGGGGAACGCTTCACCAGCGTCGCGCCCAACGTGCCCCGCGAGGATCCGTCCGGTTGGGGCTGGTACCAGCTCACCTTCGAGGACAGCGCCGGGCAGTGGTGGGTGCCTACTGGAAGAGCGATCTACCGGTTTCCGAGAGTCGGTCGCCTACAGGATCTGGCTCACGTCCGCCCGGAAGCCATCTGGACTCGTCCGGACTCGCGGGCCGACATGGAACCCTTCCGCCTCTACGAAGATTCCCGTGGAGACATCTGGATCGGCGTGATTTCCCTGCTGCCCGGCGGGACGCGCATTGACCGCTGGGAGCGCCGCACGGAGAAGTTCCATCGCTACATTGTGGGGCGGGACTTCCAGCAGTTTTGGGCAAAGGGCTTCGCCGAAGACCGCACGGGGACAATCTGGGCCGGAGGCGACAGGGTTCTGTGCCGGTTCCGCCGGGACCGCTGGGATTGCCTCGAATCCGACGGCTTGCCCAAAGGGGAGACTTGGGCGCTGCACGCAGACCGGGCTGGGCGGCTCTGGGTCGCGACGACTCAGGGGCTGGTGCGCATCGACGATCCGGCGGCGGAACGCCCGGAGCTGGTGATCTACACCACGCGTCAGGGCTTGTCGAGCGATTCCTGCTGGAGTTTGACCGAGGATTCCTGGGGCCGCATTTACGTCGGGACCCGGCGCGGGTTGGACCGCCTGGATCCCGCTACCGGGCAAATAGCGCATTTCACCGCGCAGGACGGACTGCCGATGATCGCGGGAACGGCGACGCTGGATCGGCAGGGTGTCCTCTGGTTCGGCACCGGCTTAGGTGTGGCTCGCCTGATTCCGGAGCCGGAGGCGCCGTTGCTCCCGCCTGCCGTCCGAATCCAGGCTCTGTCCGTGGCCGGTGTTTCCCAAGCGGTCTCGGAGTTCGGCGAGACCCGGATCTTGCAGCCAGGCCTCGGCACGGCGCAGAATAACCTCCGCATCGGCTTCGCCGGCTTTGACTACCGCGGCGTCCTGCGCTATCAGCACCGGCTCGAGGGAGCGGACCCGGACTGGAGCCCGCCCTCGCGCGATCGCACCGTCAGCCTCGCCAGCCTGGCGCCGGGGACGTACCGCTTCCTGGTCCGGGCCGTGGACGAACACGGCCAGGTCAGCGCGTCCCCCGCCAGCGTGGCGTTCTCCATCCTGCCGCCCCTGTGGCGGCGCTGGTGGTTTGTCCTGCTGGCCGCCGCGGCTCTGGCGCAGGCCCTCTACCTGCTGCACCGCGCCCGGGTGGGCCGGGCAGTGGAACTGGAACGTCTGCGGCTGCGCATCGCCAGCGACCTGCACGACGACATCGGCGCCAGCTTGTCGCAGATCGCCATCCTAAGCGAGGTCGCCCGCCAGCGCTCCGTCCAGGGCCAGAACGGCATCGCCGAGCCCCTGTCGCAGATCGCCCAAAGCTCGCGCGACCTGGTGGACTCGATGCGCGATATCGTGTGGGCCATTAACCCGCGGCGGGACCGGCTTCACGATCTGGTCCAGCGAGTGCGCCGGTTTGCCGCCGACACCCTCACGGCCAAGGGCATCGAGCTGGTCTTCCACTCGCCTGACGAGCGGGAGCTCCCGCTGGATCCGGACGTGCGCCGCCAGGCCTATTTCATCCTGAAGGAAGCGGTCAACAACATCGCCCGGCACTCCGGCTGCACCCGGGCCGAGATCGACATCGCCGTCGAGGGCGGCCGGCTCCATCTGTGCGTGCGCGACGATGGGGTAGGCTTCGAGAAGCCCGCGGCGGAAAACGGCCACGGCCTGGCCAGCCTGCGGGATCGGGCGCGCAGCTTGGGGGGCGAGCTCGCGGTCGCCTCCCGCCCCGGCGACGGCACGCGCATTGAGGTCCACCTCCCCCTGCGAAGCTGATCGTCGGAGCGGCCCTATACTAGGGAATTGCTCTACGTCCTCTTTTTCCTGTCCGGCTTTCCCGCCCTGATCTACCAAATCGTGTGGCAGCGGGCGCTGTTCTCGATCTACGGCGTCAACGTGGAGTCGGTCACGGTGGTGGTCAGCGCGTTCATGCTGGGCCTGGGCCTCGGGAGCCTGGCGGGCGGGCGGCTGTCGAGGCGCCCCAATCTCCCCCTGCTGCTGGTATTCGGCGGCGTGGAGCTGGGGATCGCCGCTTTTGGGCTGGTCTCGCTACCTCTGTTCCGCTGGGTCGCGGCCTTCACCGCCGGCGCGCCCGCGCTCGAGACCGGCGCGATCGCCTTCGGACTGGTGTTGTTCCCGACGCTGTTGATGGGGGCGACGCTGCCGCTGCTGGTTGCCCATTTGGTGCGGATCTCCGGCAACGTCGGCCGTTCCGTGGGAATCCTGTATTTCGTCAACACGCTGGGCTCGGCGGCGGCCTGCTTTGTCGCGGCGCTCTTCACCATGCGCCGGCTGGGGATGTCGGGATCGGTCGCCATGGCCGCCGCGCTCAACTGCCTGGTCGGTGTGTCGGTCCTGGCGCTGCACTTCCGCTGGCGTTACCGCACCAGTAGGGACACCTCGCCTCCAGGGGACTCGATCGCGCTGCTGCCCTTCCCCGTAGCCCTGGGGCTGGCCGGAGCGGCCGGCTTCATCTCGCTGGGGTACGAGATCGTCTGGTACCGCGTCTACTCGTTCCTCACCGGCGGCAGCCCGCGCAGCTTCGCGTACGTGCTGGGCGCGTTTCTGGCCGGGATCGCCTTCGGCTCCCTGGGTGTTCGGCGGCTCTGCCGGGGGCGAAGCACGGCCTTGTTCCTACGGTCCATCGCGCGGCTGGTGCTGGCGGCCAACCTGCTGGGCTTCGCCAGCGTGCCCCTGGTGGCCTGGGCGGTCACGCGCGTGGACTACTGGCTCACGCTTCCCCTGGTGACGCTCTCGGCCGCGCTGCTGGGCGCGGCCTTTCCCCTCATCTGCCACGTGTCGGTTGCGCCCGATGAGCGCGCCGGGGCGGGCCTCGGCACGCTATACCTGAGCAACATCCTGGGCTCGGCGGCGGGCAGTTGGCTGGTCGGGTTTGTGTTGATGGACATCTGGCCGCTGCGCCGCATCGCCGTCTTCCTGGCGCTGCTGGGCATGTGCGCCGCCCTGGCGCTGCTGGCAGCGGCCGGAGCCCGGCAAAACGCCGCCGCTCTGGGACTCGGCGCCGCCGCTTGCGCCGCCATCCTGGCGGCTTCCGGTCCGCTGTTCGCCTCGATCTACGAGCGGCTCCAGCTCAAGAAGGAGTTCAGCCCCGGCTACCATTTCACAGGCATCGTCGAGACCCGCGGCGGCGTGATCACGGTGGATGAGGAGGCCGTCATCTACGGAGGCGGCGTTTTCGATGGCGTGTTGAGCACCGATCTCCGCCAGGCCGAGACCGCCATCCGCCCCTTCTCGCTGAGCTACATCCACCCCGCGCCCCGAGAGGTTCTGCTGATCGGAATGGCCGGCGGCGCCTGGTGCCAGATCGTGGCCAACCATCCGGCGGTCGAGAAGGCCGTCATCGTCGAGATCAATCCCGGCTACCTGGCCGTGATCCGCAACTACCCGGACGTGGCCCCCCTGTTGCGCAATCCCAAGGTGGACATCGTCATCGACGACGGCCGCCGCTGGATGGTCCGCAACCGCAACCGTCGGTTCGATGCCATCCTCATGGACACCACGCATCACTGGCGGGCGCACGCCACCAACCTGCTCTCCGTCGAATTCCTGCAACTGGCGCGCGGGATGCTCAAGCCGGGAGGAGTCCTCTATTACAACACCACCTATTCGGACGACGCGCAGTTGACCGGCGTGACGCTGTTTCCCTATGCCCTGCGCTTCGGTCCGTTCCTGGCCGTCAGCGACACCCCGCTCCGGCTCGATGCCGGTCGCTGGCGCGACACGCTGCTGGCCTACCGCCTGGAAGGAAAGCCCGTCCTGGACGTGACCGAGGCCCGGGATCGCGACCGCTTGGAAGAACTTCTCCGGTTCGCCGCCACCGAAGACTCCACTGGCGACGAGGCCTTCGAAATGGAATCCGCCGCCAGCATCCGGCGCCGAACCCGCGGCCGCCGTCCGGTCACCGACGACAACATGGCCACCGAGTGGAGCCAGTAGTCCGAGCCGCGCACCGCTTGCTGACGCGCGCGGCTCTGAAAGAATGCCACTCTGCAAGTGCACGAAGGGTACAGAGCCGCGACCGTAAGGGAGCGGTGCCGGCGCTTTTCACAGCTTGGTCCACCCGCCTTACGAAAGCAACAGCTCCAGGTCTTCCCGTTTCAGATTGCTCACCAGCCGGTTGTCGGCGTTGATGATCGCGTCGGCCAGGTCGCGCTTCGAGTTCTGCAGCTCGAGCACCTTCTCTTCCACCGTCTCGCGGGCAATCAGGCGGTAGGCAAACACGTTGCGCGATTGGCCGATGCGGTGGGTGCGGTCGATCGCCTGCGCCTCCACCGCCGGGTTCCACCACGGGTCGAGCAGGAACACGTACTCGGCCGCCGTCAGGTTCAGGCCCAGCCCCCCGGCCTTCAGGCTGACCAGGAACAGGCGGCAGTCCGGATCGGACTGGAAGCGCTCCACACAAGCCTGCCGGTCGCGGGTCTGTCCGTCCAGGTACGCGTACACGATCCCGTCGCGGTCCAGGTGCTGGCGCACGATCGCGAGCAAACTGGTGAACTGCGAGAAGACCAGGACCTTGTGTCCTTCGTCGATCACCTCGGCCAGTTGCGGGAGCAGCATGTCCAGCTTGGCGCTGGGATCGGCCGTCCGTTTCTTGTCGATGAGACCCGGGTGGCAGGCGGCCTGGCGCAGGCGCAGCAGGGCTTCCAGGATGTGCATCCGCGACTTGTTGATGCCGTCGTCCTCCACGCGGCGCAGCAGCGTATCGCGATAGTGGTCGCGCAGCTCGTTGTAGAGCGTCCGCTGCTGGGCTTCCAGCTCGCAGTAGAGCGTCTGCTCGACTTTGGGCGGCAGCTCTGGCGCCACCTGCGCCTTGGTGCGGCGCAGGATGAACGGGCGCAGCGCTTTCGACAGCATCTGGCGCGTCGCCTCGTCGGGATTCCGCAGCGCGCTGCGCGACCCCTGAAGTGCCGATGACGCGCCCAGCATGCCGGGATTGAGGAACTCGAACAGGCTCCACAACTCGCCCAGATGGTTCTCCACGGGAGTGCCGCTCATGGCCAGCCGCTGGTTTCCCCGCAGCAGGCGCGCCGCCTTGGCCGATTCGCTGGAGGCGTTCTTGATGGCCTGCGCCTCGTCGAGCACGATGTAGTCGAACTCCACGTCGCGCAGCTCGATCACGTCGCGGCGCAGCGTCCCGTAGGTGGTCAGGACCACGTCGTAGTCCTGGAGTTTTTCGGGCGTCTTGTCGCGGCCGGGGCCGCTGTGATCGAGGATGCGCAGGCGCGGGGTGAACCGGGCGGCCTCCTGCTTCCAGTTGTAGGCCAGCGAACGCGGCACCACCACCAGCGAAGGTCCGATCCGTCGCGCCTGGTTCGGCGGCGCGGCGGCGCGCAGTTCGCGCCGGGTTTCCAGCAATGCCAGAACCTGCGGCGTCTTGCCGACCCCCATGTCGTCGGCCAGGCAGCCGCCCCAGGCGAGCCGCTCGAGGAAATACATCCAGGCCAGGCCCTCGCGCTGGTACCCGCGCAGCTCGCCCACGAAGCCCTCGGGTTGCGCGGCGGGCTGGATGCCGTCGAACCGGCGCAGCTCCTCGCGGGCCTTGGCAAAGACCTCGTCCGGCTGGATCTCCGGGAGCTGCGACAGGAACACGTCGAGCAGTCCGGTCTGGGTGCGGGAGAAGCGGACGCGATCCTCTTCCAGCTTCCCCATGCGGGCCAGCAAGCCGTATTTCGCCAGCCACTCCTCGGGAAGCAGGCCGTAAGAGCCGTCGGAAAGGCGGATGAGGTTCTCGCCTTTTTCGATCGCCCGCAGCAGCTCGGGCATCTTGACTTGGCCGGGGCCGTAGTCCACGGCGCAGTCCAGAT
Source organism: Acidobacteriota bacterium (assembly GCA_016178945.1). GTDB lineage: Bacteria > Acidobacteriota > Terriglobia > Bryobacterales > Bryobacteraceae > JACOSH01. The sequence goes on from JACOSH010000559.1 coordinate 6,791, forward strand.
CGAACCAGTCGATCCCGGAGGTGAGCTCGGCGTGGAAGCCGGACGCGTGGCGGAAAATCTTCCCTTCGGCTTCCACCTGCCAGCCCTCGCGCATCAGGTCGCGCACCACGGAGGGGAGTCTCTTGGCGGAAAGCTCCCAGCGCGGACCCGACTCGCCGTAGGTGGGTGGTGTCCACTTCAGACCCAGATCGACGAGCCGCCCAAGCATAGCGCTCTCAGCCGCGTGGTCGCGCTCCAGGTAGCGGCGCCGGCTGGGATCGTACAGCCCGCGCGTGTAGCGATCGTGGGGAATCATGCGCCCGTCGTAGTCGAAGGAAACCTGCCCGCGCAGCCGGCCCTTTCTCCCGGCATAGAAGTGGGGTTCCTCCAGTGTCAAGTGGGGTTTGGGCGTTGCCTTCACGTGCTCGACGCGGAGATCCTCGGGCCAATCGACGGGCGGCAGCCGTCGCCCGTTGAGCAGCTCCGCGACGAATTCCGGCCCCTGCGCCTCGGAGACTTCGATCCGGCGCTCCTTTCGCAGCAGAGAAATCCACTCGAACGCGCCGCCGTGATCGAGGCGCGCGGCCCGCCCGTGCGCGAAGACCAGGCCGTCCTCGATCAGCAGGGCCGGCTCTTCCAGGCCCATTCGCTCGGCATCCCGCTCCAGGCGTCCTTGGAGGACCCAATGATCCTGGCTGCGCTCCACCACCAGCCGGAGCTGCCACGGCGGGCCGTCGTCCCAGTCGAGTGCCGCCGGCTCCTCCATGGATGCCAGGCCGCCGGCCCGCAGCCGGCAGCGGCCGGTGGCGCAGAGTTTCGGCAGCAAAGCGGCGGGCAGCCCTGTCCGCAGCCGGAATGCCGATGGCATCGACGCATCCTCGAAGCTGTACAGTTCGCCAACCCCGCCCAGCAGGGTGAGGATGTCGCGATCCCCTTCGTCCGGAAGCTTCCGCACATTCTCGCGGGGAATCCGGTACGCCTTCAATTTGCCCCACTCCCCGTTCTGTTTCCGCTCGCGGAGCGCGATTTCCAGGTAGAGGCTCTGGTAGGCCGAAGTGGCCGCGGCGTCGATGATGTAGTAGATCTCTCGGCCGTCGCGCCACACCTCGCTCGACCTCCGTCTTCCGGCTTCGGCGGCCAGCCGGTCCAGCACGGTGCGCCACTGGGGCGGAGGCGCAGGTTTGGGAGGCGCCGGCGTCCGGCCATTGTCCCAGTCCTCGACCAGCTCGGGAGGGCGGCCTCCGCCATTGCCGAGCAGGTAGTTCTTCTCTTCGGCTTCCAGGATCGCGGCCCAGATGTGCTTGCAGGCTCCCTCCGAATCGAAATACGGACATTCGCAGGAGCAGCGGATCGTATCTTGTTGCCGCGACAGCTTCACGCTGTACAGGTACGTGCCTCGCACGCTGGCGGAAACCTCCCATTGGTTTCCGGAGAGCAGCTTCACGCGGCCCATTGCCCACAGCCGCGCGCCGCGGCTCTGGATGCCGCTCGAAAAATACTTGCCGAGATGTGGACGGAGGGACATTGGTTTCTTGGCGATCTTTGCGTCTTTGCGAGAGATTGCTTGGGTTAGAAGGTGATGCGGTCCTTCTTGGCGTCGATCTTTGCGGCCTCCATCAACGGGACCTTCTTCAAGTCCTCGAGCGACTTGAAATCCCCATTCTTGGCCCGGTAGGCCAGAACGGCGGCGGCCTGCGAACGCTTCAGGCTCAAGCCGCTCTCCAGCTCGATGGCCGAAGCCTTGTTCACATTGATGCGCGGCGCATCTTCGGCCGGGTAGTTCTTGACCAGGTAGTCGACGACCTGGGCGTAATCCTGATCGCTGGTCTTCATGCCGAAGGCCGCCATTCGAGTCATGGTATGGTTCCAGCCATCCCGGTCCTGACGGGGCGAGATCGACCGCGCCAGCTCATGGCACTGCTTGCACAGCTTCTCCACCTGGGCGCGGCCAGGCCCGTCCGGAAGCTCCTGCGCCAGTGCCACGCCGGCCACCAGCGCGGCAAGAGACATCCTTCGCTTCATACTTTCATTTTAGGCCGCCGTACGCCAGCCGCGATTCTGTCTCCTGTCACCTGACTTCCTCGACTTCTTCCGCCGTTAGTGCTCGATGGGAAAGCCAAACATATACTGGATGCCCTCGTAGGTGGCGGCATAGACGCGGCTGCCGCCGGCGGCGAGCCCGCCGCTGTGCACGAAGGAGGTCATGGTCGTGCCGCTATTCCACAGCTCTTTCCCGGTGGCCGAATCCAGGGCGTAGAGGACGGCCGGCGTGGAGCGCTGGGCGCGTCCCGCGGCGATGATCCGCGGATCGCCGGAGCGGAACTCACCGCTCGACAAAGCGAAGACGACTCCGTTGATGATCACCGGAGGCAGGGGCGAGATCAGGTCCCGCGAGAGCCACCCGGGTTGCAGCGTGGGGACGCCATCCTTCTCCACCACCTTCCAGGCGGCGAGGGCCCCGTTGCTGACTTCGCCATTGCCGGCTTGAAAGCCCGCGCCAGTCGCGACCGCGCCGCCGGCCGGGGCCAGGATCCAACGGGTTCCGGACGGGTCCTGCCAACTGGCCAAGGATCCCATGGAAAAACCCGGAGTGGAGAACGGCGCGGTCTTGTCGAGCGGCGTTCCGCTCGACAAAGCGGCTGCGTCGAGCAGGTGCAGGCGGCCATCGTTGCTGGTCGCGGCAACCAGGTCCTTGCTCTTGAACTCGAAGACCACCGGCGAGGAGGTGAATTCGGCGCCGCCGGTCTTGTAGCTTCCCAGGGGTTCGAGAGTACGGGCGGCGAGAGCGGTCAGCTCGCCGCCGGCGGCGGCGTAGAGCCTGCCATCCGGGCCCACGGCGGGACCCGCGGTTCCGGCCACGCTTGCGCCCGATTTCCAATGGCTAACCTTCTTGGTGGTCAGCTCCAGCGCCCAGACTCCGTTGTCGACGCCCCCGCAGCCGTTGGTGGTGGCGGCGTAGGCGGTCCCGTCGTAGGCGATCAGACCCTGGGCGTGCGCATTGGGCGGAAGAAACTGGATGGGCGGATTGGGCTCATGGCCGTTGGACACCCAGAGCGAATGCAGCTTGCCGTCGCCCGAGAGCGCCAGCACGTACTGGACTCTAGGGGCGAAGGGATTCGGCGCCGCCGCGCTGGGAGCGCCCGGCTTGGCCGGCGCCGCCACGGGCGGACGCGGAGGAGGCGGCGTGGCGGACCTGAGAGTGACGGCGCCCTCATGCGGCAGACCCACTCCGGATTTGGCCGGCCCCCCGCGCCCGAAGCCGCGGCCCGTGGGGACCATCGGGTACGCCGTGCTGGTGGGGCGGGTGACGGCCGAGGTCATGCCGCCGGGGCAGGGCAGTGTGCCGTCCGGCTGGGCGCCGGCCGGAGCAAAACTCTTCTCCCATTCGATGCGGGCCAGGTCCAGATCCACCGCCACCAGCCGATCGGAGCTCCCGCCAAAGAAGCCCAGCGTGCGGAAGCCGCGGTAGCCGATGTAGAAGTCCAGCAGCGCCGGCGGCGTCAATGTGTTCAACTGGCGGGCGGCGTTGTCGAACTTCAACTTCCAGACCAATTCGAAGCCCGGCTTCTCCAGACTCTCCCGCGAAATCTTCCCGTCGCTCCGGACCCAGGAGGAGCGCTGCGCGTCGTTGGCGCTGGTCATCCAGTCTCCGGTGGGTCGTTGCGCGGGGGCAACCTCCACCATCAGGGCGCAGACCGCGGGCGCCAGAGAAAGAGCAACTCTTCGCATCGCCTCATCATATACCCAAATCCCGCGCCTCTGGGGCCCGTCGCCTGCGCTCGATTTGGGATATAGTGTGAGGTTCGCCACCTGCTTTGGAAGGTCTACCATGAGAAGAGTCCCGCTAGCTTCCTTGACCGCGTTTCTTGCCTTCGCCGCGCTCTCTCCCGGCGCCGACTGGCTGACCGACGGCGGCGACACGAAGCGCAACAACTGGCAGAAGGACGAGACGATCCTCACCAAGGCCAACATCAAAGGCCTGCAATTGCTCTGGAAGCGGAAGCTCGACAATCAGCCGCGCCAGATGCACTCGCTGCTGGAGCCGTTGGTAATCGGGCGCGTGAACACCGCTCGCGGTCCCAAGGAACTGGTGATCCAGGCGGGCGTATCGGACAATGTGTACGCGCTCGACGCCCAGACCGGCGATGTGCTCTGGAAGCACCACTTCGAAAGCGCCTACCAGGACCCGGCCACCGGCCGCGGCCCCAGCGTGCTCTGTCCCGGCGGAATGACGGCGAACGTGACCGTCGGCCCTGGGGACGCTCCCGGGAAGTACACCGTCTATGCGGCGGCCTGGGACGGACGGTTGCACATGCTGAACGCCGCGGACGGCGAGTCCCTGGCGCCGCCCAGCAAATTCATGCCGCCGAACGGGAAGCCGTATGCGCTGAATCTGGTGAATAACGTCGTCTACACACACAGCGCGCAGGGCTGCGGCGGCAATCCGAACATGGCCTATACCTACGATCTGGCGACGCACAAGGTCGGCAGTTGGGGGCCCGCCGGCGGCGGCATGTGGGGACGTTCCGGCCCGGCCGTGAGCAAGGACCTGGTCATGTATACCGGGACCGGCGACGGCCGCTGGGATCCGGAGAACGGCGTCTACGGCAACGGCATTATCGGGGTGAAGCAGAATCCCCAGACCAAGAGTCTGGAGCTGGTGGATTACTACGGACCCTCCAACGCCGAGTGGCTGTGGAAGCGCGACCTGGACATGCAGGTGACGCCCGCCATTTTCGACTACCAGGGCAAAGAGTACATGATCGATGCCAGCAAGGAATGCCGGATCTACCTGATGGACACCGAGTCCATCGGTGGAGACGACCACCGGACCCCCGTCTACCGGACCCCGCTGATCTGCAACGAAATCGTGGATTTCGCCGAAGCGGGCATCTGGGGTTCGCTGGCCACCTGGGGAGACAATGGCACGCGTTGGATCCTGACGCCCTTCTGGGGGCCGAAGCATTCCCAGTTCAAGGCGCCCATCGAGTACGGCGAGGTGAAGAAGGGCGCGATCGCCGCCTTCAAGATGGAAACCATCGGCGGCAAGGTGCAACTGACGCCCGCCTGGATTTCCCGCGACATGAATCAGGCCGAGCCGCCGCTGATCGCCAACGGCATGATCTTCGCCTACGGCAGCGGAGAGAACACGGCGCAGGCCTTTCCCGACGTGGGCCTGGACTTCCGCATGGAGCGCCGCATCCCGCTCTCGACGCATGCCGTGCTCTACGTGCTGGATGCGCGGACCGGCCAGGAGCTGTGGTCCAGCGGCAAGCAAATCGCCACCTGGAATCACTTTAGCGGGATTGCGCTGGCCAACGGGCAGGTCTACCTCAACACCTACGACGGCAACCTGTATTGCTTCGGCTTGAAAAAATGACGTGGTTTTGCGTCTCGCTCCTGCTCTGGGGCGCCGCGCCCCTCGGCGCCCAGCCGGCCAGTGATCCAGAGCGGGAACTCGACGCCTATCGGCGGCTGCTGATGGATTGGGGCGGCCTCACGCGCTACGGCAGCGAGAATTCGGAATTGCGCCTCAAGCCCGGCGAGGACCGCGTGGTCTTTCTGGGCGACGAGATCACCGAAAACTGGGGGACCGGCGCCGCCAGGTTCTTTCCTGGCAAGCCGTACTTGAATCGCGGCATCGCGCGGCAGACGGCGGCGCAGATGCTGGTACGCTTCCGGCAGGACGTGATTGCGCTGAAGCCGAAAGTGGTGGTGATCCAGGCGGGCACCAACGATCTGGCCGGCGTGATGGGCCCCGCGACGGAAGGCATGATCGCGGAGCAATTCACGTCGATGGCGGAGCTGGCCAAGGTCAACGGGATCCGGGTCGTGCTGGCTTCGGTGACTCCGGTTTGCGACTGCTTTCGAAAACTGACCGCGCGAAGGCCGCCGGGCAAGATCATCGGGCTGAACGCCTGGATAAAGGAGTATGCGGCGCGCAGCGGCTCGGTCTATCTGGACTACTACTCCGCCCTGGCGGAGGGCCGAGCCATGCGGAAGGAGCTGACCGTGGATGGCCTGATCCCCAACGACGCCGGCTACCAGAAGATGGCGCCGCTGGCCGAGAAAGCGATCGCCGGGGCGTTAGGAAAAAACTGAAGAATACCTTGAGAGCCTGGGTCTCTGTGGCCATCCCGAACATGAAGCATATGGTCTTGACAGTGGGCCGGTTGTTCTGTCCGGCATTGCCGAAAACGATCCGGGACCGAAGCCCACAGGTCGAAGACACGCGCTCGCTTAAAAGCGAGGTGCACACAGGGCTGTTGGGTGACTCCTGGCGCGCTTGTTGTACTATTTGAATGTGTACAAGATAAGGGCTCCTTACCGATGCCAAGCGTGCCGCCGATCGTATGCGGCTCTCAAGAGCCGATCAACAAAAAACACGCCGGGAAGCCTTCGACAAAGCCAACAAGACCATTCTCGGATTCTCGAGGCCGCGCTGAAGGCCGCCGGAAAATGCCGAATTCAGCGCGTCCCGCTCCTGACGGCGGATGGCTCCACGTCCGGCGCCACGCCCGCGGCGCTCATCACTCGGCGAAACACGGCCACCGTCTCGGGTGACGGCTTGAAGTTGCCGAACCGGTGCCCCTCGGCAATCGTCAGCGGCGTCCATCCGAACTTGTTCTTCCGATTCCAGACTTCAATCCTGGCGCCCTTGTCGGCCAGGAATTGCACGGCGGCTGGTAGGTTCTTGTAGGCCGCGCCGTGCATGGCGGTCTCTCCGTTGTTGTCGACCGCATTCAGGTCGGCGCCGAGATCCAAAGCGGTTTGCAAGGCCTCCACCACCTCGCTCTCGGTTCCCGCGTCCTCGCCCGGGGAACGCGTCCCGAGTCCCGCGGCCGCCATCAGGGGCGTCGAGTTGTCGGCGTTCGACAGCAGCGGGTCGGCGCCCAGAGCCGCCAGCGCGCGCATCAACTCCGCGTCGGCGGTTCTGGCAGCCAGCAGGAACGGCGTCGCCCCCAGCGTATTCAGACTGGTCAGTCCCACGTTCACCTTCCGGGTCATCGGGGCGTTGATCTTCGCCCCCTTGGCGACCAGCTTCTTGACGAAGTCGAGACTGTTGAGGGTTCCGGATCCCCGAGGTGCCGGATCGTTGTCGCCGCCGCCGGGTTTGCGGACCCAGCTAACGATGTGCAGGGCCGTGTAACCGGGCCCGGAAGCATTCGGATCCGCGCCCGCCTCCAGCAGGCTTGCCGCGAGCTCGTAATGAGCGTTGCCGACGGCCAGCATCAGCGCGCTCGTACCGGCGCGAGGCCCCCGGTATCCCAGCCTCCGCGCGGTGGTCTGGCGGGTCTGGATGGTCTCGTTTACGTCCGCTCCCGCTTTCAGCAGGACCCGCACCACGCCGGCCTGGCCTTCGCGCACGGCAAACAACAGCGGCGTAAACCCCGAGTCCAGGCGGGCGCGAAAATCTGCTCCGGCCTGGATCAGCGCTTCCACCACCTCCACGTGACCCTCCGCCGCCGCCCACATCAGGGCAGTCTGCCCGCGCCGGCCTTCCTTGGCGTGAGCGTCCGCCTTGTGGGATAGCAGGGACTTCACAGCCTCGACCTTGCCCGCGCGGGCGGCGGTCATCAAAACGGTCTCCCCTCCGGGAAGCGTGGTGTTCGGATCCGCCCCGGCCTTCAGCAGCAGGTCGACCATCGCGCCATTGCCATTCGTGCAGGCCAGCGAGAGGGGTGTCACGCCGTACCGGTTCGCGGCCTTCACGTTGGCGCCGGCCCGGACCAGCAGCTCCGCCGTTTCCAGATCCTCCTGGTGCGCCGCCCAATGCAGCGCCGTGGTCCCATCGGCCTGGGGCGCGTTCACCTCCACTCGCCGTCCGAGCAGGGCGCGGACGGCGGAGCGATCCTTCCGTTTTGCGGCATCCGCAAGGGGCGCGCTGGAAGCGGTCGCGATCAGGCTGATCGCGAACAACGAAGCGAGACGGATCATGACAGAGACAACGGCTCGATCAGTTCCTTGACCTTGCCCTGGCTGTCGGCGAAGCTGGCGAGACGGACCCCCGCCATATCGAGCAAGGTCAGGTGGAGATTGGCCAGCGGCGTGGGCTCCGCGTACCGGATGTGGCGCCCTCCCTTGAGCTTGCCCGCTCCGCCGCCGGCCACCAGAATCGGCAGGTTGACGTGGTCATGCACGTTGGGATTGCCCATGCCGCTGCCATACAGGTAGAGGGAATGATCCAGCAGGGAACCGTCGCCATCCGGCGTGGCCTTCAGTTTCTCCAGGAAAGAGGCGAACAGCGATACATGAAAGGCATTGATCTTGGCCACCTTGGCGAGCTTCTCCGGATCGTTCCCGTGATGCGTCGTGGGGTGGTGCGCATCGGGAACGCCGATCTCGGGATAGGTGCGCGTGCTGGTCTCCCGCGCAAGCTGAAACGTGATCACCCGGGTGACGTCGCCCTGGAGCGCCAGCACCTGCAGGTCGAACATCAGCCGAGAGTGGTCCGCATAAGCTGCCGGCACGCCCACCGGGCGATCCAAATCCGGCAGCGGGGAGCCGGCCGTGGCGGCCTCGGCCTTCTGAATCCGGCGCTCCACTTCGCGCACCGTGTCCAGATACTGGCTGACCCGGTTGCGGTCGGACGGTCCGAGCTTCTTCTGCAGGCGGGCGATATCTTCGCTCACCCAATCGAGCAGGCTCGCTTTCTTGCGCAGCTCCGCGCGCCGGTCCGCCGCGCTGCCCCCATCGCCGAACAGGCGCTCAAAAGCCACCCGCGGGTGAGCCTCCGCCGGAAGGGGCGTGGTGGGCGACGACCAGGAGAGGTTGTTCTGATAGACGCACGCATAGCCGTTGTCGCACTGCCCCACCGTGGTGAGCAGATCCATGGCCAGCTCCAGCGTGGGAAGGCGGGTCTCCTGGCCGATCCGCTGCCCGGCGATTTGATCGACCGTGGTCCCCAACTCGTAGTCGGTGCTTTCGGTCCACTTCGCCTTGGCGGCGCTCAGGAACGCGGCGTTGGAGGTCGCGTGCGTGCCGGGATAGGCGTTCTTCAGCTCCAGATTGGTGATCACCGTGATCTGCTCCACTACCGGTTGGAGCGAGCGAAGACTCGGCGACAGCTCGGAGAGGCGGCCCGCGCCGCCGGGAGGGGTCCACTGAGCGATGTTGGCGCCCATGGGAATGTACACAAAGCCCAGGCGGCGGACCGGCTTGGCCGGAGTCGCGGCCAGCGCGGTGAGCGCCGGAACCATGGCATCCAGCAACGGCAGCGCCAGAGTGGTCCCCATGCCCCGCAAAAGGGTGCGCCGCGGCAGAGCTTTCTTGGTGACGATCATTGCGATCTCCTCATCTGAAACGGCGTGCTGCCGGCTATCCCCAGGATCAAGGACGAGAAACGAAAATCCTTAGCCCCCGCCTCCCGCACGACCTTCCGGACCGCCGGGGCGTCATAATACTCGACTCCCCGGCCTAGAGCGTAAGTCAGGAGCTTCTCAGTCATAGTTGTAGCAAAAAGCTCCGGACGATTCAGCAAGGCCTGCTGGAGTCCGGACACGCCCTGGAACCGGCTCCCGTCCGGAAGCCCCCCGGAACAGTCGATCGGCGTGCCGTCCTCCGCCGTCCGCCAGCGGCCCACCGCATCGTAGTTCTCCAGCGAGAAGCCCACCGGATCCATGAGCTGATGACAGCCGGAGCAGGCTGGATTGTCGCGATGTTGGGCCAGGCGCGCCCGCACCGAAAGCCCCTTACCCACCCCGGTGTTCTCTTTCAAGGCCGGCACCGCGCCCGGAGGCGGGGGCGGGGGCGTCCCGAGGAGATTCTCCAGGATCCACTTGCCGCGAATCACCGGCGAGGTCCGCGTCGCATAGGAAGTCACCGTCAAGACGCTTCCCTGGCGCAGCAGCCCGCCGCGCGCGCTTCCCTGTTCCAGGGTGATGCGCCGGAAGCGGCTGCCGTACACATTCGGAATCCCGTAGTGCTTGGCGAGGCGCTCGTTCAGGAACGTGTAATTGGCCCCCAGCAGGTCGCCCACGCTGCGATCCTCGCGCAGGATGCTCTCGAAAAACAGCTCCGTTTCCCGCCGGAAGGCCTGCCGCAAGTTATCGTCGAAGTCCGGGAACAGGCGCATGTCCGGAGTCGTCGAAGCCAGATTGCGCAAGTGCAGCCACTGCTCGGCAAAGTTGGTCGCCAGGACCCGCGCGCGGGGATCCTGAAGCATGCGCCGAACTTGACGCTCGAGAACCGCGGGTGTATTGAGCCCTCCCCGGATCGCCGTTTCGAGCAGCTCGTCGTCCGGGATACTGCTCCAAAGGAAGAAGGACAGGCGGGAGGCCAGCTCCAGATCGCTGATGCGATAGGCCGTCTTGGGCGCGACACCGGCGGGATCCTGTTCGACCCGGAACAGGAACTCCGGGCTCACCAGAACCGCCCGCAAGGCCATTTCGATCCCCGCCACGAAGCCTTCGTCCCGCCGCGCGTCCTGGTAGAACTTCAAGGGGACCCGCAGGTCCGCCTCGGCAACCGGCCGCCGGTAGGCGCGGCGCATCAGCGTCGTCAGGATGCGCCTGGCGCAGGCTTCTTCCTCGCCGGGCTTGGCCGGCCGGCACACCAAAATCCGGCGGCGGCTGGGCGTGTCCCCGGGGCCCTTCGCCTCATAAGGGCCGTTGATGGATACCGAGTACACGGCCGGTTGAATGCGAGGATGGCGGTCCATGTTGAAGTGGGCCTGGTAGGGCTGGCGCTCGGTTTCGATCAGCGTCGAAGGCCGCTTCGGAAATGTGGCGGCGATCTCGTGCGGGCCGGCCGTCACCGGGAGCCGCAGGTGGAGTTCCTGGTCCACGGCGTGATGATCGTTGCCTGGCGGAGGCGGCTTCACGGTGAACAAACCCACCCGCTCCCCATCCAACATCAGCTCCACTTCGTGGGGCTCGTTCAGGCCCTCCACGTGCTCGTTGCGGTCGCGCGCCAGGCGAAGCTGGATCTCGTACTCGGCGTCCAGCGGGAAAGCATGGTGAACCACGGTGCCGCCGCGCGTGCCGAAGGGAAGCTGGTCGAAGTGTTCCTCCTGGGTGAGGTCCGGCGGAAGCGTGATCGTCTCGCCGCCGGGAGAACGCAGCGGAGCCCCGATCGCCAGCCGGCTGATCTTCTGGGCCGCCGACAGGTAGCGCTCCAATAAAGAGGGGGAAAGATCCCCGACCGTCACATTGTCGAAGCCATGGCTGGATTCGTCGCCCGGCAGAAGCGACGAGACATCGACCTCGACCGCCAGAAGATCGCGGATCACGTTCTGGTATTCGGTCCGGTTCAGCCGCCGGAACGTATCCGTTCGCCCGGGATCGGGCGCAGCCGCGGCCGCGCGGTCCAGCGAGGCATCCAGCGAGGACACCAGGGCGCGGTAAGTGGGCTCATCCGGCCGCGGCGCGCCGGCGGGCGGCATCGAACGCGCGCGCAGCCTCCGCACGACTGGTTCCCAGGTTTCCGGGCGCTGACCCGCGTTCTCCACTCCGAGGCTGTCGAGTGCAAGCCCCCCGGATTTCAGCTTGGCGTTGTGGCACCCGGCGCAATACCGGTTGATCGCGTCGCGCTCAGCGGAGCCGGCCACCAATAGGACCGGCGTCAGACAGATCCCCACGCTCCAGCGGCTCATGATCTCAGGACTATTCTATTCTACGCCAGGCCCGCCACCGCCGCCTGAGCCACTTCCAGAACCTCCGCGCCGGAGCGCCGGCCCGCCTCGGTAATGTCCGGAGTCAGGCGGTGGAATTGCTGTTCCGCGGCGGTGGCCATCGCGCAAGCCGCCAGCCACGGGTCGCCGGCGCGGATCAGCTCGCGCAGGGTCGCTTCGGCGTCGCGGACTTCTACCCCGAACAGGTCGCGCCCCCGCTCGGTCAGCCGCTCGGTCGAGTCCAGCATGGGCAGCAGGACCCGCTTTAGCGAGCGCTCCAGCACGGTGTCCAGGAATTCCAGCGCGGCCTGGAACTGCTCCTGGCGCCGGTGCTGCACCGCCAGGTAGGCGGAGTGCATCTCCTCGGCCGGATAGCGCAGGCCCAACAGCCGGAACAGCCGCTCGATGGTCTGCCGCAGCCGGTCCTCGATGCTGCGCTGCAACAGTCCCGTGGCGGTGTGGCGCTGGCTTTGTTCGCGCAGCGGCTCCAGGGCCGCGTACAACTCAAAATAATGGCGCGCTTCCTGCAGGATCTGCTCGGTCACGAAAGTGGCGCCGTAATTGAGATCCGGCGCCGTCTCGCGCAGGTGGTTGAGGGCCTTCAGCTCGCTCGCGCGCAGCGACAGCTCCGGCTTTCCCAGGGCGCCCAGCAGCACGTCCACGCTGCGCTGATCGGGCACCATTCTCAGGACGCGCGGGATCTGGCGCCGGACGGCCACCGGCACGCTGGGGTCGGCCAGCAAATCGCCCAGCAGCCCGATAATCCGCGTGCCGTACAGCGCCAGCGACTCGATGGCCGCGGCGCGCACGGCCGGGTCGGCCAGGCGCTGGACCAGAGGGTCCACGCACCCGCGGTCCTGGAGAGTTCCCGCGGCGCGGCACGCGGCGTTCACCACCTGGGCATCGCCGTCCTCCAGCAGCCTGCGCAACGACGCGCTGTGCGCGCTCCCGTTGCGGCGCACCGAGAGGGCAAAGGCCGCCAGGCAGCGGCGGGACGGCTCGCGGGCTTCCAGAGCGGCGCCCAGCCATTCCGGCGTTATCAATTCGTCCAGCCAGGCCGGCTGCGACTGCAACGCCTCCAGCGTGCCCTCAGCCACCCGCGGGTCGGGATGTTCCAGGAATTCCCGGGCGGCTTCCACCGCGCCGTCGGGAAACGACAGCACATACACCACCGCCGGTTTCACGGCCGCCGCGCTGTCCGCCCCCGCCGTCCGGATTTCCGCCCGCGCTGCCTCGTAGAGCTCTTCGAAACGGACGAACCAGGCGACTTCGTAGACTTTGCCCCGCACTTCCGGCTCGGGGCTGCGGGACAGGCGGCGCAGCACCGGGCTCAGATCGTAATCCGCCGCCTCGGCCAGCAGGGAGAGCGCGTAGCACACCTGCCGGGGATTGCTGCCCTCGGTGGTTTGCTCCAGCAGCGCCAGGGTGGCCGCATCGTTGACCGGCACGTGGGCCTCCTCCAGGTTGAGCCGCCGTTTCTCCAGCCGCCGGCGAACCGTCCCCATGTACTCGCGTTGGGCCGCCTGCGCCAGCACCAGCCAAACCGCCGCGAACCCGATGGCGATCGCCGACACCTTGCGCAGATCCTGGATTCCGGCCCACAGCAGCAGCGCCAGCAGGATGCCGGCCACGCCCCGGCCCGCCCGGTCGACGAAAATATCTACGAAGGCCTTGGTGCGGTTGCGCAGCTCGGACGGGAGCGGCAGATACAGCAGCTCCATCCCCGTGCGGTTGAAAGTGTAGCGGTTGACCGCCTCCACAAAACGGGTTGCCACCGTGGACAGCAGACCCGGCGCCACCACCGTGCCCAGCGATAGGACCGCGATCGAGGCCGGCATGATCTTGAGGGTGCCTCCCACTCCGGCGCGCCGCACCACCCAGGCGGTGAGGAAAAACTGGAGCACGAAGGAAACCGCGCTCAGCCACGCGTAGAAGCCGCCAAAAAAGGCGGTAAGCTGATCGCCCCGGTAGCTGCGCTTGGCCATCGCCTGGAATTGGAAATCCACCAGCTCATCCACGATGAACGTCACCAGGATGATCCCGATGATCACCTGCAGGTGCCGGTAGCGCCCGATGGCGGTGGAGATGTCGCGAAGGGAGAACTCGATCTCCTTGGCCTTGGCCCCCTTGGCCCCGGCCAGCCCCTTCTCCCGGGCGGCCAGCCGGAAGGCCACGTACGCCAGGATCACCATCACCGCGCAGGCCAGAATCAGATTGCGCGTGCCCACCAGCTTCACCGTGAGGGTGGTGATGGCGCTGCCCAGTCCGGCGCCCACTACCGCGCCCAGCCCCAGCAGCCCGTACAGGCGCTTGGCCTCCCGCGAGGTGAACACGTTGGCCGCCACCAGCCACCCCTGCGACATCAGCACGATGCTGAACAGGCTCACCCATACGTTGAACACGTAGAGCATCCACGGCAGGTTGAGCCCGATCAGCCACCACAGCGCCACCAGGCAGAGCACCGCGATCGCCATGGCCCCGGAGACGGCGGCCTGCAGCGAGGATTTCAGCGCCACATGCGTGTACAGGTAGGCCAGCATCCCGCCGCCCACCGCCACCAGGATGTAGAGGTAGGGGAGCTTGTCGATATTGAACTTGTTGAGGAACATCGCCGCCGACACCGGCTTGAGAATGTAGTAGGCGACCATCACGCACAGCAGGTACAGCGACATGAACAGCGTGCGCGCGATCTCTCCCTTGCGGATGTCGAAGAGGCTTGACCAGACTTTGGAGACTGTGGGCATGGACCGATGGGGACCACCTATTCTACTTCAGGGCCTGCCGGGGGTGGGGGCTGCTTGCCGTGGGCTCCCGGCTTTGATATACGTCTCCCCAGGTCTCCCCGAAAGGAAGGTCGTGTATGAGGCTTCTCTCCGCGCTCGCTGCGGGACTCTTGCTCGCCGCCATCCCCGCCCTGCCGCAGGCCGTCACCGCCACGCTGCTGGGCAACGTCACCGATTCTTCCGGCGCTTCAGTGCCCGGCGCCGCGGTGGTCGCCACCGAGGTGAACACCGGTATCGCCCGGCGTGTCTCCACCAATCAGGAGGGCATCTACGCGCTTCCGTACCTGACCCCGGGCAGCTACCGGGTCGACATCGAGGCGTCGGGATTCAAGAAATTCGTTCGCGAGAACCTGGAGCTGCGCGCGACCACCTCCGTGCGGGTGGATGCCACGCTGGAACCGGGCGCCCTGACCGAAGTGGTCGAGGTGAAGGCCGAGTCCCCGCTGCTGCAAACCGACCGCTCCGAGGTTTCGCGCAGCTTCAGCCAGCAGGCCGTGGTCGAGCTGCCGTTCGCCAACCGCAGCTTCCAGTCGCTGGTGGGACTGATGCCCGGGGTGACGCCGCCCTCGGTGGATTTCACCACCCTGGAGGATCCGCAAGGCACCACCTTCTTCCGCGCCAATGGCCAGGGCAACTCCGCCAACAACACCCAGGTGGACGGCGTGGACAACACCAATCCCACGCTGGGTCTCACCATCTACATTCCCTCGGCCGAGGTGGTCCAGGAAGTCAACGTCACCACCAGCAACTACAACGCCGAATTCGGCCGCGCCGGCGGCGCGGTCCTGAACGTCACCACTCGCGGGGGAACCAATCATCTGCACGGCTCGCTGTTCGAGTTTCATCGCAGCACCAACCTGCGCGCGCGGAATTTCTTCAACACCACCGACCAGCCCAAGCCCACCTTCATCCGGAACGAATTCGGCGGCGCAATCGGCGGTCCCATCAAGCGGGACAAGACCTTCTTCTTCGGCGCCTATCAGGGCCGTCTCCTGCGGCAGGCCAGCACCTCCACCAACACCCTGCCCGTCGATCCTTGGCGTCGCGGCGATTTCAGCGCCGTGCCCGGCCTGTTCCTGTTTGACCCGGCCACCGGCAACAAGGACGGCACGGCGCGCTCGCCTTTCGCCGCCAACCAGATTCCCGTCTCGCGCTTTCATCCCATCACTAACAAACTGTTACCGCTCCTGTTCGGGACCAATCAGCCCGGGCTGCTGAACAACTTCATCGTCAACGTGCCCTTCCGCTACGACGGCCACAGTTACGACGGCCGCGTGGACCACAACTTCAGCGACTACACCAAGGCCTTCGCCAAGTTCAACTATTCCAAGTACAACGTGGTGAGCGAGGCGCCGCTGGGCAACGCCATCGGCAACGGGTCGCGATCCACGCCCTATACGGTGACGGGAATCCTGAACCTCACCCATGGGTTCAGCCCGACCCTGCTGACCGAGGTCCGCGCCGGCTACAACCGCTATTACACCAACGTGAACGGCATCAATATCGAGCGCCCCTTCAATCAGGAGTTGGGCATCCGCAATCCGAATCCGGATCCCATTTCCAGCCAGGGGCTGGCCAGCATCCAGATCAGCGGACTGCCGGGCATCGGCGCGCCGGTGGTCTATCCGCTCATTCACGTCGACAATCTGTTCAACCTGCTCAACAACTGGAACAAGACGCTGGGCCGTCACAGCCTGAAGTGGGGCGTGGATGTCCGGCGGTCGCGCGGCGACCGCTTCCAGCCGCAGGGGCTCAACTTCGGCCCGCGCGGCCGCTTCGATTTCAACCCTGGCACTACCGCCTTGCGCGGCGGACCCGGTCTGGGCTCGTTCGGCAGCGTCGCCAACGCCTGGGCCAGCTTCCTGCTCGGCGTCACCGACCAGACCAGCCGCACCTACATGCCCATCACCCCCACCAACCGGCAGACCCAGTTCCTCACGTTTTTCCACGATACCTTCCAGATCACGCCGCGGCTGACCCTCGATCTGGGACTGCGGCATGAGTTGTACACCACCGTTAAGCCGCGCTACGCCGGCGGGGCGTCCAATTACGACCCGGATACCAACAGCCTGATCGTGGCGGGCGTGGGCGGTATCGGTCTGAGCACGAATGTCGACGCGGACCGCAACAACTTCGCGCCGCGCTTCGGCCTCTCCTACCGGCTGAGCGGCAAAGCGGTCCTGCGCACCGGCTATGGGGTCAGCTACTACACCGGCCGGTTCGGCTTCACCGGCGGCACGCTCTCGACCCAGTTCCCGGTGATCTACAACATCCAGGAGGGGGTGGCGGGCGACTTCATCGTCGACGGCTCATTCGACACTTTGCCCGTGGTCCCGATCCTGGCGATTCCTTCCAACGGGCGTATCTCGCCCGCGCCCAACCAGGCTTTCTTTACCGTGCCCAGCAGTAACCCGATACCCTTTGTCCACAGCTACAATCTGACCTACCAACGCGAGCTGGGGTACGGACTGGCCTGGGACGTGGGCTACGTGGGATCGCTCGGACGCCGCATTCCCTACCAGCGGAATTTGAATGCGGCGCCCCCGGGAGCGGGCAGCGTCGGCCGCCCCTTCAACGTGCTCTTCGGACGCACCGCGGATGTGGCCCTGCGCGCGCATGGCTTGACCAACAACTACAATTCCCTGCAAACCAATCTGACCCGGCGTTTCTCCGGCGGCCTCAGCTTCACCGCGGCTTACACCTACAGTAAGAACATGGGAACCGGCGACGATCAGGGTGGGTTCATCGTTCAGACCGACATTCGCCGCAACTACGGGCCCACCGGCTACGACCGCACCCACATGTTTACGGCCAGCCATATTTACCAATTACCGTTCGGCGCGGGGAAAAAGTTCGCACAAACCGGCCCCGCCAGGTACATTTTGGGCGGCTGGCAGCTAAATGGGATTTTTCGCCGGGTCACCGGCGCGCCCTTCACGGTGGTGGCCGACGCCACGCCTTGCAATTGCCCCGGCAACAGCAATTTCGCGGATGCGCTCCGCCGGACCTCCATTCTGGGAGGAGTGGGCCGCGGCCGGCTCTGGTTTGACACCTCCGCGTTCACCTCGCCCGGTCCTAACCGTTACGGGAACACGGGCCGGAACGGCGTGCGGGGGCCCGGCTTCACCAACTACGATTTCTCCGTGTTCCGCACCTTCCCGATCCACGAACGAACCCAGCTCGAGTTCCGCGCCGAGGCCTACAACCTGTCCAATACGCCCCGCTTCGGCAATCCAGTAAACAGCGTTAACAGCGGATCTTTCGGCCAGATCCTCGGCGCCAGCGGGGAGCGCGAGGTGCAATTCGCCTTGCGCCTGACGTTCTGAACAGCCCCACTCCTTGTGCCGCTACCAACAAAAATGCCCACCTGTTGGGGTGGGCATCTTGTACCCCGGGTTCTACCCCGGGGGATGTTACATGGGAGAATCATTTTCGACGGCTTCGCAGCCATCAAAAACTGTAGTGATTGGATAGTAAGTTCAGCCGTCCCTCAAGTCAAGAGAAAAACCAAAGCTCGAATCTTAGCTCTAACCCAAGGATGGTCAATGGGTTACAGATTCCACAACTTTTCCACAACTTGTTGAAAAACGGACCTGGAGGTCTTTTGAGGTCCCCGTTTTCCATCTAAGGCGAAGATCCGGGGAGCTTTACCGCTCCAGATGCAGACGCATCACCGGCTCCTCCTGGACCCGGGTCCAGCGGCGGAACAACAGCGCCCGGAACCCCCCGAAAGCCAG
>JACOSH010000560.1 GCA_016178945.1 Acidobacteriota bacterium
GATCGGCGCGGAGGGCGGCAGGAACGAGCGCCAAACCTCGCGGCTACCGGCGATGTCGTAGGGCTCCGCCCAATCGACCACCTGCGACAGCCTCCACAGGTCGTAGCCGCCAAAGGCGCTGGGCATCTGGGCGCCTTCGATTCCGACCGGCGTAATGGGATCCACTTCGCGAATGAATTCGCGCAGGCGGCCGATGCTCTGGGCGAAGGTCAGGTCCATGAAGGCGCGATGATCGGCCCAGGGCGCGTAGTTCTCCGGCCGTCCGGCGGCCAGCGCGGCGCGCTCGCGGGTCTTGACCTCGTAGGTGGTCATCGGCATCACCGCATCCCAAGAGTCAAAGCCGGTTTCCCATTCCTGGTTGAGCGCTTCCAGCGTGCCGTGCTGCTCCTGCACCCACTTTCGGAATTCACGCAGGGTGTGCGGGCCGAAACAGTAGTCCATGGGCGAAGCGAAAGAGCCGATGGAGAGCTCGTCGCGCAAGTCGTACAGAAGCGGTCCTTGACCGGCGTAGAGGCGCACCCGGCTTTGCAGGTTGCGTTTGGCCTCCTCCCAGAAGGCTGGGTCGTGAAAGCAGGGCTTGCGAACCAGGAAGCGGATGTCGCGGGTCGAGGTGTAGCCCTGGAAATCGGCGTCGTAGATCGGTTTGCGGTTATTGAGAAAACCCAGCTCCGGAACCAGGTTCTCGACATAGAAACCGAAGCGGTTTTGAACGAATGGCGCGGCATTGCAGCCGCTGCACTCTTCGGCCGTGAAGCCGATCTCTTTGAGGCGGTCGAACCAGGCGGCCGGGTCGCGCGGCGAGCCGGTGCTCCACATGATAGCGTGGTAGGGCTGCGCTTGCAGCCATCCCGCACCGGCCAGCAGCAGAATTATTCTTCCAAGCGCGCTTCGCCCAGACCCTTCACCGGCACTCTGTGCCGGGCCGCGTACTCCTGGACGATCTTGTACAGATCTTTGCGCCATTGGTCGAGACCGATGCTCTTCTCTTGAGCATACATGAAGCCTAGATCCGGGGTACGGTCGGCCCAGTGGTCCTTGGTGTCGTCGAGCACGTGGACGAACCGGCGACCGTCCACCGATTGGCCCTTGGGGAAACGGCTTTTCTCGTAGACCGCCGTCAGTTCCTGGAAGGTCGCGAGACCTTCGCGACACAGGCGGTCCACGGTGCGGTAGGCCGAGACCATGTGGCCCACGGCCTGCTCCGGCTTGCTCTTGGATGCCGATTCCAGGGATCTCTCCGCCGCGGCCAGGCCTTCGATCAGACGCCAATGATGGCCCATGAAGCGCGCCAGCGCAAGAAAGACCTCGAGATTATACGCATTGCGATCGACGCGGGCGAAGTTGTCGAGCAAAGCGTGCACCAGGCGATCGTTGTCGAGCGCCAGCGAGCGAGCCCCGGCGGCGCGGTCCTTGTACTTGGAACCGGAGAAGGCCAGATCCGGCCCCTGCGGCAGGGCCGGAGCCGGGAGCGTGTAATCCCGGCGGTCCGTGCCGATTCCCTTCCCGTACGAATTTCCGTACCCGGAGGCGCGCACCCGCGAGCGGACCCGCTCCCAGCTCGACTCCCAGGCTCGCGCCTGGCGCTGCATGTCGCGGTAGATCTCGATCATGCCGACCGAGCGAGGTCCGTAGTAGATCCGCATGAACTCGGCGGCGTGCTGCTCCACGGACGGCACGCCGGGCGTCCAGGCGTACTGCGCCACCGTCGACCAGCCCAGCCAGAAGGTCTCGTTGTGCAGGCCCGAGTCGTCCCAGGCCGCGCCGAAGGCGCCGATAGGCTTGCCCTGCCAGACGCGCCCTTGCGAGATCGTCTCCGCGGCCCCGCGCAAGTGCCCGCGCGTGCTGTCGAGCGCCAGGTGATTGGGGAACAGGAACTCCGAGCCCTGCATCGAGGTGTAGGCCAACTGGCGGATGCCGAGGCGGTTCTCCGTCTCCACGTATTCCGGCTCGCCGATCACCCCGTCGATGATGTCGGGCGGCAGCAGCTTCACGTGTTCGGCCAGAAGCGGATACTCGGCCCACACCAGCATCTTGCGGCCGCGAGCGGCCACGAAATCGCGCGCCTTCTTCACGTAGTCCACCCAGTGGAGGCTGCGGTTCTGGTCGTTGTAAGGCGTGGCGCAGTCGATGCCGGCGTAGTACACCTCGTCGGTGGAGGCGAACAGGTAGTCGACGCCGCGTGTGGTGCGAATCGCGTCGTCGAACATCGAGAAGATCAGCTCGTAGGTGCGGGGGTCGCACATCGCCGACTGGTAATTGTTGCCATCGGCCTTGAGGTGGGCATATCGCGGGTGCTTCAGGACGTAAGCAAAGTGCGCCGGCGCCTGGATCACGGGGATCACCTGGATGTAGCGCTCGAGGCCGTAGTCGACGATCTCCTGCATCTGGGCGGGCGTGAACGCGCCGGGCGCGCCGATATCCGGATGGGAGGGATAGGCGAACTTGTCCTCCAGCTCGAAGCCGATGGCGTTGATCTTGAAGCGCGCGGACCAGTCCAGGTAGCGCTTGAGGGTTTCGACGCGGTCCTGGTGATGCTTGGTGTCCCAATGCAGGAAGCGCAGTTGCATCGAGGGCCAGTCTTCGATAGTTCCCTTCGGCGCGCGGCGGTCCTGGGCAAGCTGGAGGAGAGTCTGGACCCCGTAGAACAGTCCGGGATCGCCGTTGCCGGTGATCTCGATTCCAGTGTCGTCGATGCGGAGGCGATAGGCCTGGCGGTCGATCTCCGGCGCCGCGCCGGTCGAGACCGCGCCGGGCTGCACCCGCAGGCGGAGGCTCGGCCCCTGGCCTTGAAGCTTCAGCCCGAGTCCGGCCAGCAGCGTCGTCGTGGCGCGGTGGGACGGGGCGTCCAAGCGCCAGCCCTCGTCGAGGGTGATGTCGCCCGGCTGGAGGCGAACCTGCCGCGGCGTGGGGATCACCGCATAGCCGCGCAGGTAGAGGGCCGTGACGGGTTCAGCGTGGAGCGCCAGAGAGAATAAGACAGCCGCACAGCAGCGGAAAGGAAAGCGGAGGGATCGCATGATGTTGGCCAGTTTAGCAGGTCGCTTTGCGGCCGTCTCACAGCGTCCGCGTGACCTTGGTCAGGGTGCGGGGGCGGTCCGGGTCGAGGCCTTTCTGGGCGGCCAGGCAGGCGGCGAAGATCTGGGCGGGGATGATGTAGGGGATGGGTGTGTAGAGCTCCTGCAGCTTGGCCGGGACCCGGATGACGCGCGTGCGGAGCGCGGCGGCCTCGGCGTTGGCCGAGTCGGTGAAGACCACGGTCTCGGCGTTGAGCGATTCGAGCTTTTCCAGCATCTCGCGCATGGACGGCCAGGTCACGCCGCTGGGCGCGAACAGAAACAGCGGAAAAGCGCGCTCGACCATGGCGATGGGGCCGTGCAAAAAGTCGGCTGAGGAAAAGCGCTCGGCCACCACGTAGCAGGTCTCCATCAGCTTGAGGGCAAATTCGAAGGCGTTGGCGTAGTTCAAGCCGCGGCCCACCACCACGGCCTGGTTCATGAAGCGGTAGCGCTCGGAAAGGCCCCGGATGGCGGGCTCCAGCTTCAGCGCGGCGGCGGCTTTGTCCGGCAGCCGCTCCAGATCCGCGATGCGCAGCCTCGCGCCCAGGGCGTAGGCCAGCAGATACAGCATCAGGACCTGGCCGGTGTAGGTCTTGGTGGCGGCGACGCTCTTCTCCTTTTCGGCGCGCACCAGGAAGACGTGCTGCGCCAGTTTGGCCAGAGCGCTGTCCGGCTCGTTGGTGATCCCGATGGTCACGGCGCCCTGACAGCGGGCCCGCTCGACCACCAGGTTGGTGTCGGTGGACTCCCCGGATTGCGAAATACCCACGACCAGCGCGTCGCGCAGGTCCACAGTGGCGTTGTAGAGCGTGTGGATGGAAGGCGCCGACAGCGACACCGGGATGCCGGTGGTGATTTCCAACAAGTAGCGTCCGAACTGGGCGGCGTTGTCGGAGGTTCCGCGCGCGGCCAGCACGACCAGCCTGGGCGGCTTCCGAGCGATGGTCCGGCGGAATCGCTCCATCGGGCGCAGCGAAGCCTTCAGGGTGCGCTCGAGCGCGGCCGGCTGCTGCCGGATCTCCTCCAGCATTCGGGACATAGATTGATTGTACCCGGCGGTCTACGGGTTCTTATCGGCGGTGGCCGAATCGCGCGACTGCAGGAACTCGCCGACGCTGCCTTTGTCGATCAGAGTCGCGCCGGTATCCACGAAGGTGGGAATAGGCGAGAAGGAATCTTGCGCCCATCTCTTGCCGAGCGGATTCAGCTTATGATGCAGGAGATCGTCCAGCATCTTGAGCCCGTAGAAGGCCATGGTGAACGGCTTCTGACCGATGGTGGCGGCGATGACGCCTTTCTGGATCCACTCCAGCGTGCCCTGATCGGTGTCCATGGCTACCAGCACTCTGCCCTTGATCTGGCGGCGGCTCAGCACCTCGGCCACTTCCTTGCCGGCGGTCGCCTCCAGGCAGACGAAGGCATCCACCTTGTCTTTCAACTTGTCGAGAAGCGCGCCGGTCGAATCGAAGGCGATGCGCGGATCGCCCTTCACGTTGATCACTTCGACAATCTTGATCTGCGGGTGAGCGGAAAAAGCTTCCTGGTAGCCTTTGAGGCGCTCGTTGAGGTTGGTCTGTTCCGGCATGCCGTAGACGGCCACGCTGCCCTTGCCCTTGAGCTGGGTGGCAGCCAGTTTCCCCCCCATCAACCCGGCCTGATAGTTGTTAGTGCCCACGAAAGCGAGCCGTTTGCTTTCCGGCGAGTCGGAGTCGATGGTAATGACGGGAATGCCCGCGTCGATGGCCGCGTCGATATCGGCCTTCATCAAGGCGGGATCGGCCGGCGAGATCAGGATACCCGACGGCTTGAGCCGCACGACCCGCTGGAACTCCTGCTGCTGCGCTTTGGGATCGTAGGTGTTCGGGCCGGCGAAATCAGCCCGCACCTGGAGCTGCGCCGCCGCGCGCATCAGACCGGCCCGGGCAGCCTGCCAGTAGGGCAGTTGGA
>JACOSH010000561.1 GCA_016178945.1 Acidobacteriota bacterium
GCTCGCACACCGTTCGCCAGAACTTGGGCTCCAGCGCGCCGACCGCCAGCCACCGGCCGTCGCCCGCGCGGTACACGTGATAGCAGGCGTAGCGGCCCGAGAGCGTGGTCTCGCCGCGCCGTGCGGGATTCCCGGTCGCGGCCTGGATCGCCAGCGGCAGCGTCAGCAGCCACACCACGCCATCGATCATCCCGGCGTCGACGAACTGCCCGCGCCCGGTCTTCTCCCTGGCCGCCACAGCCAGCAGCACCCCGATCACCGCCTGCATCGCGCCGCCGGCCAGGTCGGCGATCTGTGCGCCCGGGATGGCCGGAGGCCCTCCCGCCGCGCCCGTCAGATCGAGCAGCCCGCCCAGCGCCAGGTAATTGATATCGTGGCCCGCCAGCCCCGCGTACGGTCCCTGCTGGCCGTAGCCGGTCAGGCTCACGTAGATCAGCCTCGGATAATCCGCGCGCAGCGCGTCGTAGTCCAGGCCCAAGCGCTTCATCACGCCCGGGCGGTTGCCTTCGATCAGCACGTCGGCGGTCGAGAGCAGTTCGCGAAAAGCCGCGACACCAGTGGGGCTCTTCAGATCGAGCGCCACGCTCTTCTTGCCGCGATTCACCGCGCGAAACACCGCGCCCACGCCGTCGACCAGCGGCGGCATGTGGCGTCCGTAGTCTCCCGCGAGCGGCTCCTCGATCTTAGTCACCTCGGCGCCGAAGTTGGCCAGCATCATGGTGGCCGCGGCCCCGGGCAGCAGGCGCGTCAGATCCAGCACCGCCAGCCCGTCAAGCGGTCGCATGGCCCGCTTTCTTCTTCACCGCCAGCTTGTCCTGATAGACCAGAACGGTCTCGTTGTTCTGATTGAGCACGGTGGTCTGGAAGGTCACGACACCGGTTTTTTCCTTCTCCCGCGTCTCGATCACGCGCTTGACCACGTGGATGGTGTCGCCGGGGAACACCGGCTGGGTGAAGCGCAGCCGGTCGATCCCGTAGAAGGCCACCACGCTGTCCAGCACCAGGTTGGTCTGCACCATCAGGCCGCTGGAGACGCTGAGCGTCAGCAGTCCATGCGCGATGCGCCGTCCGAACGGCCCCTGCCGCGCATACTCCTCGTTGGTGTGCAGCTCCACGAAGTCCCCCGAGAGGCCGGCAAAACCCACCACGTCGGCCTCCGTGATGGTGCGCCCGCGGGTCGCATACTCCTGCCCCACGGCAAAATCCTCAAAGTACAGGCTCACGCTCGCTCCTTCCCCCAGGCATCATACAATGAAAGCGTATGGTACGCCCCCAAACGGTAATCGACTCCTGGAAGACAGTGCGCCAGGACACAGTACAGGCACTGGAAGATTTCCCCGCGGACGAGCTCGGCTTCAAGCCGTCGCCCGATCTGGCGACGTTCGGCGAAATCGCCCGCCACATCCTGGACGCCGGGCACGCCCTCACGGGCATGTTGCTCGGCGGCGTCGAGGACATGAGCGGACCGCAATTCCGCGAGATAATCCCCAAGTACGCTCCGCAACTGCCCAAGGATCTGGACGCCGCCACTCTGGCCGCCGAGCTCCGCGCGTCCATGGACGGACTGGTCCCGGCGCTGGCCGCCCGTGACGGCGAGTTCTATTCCCATATCATCACCCGCTTCGACGGCCAACAGATGACGCGTCTGGAGATGTTGCAGTTTGTGAAAGAACATGAGCTGACCCACCGGCAGCAGCTTTTCATGTATCTTCGTTTGAAGGGTATCGTCCCGGCGACCACCCGCCGGCGGCTGGCCAAGCAAGGGAGGTAGACAGCGGATAACTTGGCAACAGCATGCCGGGTTTCGTATAACTTCTTGTGGAGGGGGGAAGGCAGCATGGTTACATGTCCTGTTTGTGACAGCGATATCGACGTGGAAGAGACCGACGTCGACGAAGGCGACACCTTGAGCTGTGACGAATGCGGCGCGGACCTGAGGGTAGTGGGAATCAACCCGTTGGAGATCGAATCCGCCGACGAGGACGACGAGGAAGAAGACGACAGCTTCGTCGAAGATGACGAAGAGGATGAGGAAGAAGATGAAGAGGATTGGCGTTAACCGTTTCCGGCCCGCCGCGTCTACCCGTATGAGGAGCGTGTAACGTGCCCCGACGGTGGTTGGTTTTTCTGCTCATCGCCGCCCTGCCCGCGGCCTGGGCCTTCCAGGGCAAGAAGAAGAAGAATGAGGACGAGAAGTTCCGCATGGTCCAGGGGACTGTATACGACGGCCAGGAGCAGCACGTCAACGGCGCGGTCGTGCAACTGAAAAACAGCAAGACGCTCCAGATCCGCTCGTTTATTACTCGCGAGCACGGGGCCTTCTATTTTCACGGCCTGGACCCCAACGCGGACTACACCCTGAAGGCGGACTACCAGGACCAGTCCAGCCCGGTGCGCACGCTGAGCTCGTTTGATTCCCGGAAGAAGCCCGTCATCGATCTCAAGCTGGAGCCGAAAAAATGAGCAAGACTGTTGCAATCGCGATCCTGGCGTGCGCCGCCTTGGCGCAGGAGTATCGCCTGTCGGCCCCCGTGCCCGCCTTCTCCCTCGCCACGCTGCAAGGCGCCGCCGTCTCCTTCCGCCCGGTCGAGAGCGCCGCGACCGTGGTGGTTTTCATGTCCACCAAGTGCCCGGTCTCCAATCGCTATAACCAGCGGATGATCGGCCTCTACAAGGACTACTCGGCCAAGGGAGTGCAATTCGTTTTCGTGAACGCCAATCAGAATGAGCCGCCGGAGGAGATCGTCGAGCACTCCCGCGCGGCCGGCTACCCCTTTCCCGTCTACAAGGATTCCGGCAACGTCCTGGCCGATAAGTTCGGCGCCCAGTTCACACCCGAGACCTTCGTGATCGACAAAACCGGCGTGCTCCGCTATCACGGCCGCATCGACGACGCCCAAACCGTGGCCCGCGTCCAGCAGCACTCCCTCCGGCTGGCCATTGACGCGGTGCTGGCGGGCGGCCCGGTCGACCCGGCGGAGACTCGCGCCTTCGGCTGCACCCTCAAGCGGGTGCGTTAAAGAATCGTGAGCCTTGCCCTTCTGTTGCTGTTGGCCGGCCTCGCGCCGGTGGATGAGTCCGGCTATCCCACATTGCTCAAGTCCGGGACCGGCCGCGTCCTGCTGGTGGACTTCTGGGCGACCTGGTGCGCTCCCTGCCGCAAGGAAATGCCCGCGCTGGCGGCATTGCAGGCCAAGTTCCGCGCCCGCGGCCTGCTCCTGATCACGGTTTCGGCCGACGAGCCGGAACAGGAAGCCGACGCGCTGCGGTTCCTGAAGCGGCATCGCGTGCCCGGCCCGGCCTACATCAAGCGCGTCACGGACGACGACCGCTTCATCCGGCGGGTCGACCCGCGCTGGAGCGGCGCTCTGCCCGCGTTGTTCCTCTATGACCGCGCCGGACGGCTTGTTACCTCGTTTGTGGGCGAGACGGAAGCCGGCGCCGTGGAGGCGGCGGTGCGCAAGCTGTTGTAGGGGAAAAAGGCAAAAGGCAAAAGGCAAAAATCAAAAGGCAAAAGGAATTAGGAAGAACCACTTTATTACTTCGCCTTTGGCCTTCTTTGGGTGCCGCAGCCTCCAGGACGGCCGCAAACCTCCGGCCAGTAAGTAATGAAGTGTTCTTCCTAATTCCTGCCGCCGTGGAGGCGGCCATTCGCCGGCTGTTGTAGGGGAAAAAAGGCAAAAGGCAAAAGGCAAAAATCAAAAGGCAAAAGGAATTAGGAAGAA
>JACOSH010000562.1 GCA_016178945.1 Acidobacteriota bacterium
CGCGTGAAGCCCAGCCGCTCGGGGATGGCGCAGCTCCGGGCGTTCCCGGTTCCGCAGCGGATCTCCACGCGATCCAGGTTCAGCTCGCCGAACAAGTGGCGCAACACGGCGCGGCAGGCGGCGGTCACGATGCCTTTCCCCTGGTGCTCCCCGGCCAGCCAGTAGCCGATGCTAACGGCGCGATTGGCCCAGTCGATCCGGTGGATGCCGATGCAGCCGGACGGCGCGCCCTCGACCCAGATGCCCGCCGCGAAGCCCTCGTTGCGAGCGAACTGCTCCAGGCTTGCGCGGATGAAGGCGCGGACATCCTCGGACGAGCGGGTGGGGTCGACCCAAGGCAGCCACTCGCGCAGGCGCCCGCGATTCCGATCCACTACTTCAAAGATCTCTTCGGCGTGGCGTTCTTCCAGCAGGCGCAGCTCGGCGTGCGCGGCGATGGGGCAGTGAAACATATCCCTCATGCTACAATGGACGCTTCCGGATCAGCATGGAACGCGCCAGCAGAGTCATGGGGAAGCTCCGGTTTCCCGATGACGCGGTGACCGGCGAGGAACTGGCCCGCGCCGCTTGGAACTCCGCGGTCGGTCCACGGATCGCGCGGCACGCGCGGGCCGAGCGGCTGGTGCGGGGCAAGCTGATTGTGGGGGTCGACGACTCGGTCTGGCAGCGGCAACTGTTCGTGATGAGCCGCCTGATCCTGGAAAAGCTGGGCGGGACGCTGGGGGAGGGACGGGTGACGGACCTGGAGTTTCGCGTCGCGCCGCCCAAGCGGGCGCCCCGGCGCGCGGAGGCGTCGCGGCCGGCCGACGAGGCGGACAGCATCCTGGATCCGGGTTTGCGGCGCGTCTACCTCGCGTCGCGGAAAAGGGAATTGGCGTGAAACTGACCTCGGAACGGGTCCGGTACGTGGCCGGACTGGCGAATCTGAACCTGTCGGACGAAGAGGTGGAGCGATTCCGCGCCGACCTCAGCGGGATCCTCGAACACGTCGAGAAACTGAACGAGCTCGATACCAGCGGCGTGCCGCCCATGGCGCAGGTCCTGTACCCGGCCGAAGACACCGCCACCTTGCGGCCGGATCGCGATCGTCCGCCTTTGGGGGCCCAGACGGCGCTGGCCAACGCGCCGCAGGCCGGGGCGGGGCACTTCAAAGTGCCCAAGGTGATTGAGAGGTAAGTAGACAGTTGGTCAGTTGGTCAGTTGGTCAGTTGGTCGGTTGTATGGAGATTTCGGCACTTACTATCGAGGGGGTTCGGGAAGGGCTGCGGCGGCGCGCGTTTAGTGCGACGGAGCTGGCTACGGAGGCGTTGCGGTTTGCGGAGGCGGAGAATCCCAAGACGAACGCGTATTTGCGCTTCTGTCCGGAACGGGCGCTGGAGGCGGCGGGGCGCGTGGATGAGAAGATCGCCCGCGGCGAGGATACCGGCCCGCTGGGCGGAGTGCCGGTGGCGGTGAAGGACGTGATCGTCACCAAGGGTCTGCGCACGACCTGCGGATCGAAATTGCTGGCCAACTACATTCCGCCTTATGACGCGACCGCCGTCCAGCGATTGGAGGCGGCCGGCGGCGTGATCCTGGGCAAGGCCAACTGCGATGAGTTCGCCATGGGCTCGTCGAACGAGAACTCCGCTTTCGGTCCGGTGCGGAACCCGGCCGCCCTGGACCGCGTGCCGGGCGGATCGAGCGGGGGCTCGGCCGCCATCACGGCGCAGGGAACGGCGGTGGTGGCGCTGGGGTCGGACACGGGCGGATCCGTCCGCCAGCCGGCGTCGTTCTGCGGCGTGGTGGGGGTGACGCCGACCTACGGGCGGGTGTCGCGCTACGGGCTGGTGGC
The DNA here is from genome assembly GCA_016178945.1 of Acidobacteriota bacterium. Lineage (GTDB taxonomy): Bacteria > Acidobacteriota > Terriglobia > Bryobacterales > Bryobacteraceae > JACOSH01. The sequence continues at coordinate 1,835 of JACOSH010000562.1, forward strand.
CTTTGCCAGCTCGCTCGACCACATCGGGCCGTTCGGCCGCTGCGTACGCGATGCCGCCACCCTGCTGGGCGTGATTGCCGGGCGCGACGAGCTGGATGCGACCTCCGCCGAGGCGCCGGTGCCGGACTACACGGCGCAGCTTGACGGGAACGTCCGGGGCTTGCGGATCGGCCTGCCGCGCGAGTATTTCAACGGGCTGGCCAGCGAAACGGGAGACTTGATCCAGGCCGGCGTGGAGACGCTGAAGAAACTGGGGTGCCAGGTGAAGGAGATCAGCCTTCCCGCCACCGACTACGCCATCGCCTGCTATTACATCATCTGCACCGCGGAAGCCAGCTCCAACCTGGCGCGCTACGATGGCGTGCGCTACACGTTCCGCTCCGCCTCGTCCGGCGCCCTGAGCGACATGTACCGCAACACGCGCGGCGAAGGGTTCGGCGCGGAGTGCAAGCGGCGCATCATGCTCGGGACCTACGTGCTCAGCGCCGGCTACTACGACGCCTACTATCTGAAGGCGCAGAAGGTGCGCACCTTGATCGCCCGCGACTTCACCAATGCCTTTGCCGAGGTGGACGCCATCGTCACGCCGGTGTCGCCCTTCCCGGCGTTCAAGCTGGGGGAGAAGCTGGACGATCCGCTGCAGATGTACCTGTCGGATATTTACACGATCACCGGCGACCTGGCGGGCATCCCCTGCATGAGCGTGCCGTGCGGCAGGACCGCCGCCGGGCTGCCGGTCGGGATGCAGATCCTGGCCAATCATTTTGACGAGGCCCGCATGTTCCGCCTCGCCGATGCGTTCGAACGAAGTTACCGGTAAGGAGACGACCTATGCCATTCACACTACCCGCACTGCCGTACGCTCACGATGCGCTGGAGCCGCATGTCGACAGGATGACCATGGAGATCCACCATGGCAAACATCACAACGCCTATGTGACCAACCTGAATAAGGCGCTGGAGTCGGCGCCGGCCCTGGCCGGCAAGAGCCTGGAGGAGCTGCTGGCCAACAACTGCGCCGCGGTTCCGGAGGCGATCCGCGGCCCGGTCCGCAACAACGGCGGCGGTCATTGGAATCACTCGATGTTCTGGCAGATCATGGGGCCGAACTGCGGCGGCGCGCCGGTGGGCAACCTGGCCGCGGCCATCAATGCCGCTTTTGGCAGCTTCGACACGTTCAAGGAAAAGTTTGCCGCCGCCGGCGTCGGGCGCTTCGGCTCGGGCTGGGCGTGGCTGTGCCAGGACGCTTCGGGCAAGGTGGAGATTTCCTCCACTCCGAATCAGGACACGCCGGTGATGGAAGGCAAGTCTCCCATCATCGGCCTGGACGTGTGGGAGCACGCCTACTACCTGAAGTATCAGAACCGCCGTCCGGACTACATCGCCGCCTGGTGGAACGTTGTGAACTGGAAGGAAGCCGAGCGGCGGTTTAACGGATAACAGCCGCTTGCTGACGCGCGCGGCTCAGTCGCGGCCCAGAGGCCTTGAGCGCACTCCCGTGGGCGTGGGGAAATCTTCCGGGACCGGCTGCGTCACTTGGCCGGTGGCCGCCCACTCCACGCCACGCTGGAAGGTGACGGCGAAGCCCAGGCACTCCAGGGCCGGCAGGTAGTGGCCCAGGGTGGTATGGAAGATGCGGCCCTTCCCGTAGGAGAGCACCATCAGGATGGGCTCGTGTTCGCCAGTGCCGCCGGTGGAGGTATCCGAAAAAGCCGTGGCCAGCACGGTCATGTTGCGAGCCGGTCCCCGCAGGCTGTCGTAGAGCTCATCCTGGGCATGCATCCACTGCCGGGGCAGGCCCGCGGTGATGGGGTGAGCGCTGTCGCGGATCTCCACGCGGAACTCATGCGCCTTGCCGTGGTGGCCGCTGGGGCCGGGCTTGTTCTCCGCCACGATCTTGCCCTCGCGATAGCGCACGTAGGGCCCGGCGGATTCTTTGCGGTTGCCCCAGCCGCCGAGCCCGATCATCTCGTTGTACTGGGCCCATTCCGGGAAGGCGTTATCGGCGGCGTGATACACCACGAAGCCGCCTCCGCCGCGCACATAGGCTTCAAACGCGGCCTGGGTCGCGGCCGGCCAGGCGTCGCCGTTGTAGTTGGAGACCACGACGTCAAAAGCCTTGAAGTCCGGGTGGAAGGCGCTCATATCGGCGCCCTTGGGCGGCGCCGTGGCCACTTCCACATCGAACAGGCCCGTCTGTTCCAGCAGGCGTTTGAGGACCGGCGTGGTCTCCTGCCACTTGTGGTTGTTCTGCCCGTCGACGATCAGGGCCTTGCGTTTCGCGGCGCCCGAGGCGGCCAGCAGGAAACAACCTATGAGAACCAGGGATCGATAGCCCACCGGAGGATCCTCCGGCTGCCATCGTATCACTCCTCGGCCACGGAAACGGAGTACACGGGCGGCAGATTGTCCGCCAGCGTTTGCCAGGAGTTGCCGGCGTCGCGAGTGTAGTAGAGGCGCCCGTTGGCGGACCCGAAATAGACGCCGGCC
>JACOSH010000563.1 GCA_016178945.1 Acidobacteriota bacterium
AAAGCGCAGCGCGGTCAATTGCCACGTCAGGTGGGCCTTGAGATCGTCTTCGCTAATCCGATAGGCGGACAAGTCGCGGCGGGAAGTAAGGGCCTCCTTGAGGACCGCCTCCACGCCGCTGGGTTCCGGCTCCGGATAGCGGCCGGTCTCGATCTCTTTGCGGATCAGGCGCTGATCGACCAGCCGCTCGGCGGTCTGGCGCCGGGCGCCGGGGCCAAAATCGGGCGGCTCGCCGTTCAGAAAGGCCGCCAGCCGGATCTCCCGCAAGATGTCGCTCTCGGCGATTACGGCGTTGCCCACGCGCACCGCCACGCGATCGACGATCTCGGGCCGGCCGAGCGAGGCGATCAGAACCGAGAGCGTGAGGATGCGCATCAGAAGGCCTGCCCGATCGAGAAGTGGAATTGAAAACGGCTGATCCGCTCGTCCGAGCGCGTGCCGCATGGCGGACCGGGGCGCGAGGCGGCCGTCGCGCCGCAGAAGCGCGGCCCATTGAGGCTGTAGGCCAGGTCCAGGCGCAGGGGACCCACCGGCGTGCGGTAGCGGACGCCCAAGCCGACCGCGTGCACCATGTAGTCGAAGTCGTCGCGGGCGCGCTGGGTAACGCGAAACGAGAGGTTCTCCAGTTTCGAATAGACGTTGCCGGCGTCGTGGAAGACAACTCCGGCGAGGTTGTCGCCGATTACGGGAAATCGCGCTTCGGTATTGTGAATGAACAGGGCGCGCCCGCCCAAGGGAAAGCCGGTCGAATCATCGCGTGGGCCGGCCTGGTTGTCGGGGAAGCCCCGGTGGCTGCTGGCGCCGCCCGAGAACAGGCGCTCCGACAGCGGGATGTCGCCGAACGTGCCGCCCAGGCGAAACGGATTCAGCCATCCCAGGTTGAGCGAGCGGGCCAGCACTACGTTCTTCCCCAGGGGCCGGTACGTGGAGTTGCGGCCCAGGAAGCGCGTGAAATTGGCCTCCGAGCCAAACACCCGCGAGGCCACGCCCAGATCCACGGTATTGTACACGCCCTTGCGCGAGTCGATGGGGTCGTCGCGGCGGTCCTGGATCAGGTTTCCGGAAAGCATGCCGATGCGCACCGGCCGCGCCAGCGGGGGAAGCTTCAGTTGGTTGATCTTCAGGTCGGCGAGGCGCACCCGGCGGAAACTGAAGCGATACAGGCTGCTGGTGGCCTTCGACAACCGCTGGGACAATTGCACCGATCCCTCCAGCCGCTGGGCCGTAAACGTGCGCACGTCGCGCGACTTGTCGTAGAGGGCGGTGAAGGACAGATTGAGTCCGGCCACGTTGCGCAGGCGGGGCGCGCTGTAGTTAATCAAACCGCGCTGCTGCAGATTGGACACGCGGCTCTTGAAGCTCAAGGTGTGGCCCAGACCGTTCACGTTCAGACGGCTCACGTTGAACGAGAGGCGCGGGCTGAAGCCGGCCTGGCCGGCGGGATTCTCAAAGCTGGACACGCCGCCGCCGATGCGCCCCAGCTCGGCCCCGGCGCCTGCCGACACCGAGTATTTCCTGGCCTCTTCGATCTGGTACAGCACATACTTGCTCTGGGTCTCGCCGTCCGGATTCTGAATCGCCATGTTGACGCGCGCGAAGACGCCCAGATCGTAGAGACGCCGCTGGGCGTCGGCCATGCGCGTCAGCGATAAGGGATCGCCGGGGCCGAGGTGGAGATTGCGGTTCACCAGGCCGGGCTGCGTGGTTTCCAGCCCGCTCACCAGGACCTGGCGCACAAAGCGCCGCTCCCCTTCGGTGATCGTGAACCGCAGGTCGACCTGGTTGGGGGCCTCGGCCGGAGTCACGTTCCACTCGAAGGCGGCGTTGGGGAATCCTTCGTTGAAATAGCGCGCCAGGATGTTGTCGCGGTCCACCGCCACGTTGAACTCGCTAAACGGCTGTCCTTCGGCGGAGCTGAGGGCGCCGACGATCGTCTCGCGAGGCAACTGGCGGATTCCTTCCACTTCCAGGCGGGCGACGAACGACTGCGGCCCTTCCACGACCTGTAGGCCCACCGCGAGGTTGTCGGGCTTGCCCTGGTAGTTGTCGATCACCGTCGAGGTCACCTGCACGTCGCGAAAGCCGTTCTCGCGGTAGAGGTCGGCGATGGCCTGCTCGTCGCGCCGCCGTAGTCCCTCGCTGTAGCGGCCGCGGCGGTATTGCAGCGAGGCGGGGGCGATGAAGAGGCGCTCCCTCAAGGTGGCGGTGTCGAAGTAGTGGTTCCCGGCGATCTCCACTTTGACCAGTTTGTGCCGCCTGCCGAGGTTGATCAGGTAATCGATCACCGCCCGGTCGTTGATCACCCGTTGTTGCTTGTGCACAACCTCGGCGTTGAAGTGGCCCTGGGACTGGAAATAGTCGCGCAGGTTGCGCTCGCCCTCCACCAGCAGGTCGCGGTCGACGGTCTTCTCCTCATAGATGGGGATCAAGCGGGTGAGCCTGCCGCGCGCGCCCTTGGCGCCCACGGCCCGCACCTCCACCTTGGGTCCCGCTTCCACCTGCAGCGTGGGGGTGACACTGCCGGTCGAGGGGTCATAGTCCAGGGATGCTGTCGAAACGCGGGCCATCAGACGATCCTGGGCCTGATGCAGGGCCCGAATGCGCTGGAGCCCGCGTTGCAGCCGGTTCTGGGTGAGCGGCCTCCATCCAAACCAGCCCTTCCAGCGGGTGGCGGCGATCACCTGCGCCGCCGGCAGTTTGGGAGTGCCGGCAAAGCGGGGCGGCGCCAGGCGCGCGCGTTTTCCGCTGGTCACCTGGAAGCGCAGCCGGATCTGCTGGGTGCGAGGGTCATAATCGAACCGCGGCTCCACCTGGCTTCCATGGAATCCGTTGTCTTCCAGGACATCCTTGATGCCCGCCACGGCCGCGCGCGTTTTTTCCTCCACGTACGGTTCTCCAAGCTGCAGGCGAGTGGCGGCGATTAGCTGGCCCGGATTCGGCGGCTCGCCGGCGTTGCCTTCGACCGCCACACGACCCACGAACCAGCCGTGGGCCGTCAGAAAGCGCAGGACCACTCCGTTGTCGCGCAACTCGGCGTCCACCTGGATATCGGTGTAATGGCCGGTGGCGAAGAGGCGGTCGATGGCCATCCGGACATCGACCAGATGCAGGGGCCGGTTGACCCGGAGGGGCATCAGGCGGTAGATCTCCTCGGCATCCAGGGGCTGCTCGGGCGGAACAAACAGGATGGTGGCGATGCGCCGGCCCTCATAGAGCTGGGGATCGGCGGCCGCCGCCGTGGCGAAAGCCAGTCCCAGACCGAGAATGGAGATCACGCTCCACAGGCCGCCCATTCCCCTCTAGTGTAGTGTATGGTCGCGGCTGAGCCGTTAGGCGGTCAGCGCCGTTTCTTGCGTTCGTTCTCCGCGATCCGCGCCTTCACCAGCTTTTTCACAAGAGCGGCCGGGAGGGGCTTGTCCACAGGAAAGCGGATGGCGCCTTTGGATGTGGGGAAGTTCTTGAGTTTGTTCTTGAACGCCTCGATCACCGCCGGACTCATCGGGTACAACCCGCAATGGTTCGGAAACGCGGCGAACCCCAGCAGCGGCCCTTTGTACCTGAACGTAGGCATCCGATAGCTGATGACCTCCGTGGCCTCCGGTGGCACAGCGGACCGAATCGCCGCGCGAACCCGGTTCAAAGTGCCGCGGGCGGGCTCCGGGACGCGCGCGAGGTATTCGTCCACGTCCTTGGGAGCGGCGCGATCACCGGAACTCGGTTTTTTCATACGGCTATTAGTTAGACTACCACCTCGCCGAGGGCGGCCCTACCGCGGCCACTTCAAATGGCGGCGCAGGAACTCAAAGGTCCCCTTGCCGTTGATGGTGTGGGGGCCGTCGAAGAACTCGA
>JACOSH010000564.1 GCA_016178945.1 Acidobacteriota bacterium
GACACGTAGTTGCGGCCCTCGCGGATACCCAGCACCCAGTCGCGATAGTCGTGGGAGTTTTTCTGGCGCACGTAGCTGCGCCCCAATCCGACGCGCTCTCCGTAAATGCAGGGGAAGTCGGTCTCGCCGCTGATCCGGGTGCGATAGCCCACGTTCAAGGTGTGATACCAGATATTCAGCTCCCATACCGAGGGCGTATCCACAGTCGAGATGAAGTCCACCAGGTCGTGGGTGACCCCCACGATGAACTCGTTGGCGCCGATGCCGTCAAACGGCGGCAGCTCTTCGGTAGGCAGTTGATCGGTCTTCACCATGAGGCCCCACCCGGAGTGCGCAAAACCGGTGACGGCGTCCTGCGACTTCCCCCAACGGAACACCGGAATGCCCCAACTGGGCCAGTCCTCGATGCGCTTGGAGCCCGGGTAGTCCTGTTCCTTCAGCCCCAGCAGGCAGATGTGGCCCGTGTGGCTGGACGGAAAGCCGGACACCTCCACGTCCCCAACTGAGCACCGAGCCGACCTTCAGGTCTTCGCCCAGGATGTGGCGCATCATGTCCTTGGGGTAGACGCCCTCGGTGGGCTTCTCGTAGTGGGCGCAGCCGGCGGCGTGGATGTGATGATCGCCCGAGTACCAACCCTGCTTGGCCGGATCGATCCAGCGCTCCAGCCGGAAGGTAAGGTCCATGGGCTGCTCCTTCACGCTGACGCGCTGCACCTTCTTGCGATACTCCGGACCGCGCGTGTACTCGATGGTGTATTCGCCGGGAGGCAGCAGCACGTTCTCGCCGTTGGCCCGGTAAATCTGCGGGTGGAATGCGAAATCGGGCGCCAGGCGCTTGGCTTGCGAGGGATACACGCGGCCCTTAGCGTCCTTGATGAGAAACGCGCCGGTGGTCGGGCGATCGTCAAAATCGAGCACCCGGAAGCTCACCTTCGCCGCGGGCCGGGTGTTGAACAGGAGAACGGCCTCGTTGCGGAATCCCAGGTCTTGAGTTCCCTGCCCTACGTTGAATCCCAGCCGGGCTTCCCGCTTGCCCGCGGTCTTGGAGAAGATCTGCAGGATGCGGTACTCCACCTCCAGGCCGGACAAGCGCGGCCGCATGGGCTGCTTGTCGAACATCTGGACGTCGAGGAAGCGCCGCGCCACCGCGCCGGGATCGGCGCCGTGCAGCATGCCCGCGTTGGGGCTCTCCACCGCCAGGACGGGCGTGATACCCGCCTCGTTCTGGACCTTGACCAGAAACGTACGCCATCCCTGCTCCACCAGCTCCGCCTTCGCCGGCCCCTCAAGCACTTTGACCCGGCTCTCCGGATTGATCTGGACTCCGACCAGGCAGTGACGGTCCAGAATCTTCTGCATCCCAGCCACGGCGGCGCTGCCCGAGCCTTCCGCCAGGCGCCGCAGCTCGGCCGCGTCGGCGCCCGGCAGCGGCTCGCCCAGAAACTGCAGGGCTTCAATCACGCGCAAAACCTGAGCGGCAAGCGGCTGGTGCTCCACTCCGGTCACGATGGGCAGCTCTTGGGCAAACAGGGCCGTGGACAACCCCAGTAGGGCGATGGCGATTCGCATGGACGACCTCCAGGGGAGATTCTCTCACGGAATCGGTGACCTTGTCCTAGCGTGTAGCGGCGGCATGAAAAGGCAGTGGCCCTGTCCTCAGCGGCCGGTGCATGGGCCGGCGGTGTAAAAGGCAAAAGGCGAAAGGCAAAAATCAAAAGGCAAAAGGAATTAGGAAGAACACCTAATCACTTTTGCCTTTTGATTTTTGCCTTTTGCCTTTTGCCTTTTTCTTCTGTACAATCTCCTCATGCAATCCAACAGCCTACTCGCGATAGCATTGGCAGGAGGGATGATGGCGATGGCGCAGAGCGCCGGCAAGGTCGACAGAAAAGACGCGGGCCTCGACAAGATCGTGCCGTCCGGCGCGCGGATCGAGAAACTGGCCGGAGGATTCGGCTTCATCGAGGGCCCGGTCTGGCTGAAGGAAGGCGCGCTGCTGTTCAGCGATATCCCCAACAACGTGATCCACAGGTGGACACCGGATGGCAAAGTTGTCCGGTTCCTCCACCCCAGCGGCTGCGCCGGCTCGGACGCGCCGGCCGGGGCCTTCATCGGCTCCAACGGCCTCACGTTGGATAAGCAGGGCCGGCTCATCGTCTGTGAGCATGGCAACGGACAGGTCACCCGCGTGGAGAAGGACGGCAAGCGCACCGTGCTGGCCGGCAGGTATGAAGGCAAGCGCCTCAACAGTCCCAACGACGCGGTGTACAAGTCGAACGGCGACCTGTACTTCACCGATCCCCCTTACGGCTTCCCCAAGCTCGACGACGACCCCAATAAGGAGCTGAAGTTCAACGGTATCTTCCGGCTCTCGGGCGGCAGGCTGCAGTTGGTGTACAAGGACCTGAGCCGGCCCAACGGCCTGGCCTTCTCGCCGGACGAGAGGTATCTCTACGTCTCCAATTCCGACGAGAAGAGGAAGATCTGGATGCGCTTCCACGTCCAGAAGGACGGCTCGCTGGCGCACGGCAAAGTATTCGCCGATGTCACCGACCAGACCGCCGGCGGCCTGCCAGACGGGATGAAGATCGACAAGAAGGGAAACCTCTACTGCACCGGTCCGGGCGGCGTCTGGATCTTTACCGCCCAGGGCAAACATCTCGGGACCATCCAACCGCCGGAAACACCGGCCAATTGCCACTGGGGCGACAGCGACGGCAAGACGCTGTACATGACGGCGCGGACCGGGCTGTACCGGATCAAATTGAGCGTGGAAGGGATCCGGCCGTAGCCTCGCGCGGCTGTTTAGAACACCAGACGCAGCGCGAACTGGATCTGGCGGGCCGGGAAAGTGCCCGTCACCCGTCCAAAGGAGGCGTTTGATCGATTGAAATCCGCGTTGCGGAAGTTCGACTTGTTCAGCAGGTTGAATGCCTCGGTGCGAAACTGCAGGCGCATGTCCTCGCGCGGGAGCGCAAAGTTCTTGGTCAGGCCGAAATCCATCTGGTAGAGCGCATAGCTGCGCGCCACGTTCCGGCCGGCGTTGCCGAACACCTGGCTGGGATCCGCCGGGATCACCACCGAGTTCCGGTCCAGGTAGTTGTCGATGGTCCGCTGGGCTTCGGGAGTCATCGCCGGTCCCGTCAGATTCGGCCGGTAGCTGATGCCGCCGCGCCAGTCGGGCAGCGTTTGCGATACCTGGAAGTTGCCCGGCGCGTTGTAGGTGAGGTTCAACGGCTGGCCGCTCCACATGTTGTTGATCACACTCAACTGCCAGCCGCCGATCACGTGGTCGGCGCCCTTGGGCATCTGGGCCAGGTAGCGCCGGCCGCGGCCCACCGGCAACTCGTACACCAGGCTGGAGGTGTTGTTGAACTTCTGGTCGAAGTCCGAGGCGGCCTTCTCCGCGCGCAGATTGTAGAAACTCTGCGGGCTGGCCCGGCCCCCGCTGCCCTGCGCCTCCAGCGCCTGTCCCACGTTGTCCATCGCTTTCGAATAGACGAACGAATTCAGCAGGTACAGCCCTCCGCTGAACCGCCGCTCCAGTTTGGCTTGGAGCGCATGATAGTTGGCCCAGCCGGCCGGGAACGTGACCGTGATCGCGCCGAAGGCCTGGTTCGGCCGCCGCGCCTGGATCGACAGGTTCTCGCCCGTACGGTTCGGGCGCGCCTGGTTGTAATCGGCGAACAGGATCAGGTGCGTCGACTTGCTGCCCACGTAGCCGAGATCCAGGATCGTGTTCCTGAACAGCTCGCGCTGGACGGAGAACTGCCAATTCTGCACCGAACCTGTCGGCGACTCACGCGGATAGTAGGAGATGTTCGACAGAATGGGATTGAACTTATCGGGATCGGTCAGGCCCTGCGGATAGCCATCCTGCGTGGGACGGAATCCAGCGCCGAGCTGCTGGGCCACGGCCGCGATCACGACTTGAGGTCCGTTGATCCCCAGGATATTGCCCCCGCCCACGCGGTTGAAATGCACGTAGCTCATCCCGTAGCCGCCGCGGATCACGGTCTTGGGGCTGAAAGTGTAGGCCAGCCCGAGGCGGGGCGCGAAGTTGTTGCGGTCCGGATTGATCTGGGCCCGATCCACGATCGAGCCGGACTTGGCCGGGATCAGCTTGTTGGACACCGGGTCGAAGTTGCTCAGCCGGTTGTCGGCCTCCCATTGCGGCGTGGCGTACTCGTAGCGCAGCCCCAGGTTGAGCGTGAACTTCTTGGACACCTTCCAGTCGTCCTGGAAATAGGCGAAGTTCATGACCTGGCGGTACTGGGCGATGTAAAAGTTCACGAGTTGATACTCACTGCGCGCGCCGAACATGAGATCGGCCAGGTTGTAAGAGCCGGAGTCGAAGCTGGAAGGATTCGGCGACCCGGGGATGCGGCTATACTGGCCGTTGTAAATGTCGCGCCCGTAGAGCGGGTTGACGTCCTGAATCTCGGTGTGCACCCGCTGATACTCGTAGCCCGCCTTCATGGAGTGGCTGCCTCGCAGGAACGAGTACACCGCCTTCGGATTGTAGACGAAGGGGTGTTGCCACTGGGGATTGGTGGCCTGACGCCCAAAGGCGCTGAACCCGGTGACTTCCTGCGGCGTCAGGCCGCCCGTCAGCCGGGGATCTTCCGACAGCCCGGCGATCCCATACAGCGCCCGCATGCTGGCCCCGCCCAGCGCAAACGGCTCTTTGCCGGCGCGCGTGCGCGACAGTCCCAGCCGCACTTCCAGCAGCGACGCGGGCGTGACGGTATAAGTGTACGCAGCCGCCAGTTGCTGGTTGAGCGCGCGGATGAATCCGTTGCCGCCGCCGCCCGACGGTCCGGGGATCTCCGGCTGCTGAAAGATGTTGCTCTTCCGGTGGCTGAGCCGCACGAAGGCCGTCATCTTGGCGTTGATCTGGCCGTCCAGCTTCAAATCCATCTTGTCGTTGTTGTTCTTGTCGCGCCGCAGATCGCGGTAGTTGGCCGAGCGCGCTTCGGCCGGGCCATTGTTCGGCGGCGGCAGAGCCGTCAGCACCTGGCGCGCGAAGGCGGTCATCCGCCCGGCCGGAATGGCCGTGTTGGCCGGGAACATTTCCCCGGTCAGCGGATTCCGCACCGCCACCGCGAAGATCCCCTGCCGGTCGTTCAGCGTGGGAAGGTTCGAGAAGACCACGAATTTCTGGCGCTCGCGGAAGCCTTCATAGTTGGCGAAGTAGAAGAACTTGTTTTTCACCACCGGGCCGCCGAAGGTGAACCCGAACTGATTGCGCTGGAAAACCGGCTTGCCTGTGGGCGGCTTGAAGAAGCCCGTGGCGTTGAGTGAGGTGTTGCGGAGGTACTCCCAGGCGCTGCCGTGGATGTCGTTCGCGCCGCTCTTCATGCTGGCATTGATGACGCCGCCCGGGCTGCGCCCGTACTCGGCGCTGGGCACGCTGGTGACCACTTTGAACTCGGCCACTGCGTCGGGCGTCAACTGCACCACCTGGTTCGAGAAGCCCTGGTTGGAGGTGCCGTAGGCGTTGTTGTCCACGCCGTCCATGAGGAAGTTGTTGAAGACGCTGCGCTGGCCGTTGATGTTGAACGCGCCCTCGCGCGGCGGATTGGCGAAGGCGTAGTCGCTGCGCCGCACGCCGGTGGTCAGCAGCGCCAGGTCGGAATAGTTGCGGCCGTTCAGCGGCAGCTCCACAATCTGCCTGCGGTTAATGACCTGGCCGCGGTCGCTGGAATCGGATTCCACCGCCACCACCGCGTCGGTCACCTGGATCGACTCGGAGACCTGCCCCACCGTGAGAGTGAGGTCCACGCGCTGGCGGGCGTTGACCGCGACTTTGACGTTATCGGCGTAGGCGATCGAAAAACCGGCCTTCTCCGCACTCACCTTGTACAGCCCGATCCGGACGTTCAGGAAGAGAAAATCTCCCACGTCGTTGGTGGAAGCGCCGGACCGGATCCCCGTTTCCACGTTGAGCAGCGTGACACTGGCTCCGGGTACCACGTTGCCCGTGGCATCGCGCACCGTCCCCAGAACCACTGAAGTTTCAAATTGCGCCCCTGCGCTTGCCGCCAGCAGCAGCCCCACCAGCGCCGCGATCCAACCGTTACGATAGTTCCGATCCATGGAATGCCCCCTTGCCTCGAAGACGAATACCCTCAACCCCTAGAGCGAGTATACTGCCCGGCTGGGCTGGCTGCAATCCGTGCGGGCTGGGCGTCCGGGAAATATCCCCCATAGATATTTTGAATTGGACGCAGCCGCGCGGGCTCCTTAGACTGGGTATAGCGTTCCCGATGTGAACTCGCCCTTTGCAATGACAGAGCCCGCCGTATCACAGGTCGCGTTGTTGCATCGCATCAGCAACATCGTGAACTCGGATTTGAGCCTCCAGAGCATGCTGGAGGAGCTGGTGGCCTTGGCCGTCCAGGTGACTTCGTGCGACGCCTGCCTGGTCTACTTAGTGGATCGGGGAACGGGCGAGGTGGTGCTGCGCGCCTCGCAGTTGCCGCACGCCGCCGAGATCGGCAAGGTGCGATTGGCAATGGGGGAGGGCGTCACCGGCTGGGTCGCCCTGCATCGCTCGGTCGTGGCGCTGGCCGCCAACGCGTCGGCCGACGCCCGTTTCAAGAAGTTCAGCGCGCTGCCGGAAGATACCTACGAGGCCTTCCTGTCGGTGCCGCTGACGACCGGCGGGAACCTGATCGGCGTCCTCAACGCGCACCACCGCGAGCCGCATGCACACACGCCGGAGGAAGTGTCCCTCCTCTCCTTCCTGGGAGAGCAGATGGCCGGGGCGATCGCCACGGCCCGCCTCGCCGAGCAATCCGAGAACGGCCGCAAGCGCATGGACGCCCTGATGGCCGTGGCCGCGGCTACCTCGGCGGAAAGCTATCTGGGCCGGATCCTGCATAGCGTGTGCGAAACGCTGGGCGCAACCTTCGATGCTCGCCAATGCGTCATTTTCCTGGCGAACGAAGAGCGCCGCGAGTTCACGCTGGCGGCCAGCACGCCACAGCCCGCCAGAATCCAGCCGCTTCCAATGGATGATTCCTTCACCGGGCCCTTGTCGGGGGCGGATTGGGTCGCGGTGCCGCTGTTCGCGCGCGACCGCCTGATCGGCGCGGTCGAGGTCTGTTCCAAGGCGCCGGGGCCTTTCAGCGACGCCGACGTCGATTTCCTGAGAGTCGTGGCTGGGCAGACCGCCACCGCCATCGAGAACGCGCGGTTGATCTCGGAAACCGAGGAGATGAAGCGCACGCTGGAAACCCGCAAGCTGGTGGAGCGGGCCAAAGGGATCCTCCAGTACAAACACCAGCTCACGGAAGAGGAGGCCTACCTGCGGCTGCGCAACGAGAGCCGCCGCCTGCGCCGTCCCATGCGTGAGCTGGCCGAAGCCGTCATCCTCGCCGACGAGTTGGAGCGCAAGGAGCGCCCAATCCAATAAGAGTGGGACAAGTCCCGGCTTGCCAGGGCGTGCCGGCCAAAGGCCCGTGTCACGCTATACTGAACCACTCATGGATTTCGTGGACAAGCGTTTTGGTGTCCTTTGCCTCGGTCTGCTGGCGATCCAAGCCGCCTTGCAGATCAGCTCGGTCTCTGAGGAAAGTCAGAACTACGATGAGGCGGTCCATCTGGCCGCCGGATACAGCTATCTGAAGACCGGCGATTTCCGCCTGAACCGGGAACACCCGGCGTTGGGCAAGATGCTCAATGCCGTTCCTCTGCTGTTCTTGAATGTCCGCTTGCCGCTTGACGATCCTTCCTGGACCCAGGCCGACCAGTGGACCTTCGGCAAAGTATTTCTCTACCAGAACCGCGTGCCCGCCGACACCATGCTGCGGGCGGCCCGCTTGGTGACCATCCTGCTCACGCTGCTTCTCGGGGCGTCGATCGCCATCTGGACCAGGCGCCGGTTCGGCGCGCCCGCCGCGTTGGTGGCCTTGAGCCTGTACGCGCTCGATCCCAACATCATCGCTCACGGCCGCTACGTCACCACGGATCTGATCGCAGCGTTGTTCCTTTTTCTGACCTGTACCGCCTGGCTGCGTTTCCTGGAGACCGACCGGCGCCGCGACCTGCTGCTGACCGGCCTCCTGCTGGGACTGGCGCTGCTGTCCAAGTACTCCAGCGTGATTCTGGCGCCGCTGCTGGCGATCCTCTATGGGATCCACCGCTGGGGCCGCTGGCGCCGGTCGATCGGTCACGCGGCGCGCTCGCTGGCCATAGTTTATGGGCTCTCGGCGTTCCTGGTCCTGGCGCTCTATGCGCCGGGCGGGCTGAACCCCTCCCGGCACATGTATCTGCTCGGCCTGTGGCGCACCTACAAACTGAACAGTGTGTGGGGCCAGCCGGCCTATCTGCTCGGACAGCGATCGAACTTCGGCTGGTGGTACTACTTCCCGGTCGCTTTCGCCGTGAAGACGCCGCTGGGCGCGCTCCTGCTGCTGCTGCCTGGATGGTGGTGGACCTGCCGAAGGCGCATCCGCTTCGAGCAGGTCGCACTGGCCGTGCCGGCGGCGTTGTATTTCGCCTGGAGCATGACCAGCCACATCAACATCGGGGTCCGGCATATCCTCCCGATCTACCCGCTGCTTTTCGTGCTGATGGGAGCCGCTCTGTTCCAGTCGCCTTTGACCGCCTTGCGCCGCGGGCTGCTGGCCGCCGCGCTGGCGCTGCAGGCGTTCGAGTGCGTGCGAATCTACCCCCACTACACATCCTTCTTCAACCAGGCGGCAGGCGGTCCGGCCATGGGCGCGCGCTACCTGCTGGACTCCAACCTGGATTGGGGACAAGACGCCAAGCGTCTGGCCGGACACCTTCGATCACGGGGCATTCGCGAGGTTTGCGACGGCTACTTCGGCAAGGCGGATCTGGGCTACTACGGCATCGCCACCAAGGAGCTTCCCTCGACCGGCGAAACCGGGAAGTTATCGCAACTGGACTGTGTGGCTGCGGTCAGCGTGAACCATCTGCACGGGCTCTATCTGCCGCCGCCGAAGAACTATGATTGGCTGCGCGCGATTCCGCCCACCAGCCGGGTGGGCTATTCGATCTACCTCTACGACCTGCGGAAAAAGCCGCCTCAGTGAGAAGCTGTGAAGATTATCGGCAACCGCTCCCTCAGAAGCTGTGAAAAAATCCATTTGCGACAGCGAGACCGATCCCCGCTCGGGATCAGGGCCTCCGGCTGCGGACCGGGAAGCTAGCAGAAAATTTCCCCGTCGCACGTTCTGGGACCGTTTCTTAGGTCGTCTACCGAAGCTTCTGTGACCGTTTTTCTGCATCTCGGGCTGGGGAGCCCTTAGGCAACCGCCGCCGCACTCGCGACCACTGCCTTGTGCCAGCACAACCGCACCCAGATCATCACGTTGTGCGCCAGGCACGCCCACATCGCTTCCGCCTCCGCTTTCCACTTCCCGAATACCCGGAACTTTCTCACCCCGAACCGCTCTTTCAACTGCGCAAACGGAAACTCCGCCACCGCTCCCCGTTGTCGATAAATCTGCTGCGCCTCCGCCGTCTTCATCTTCTCCCGAAACCGCGCCACCACCTCCTGCTCTTTCTCCAGCCGCGACACCATTCGCCCCTTCTCCGGTTCTCTCGGACAACACTTCTGTTGATGCCGGCAGGGCACGCAGTCGCCTCCCTCCGCGCGATATTGCCGATACTGATTGCCCCGCTTCTGGCTCCCTCCCACATACTTCATGCTCTTCCCCGCCGGGCACTGCAGCGTGCTGCTGTCCGCATCCCAGATGAAAAAATGGGGCGCATACTGCGGATCGATCCCCGAGGCCTTCATCGCCGCTTCGGATCGTTCTCGCGGGTCTCCCATCGGCCCGATCAAGTCCACTCCTCGCTCCTCCATCTTTTCGATGCTGTCCCGATTGATGAACCCTCCGTCGGCCACTACCTGCTCCGGTTCCCGCCCCAGGTTCCTTTTGACTTCTTCCACCGCCCCATCCAGCTCCTTGGCGTCATTGCTGTTTTGGCTCAGCTCCACCCCCACGATCACTCCCTGCGCCGCGTCCGTGCTCACCTGCAGGTTGTAGCTGGGCGCGATCCCTCCGTCCCCGTGCTTCATCATCCGCGCTTCCGGTTCGCTGAGGCTCACGCGCGCTTGCTTCTTTTCCTCCTCATCCCCCTTGCTCGATTGGATCTTCTGCAGTTCCTCCAGCGCCTCTTTCAATCGCTGCTCCCGCTCCCGCCCGGCCCGTTGTTGCGCCGCCTCCCGCCTCTTTCCCCCTTCCCCCTGGGGGTCCTCCTGCACCAACTCCCGCGCCTTCTCCAGCCGTTCCTTTACCGTCGCCTCTCTCCGGAAGGTATCCACGCCCGCCCGCGCTCTCACCTTGGTCCCGTCGTGCATCACCCGTTCCAGACTCACCAACTTGGCCTCTTCCATCGCCACCAGCAGCTGCACGAACAATTCGTCCAACTCCGGCTTCCTCTCCACACGGAAATCGCTCAGCGTATGGTGGTTGATGCTTCCCAGCCCCGTCAGCCACCGCAAGCCCGGCTCGTATTCCATCACTCGCTCCAACTCGCGCGCCGAGGTGATCCCCTCGCTATATCCGTACAACCACACGCTGCACAGCAGGCGCGGATCCCAGGCCGGTCTCCCCGCTTCCCCTTCCTTGCTCTTGACTTGCTCGCCGAACCGGCTCAGATCCAGTTGCCCCATCAGCGCCCAGATCGCCCGCGCCTTGTGATCCTGTCCGATCAGCTCTTCCACGTCGATGACGCCTACCGTCGTCTGGTTTCGCTCCACCCTCCGGTACTTCGGCGCCGGCGCCACCGGCGGATTGCCCGGCGGCAGTTCGCACAGGGGCCGGGGCGGCGACGCTTCCTCCCCGACGGTCGGCATCTCCAACAAGGCCTGTTGCTCGGGCATGACGGTAGTATCGCCTGAAACACTTCCAATGGGAAATGGTTTTTGGACTCCCTAGTGGATTTTTTCACAGGCTCTCACGGTCGCGGCTCGGTACCATTCGTGCGGCAGCGAATGCACGTAAGCAAGCGGTGCACGGTAACAGAGCCGCGCGCGTCAGCAAGCGGTGCTTGCCTGTGCTACAGTGAAGTTGTAATTTCACCTGGAGGTTAATTCCATGGGTCCGCTGGGTTGGCAGGAGACGGTCGTCATCTTCCTGCTCGCTCTGCTCATCTTCGGCCCTAAAAAGTTGCCTGAGCTGGGCAGGACGATCGGGAAAGCGATGACCGAATTCCGCCGCGCATCGAGCGAACTGAAGTCCACGTTCGATCGAGAGATGCAGAGTCTGGAGCGGGAGACTGAACCGATCAAGGAAGTCGCCAACAGCATCAACTAC
>JACOSH010000509.1 GCA_016178945.1 Acidobacteriota bacterium
CGAGTTCGCCCAGCGGCTGCCCGTGCCGCTCATCCTGCATATCTGCGGCCGCACGGTCGACCGCATGGAGTTCATCGCGCAGACCGGGATGGCGGCCTTCCACTACGATTCCAAGAACCAGCCGGCCGAATCGATGGCCGTAATGAAGAATCGCATCTCGCTGGTGGGCAACATCAACAATCCCGAGACGCTGTTCTCCAAGGGTCCCGAGGAAGTGCGGCAGGAAGTGTACAAGAACCTGGAGGCGGGCGTGCAGTTGGTGGGGCCGGAGTGCGCCATTCCGCTCCAGACGGCGATCGAGAGTCTGAAAGAGATTCCGCGAGCCGTCCGGGACTGGCACGCGGAACACCCGGTAAACTGAGGCGCACATGGCGGAGATTGGCGAGATCACGAACGAGGTCATCCGGCAGGAGATTGAGGAGTTCATCGAACGGCCCGAGGAGCGGGAGCGGACCATCCACACCTTCGCCAAAGCGCGCCCCCAGATGCAGGCCATCGCGGCGGCCCTGATTGACGGCGATAACGACACAGTCGACCAGTTGACCCGCGACGCGCTCGAGGCGGGAATTGAAGCCCTGGAAGTGATGGACTACGGCCTCATCGCGGGGATGGGGATCGTGGGGATCAAGTTCCGCCAGAACTTCATCTTCGTGCCCGAGGTGCTGGCCTGCGCGCGGGCCATGAAGGCGGGGATGAAGCACATCGAGCCGATCCTTTCCGCCGCGGGGATCGAACCGCTGGGCAAGGTGATCATGGGAACGGTGAAAGGCGACCTGCATGACATCGGCAAGAACCTCTGCATCATGATGCTGCGCGGCTCCGGTTTCGAGGTGATCGATCTCGGCGTGGACACTTCTCCGGACCGGTTTATCGAAGCGGTGGAAGAGCACCAGGCCAAGCTGATGGGGATGTCGGCTTTGCTGACCACCACCATGCCGAACATGGGCAAGACCATCGAAGCCTTCATCGACGCCGATCTGCGCGACCAGGTGAAAATCATGGTGGGGGGCGCGCCGGTGACCCAGGATTTCGCCGACGATATGGGCGCCGACGGCTATGGGAAGGACGCGCTGGCCTGCGTGGCGCTGGCTAAGCGGCTGCTGGGCGTGGAAGCGCGGTAGGCCCGCATGGAGAAGATGGGCAAGCACCAATACCAGGAGCGCCTGGAGCGGATCTCCGAGATGTTTGCGGAGATCGCCGTCCACGCCGATGAATTGTCGCGGCGGCGCTGCCCGTACAAGAATCGCTTCGACCAGTGCACGGCCTCCTTCGGGTGCCGCAACAAACGCAAGCCGCGCGCCGCCGGCGACCCTCCGGTCTGCGCCTCCGACGACAAGCTGGATTATCGCGGCGCTTGGGAGACCGGTCCCTAGCGGATGGGACGCGCCATGGTCGCGGGCAAGACCCTCTTCGACTATGCGGACGAGCTGCGCATGCTGGTGCCCAGCTCCTGCGGGCGCACGGCCTCCTGCCACGAGTGCATCGTCGAGGTCCAGCAGGGCATGGACGCGCTGAGCGCCCGAGGCCCCGCCGAGGAGTTTCTGCGCGGCGACTACCGCCTGGCGTGCCAGAGCATCATCGAGAAGCCGGATGTCGAGGTGGTGTTCGCTCCACTGCGCCGGCGTCCGCGGATCCTGACCGAGGCGCGCGAGAAACCGATGGAGCTCGACCCGCTGGTGACGCGGCGCGGAGCGACCGTGCTCTACGATGGCGACCCTCTGGACGAATACCGCGGGCGCCTCTACGGGATCGCCATGGACCTGGGGACCACCACCATCGCCCTCGAGCTGGTCGACCTGGAATCTGGCGCGACCGCCTGTCTGACCTCCTTCGAGAATCCGCAGCGCTTCGGCGGCAGCGATGTCATGCACCGCATCTCGTACGACGGCGGCAAGTTCCGAGGGGAATTGCACAAAGCGGTCGTGAACGCGCTCAACTCCGGGATCCAGGACATGTGCCGCCGCCTGGGATTCACGCGCCAGGAGATCTACGAGATCGTAGTGGCGGGCAACTCGACCATGCGGGATCTGTTCTTCGGTTTCGACGTGCAGTCGATTGGCCAGCGCCCGTATCAGTCGGTGATCGAGCACGAGTATCGGGCTGGAACGAGGCAGACCACGTCGGTCGTGGAACTCGCGCACCGCCTGGGTGTACTGGCGCATCCCAAGGCGCGGATCTTTGGCCCTCCGCTGGTGGCCAGCCACGTGGGAGCCGACACGGCCGCGGACTTGGTGGCCATTGACGCCGAGTCGCACGGGGACGTGTTCCTGCTGGTCGACGTAGGAACCAACACGGAAGTGGTCGCCGGCAATGGGGAGCGGATGCTGGCGGCGTCGTGTCCGGCGGGGCCGGCTTTCGAGGGAGGGCTGATCAAGTATGGAATGACCGGCTGCGAGGGCGCCATCGAGTCGCTGCGCTGGAATCAGGGCGCATGGGAGTTTGGCGTCATCGGAGACGGCGTGCCGCAAGGGATCTGCGGCTCGGGCCTGATCGACCTGCTGGCGGAGCTGCGCCGCCACGGCCGTATGACGCCCAAGGGTGTGTTCGCCGGCAAGGCCTACGAATTAACGATCGTGCCGGAGCAGTCCATCACCTTCTCGCGGGAGGACGCCAGCAACCTGGCGCAGGCCAAGGCAGCCAACTACTGCGGCCAATACATCGTCCTGCGCAAGTTTGGGATCGCACCGGGTGGTGTGAGCCGGGTTTATCTGGCAGGGGCCTTTGCCAATTACATCAATGTTCGAAACGCCATCGACATTGGGTTCCTGGCGCCGGTTCCGGAGGATCGAATCGTCAAGATCGGGAATGCCGCGCTGCAAGGCGCGAAAGAAATGCTGCTCTCCCGGCGCAAGCGCCAGGCAATTGAGCGGCTGGTGAAGCGGATCGAGCACGTGGAGCTGGAAACCACGCCCGACTTTTTCGAGGTGTTCGTCGAGGGATGCCAATTCAAGCCGATGGAGAGCACGGTATGAAGCCGAAGGGACTAGACCGGGAGTTCATCGTCATCGGAGAGAACATCCACACCACGCGGGTTCTGCTGCGCGGGGGAAAGCTCATGGCGGCCGATGCGGAAGGGCGGGAGGCCGTCCGCTACACGTCCGCGGGCGGAGCTACCCGTTTTCTGGCGATCCCGGAGGAAGTCAAGCAGCGGCAGGATTACCAGGAGGGCCGCGTCAAGCACGTCATGGTTGCGATCCGGGCGGCCATGGCCGGGCAGGAAGAGGGGATGGAGTACCTCCGCGCCTTGGTCCAGCGGCAGGTGAACGCGGGCGCCGACGTGCTCGATCTCAACGTGGATGAGGTGTCGCTGCGCCTCCACGAGCAAGTTGAGGCGATGCGCTGGCTGGTGGGCGCCGTGCAGCCCCTGTCGCCGGTTGCCCTGTCGGTGGATTCGTCGAATCTGGAGATCATTCGCGCCGGGATCGAAGCCTGCGACAGCCGCACAGGCCGGCCGCTTCTGAATTCGGCATCGCTCGAGCGGATCGAGGCGCTGGACCTGGCCAAGGCGCACGGCCTGCCAGTGATCGTGACAGCGGCCGGGGAGAAGGGAATGCCCCAGAGCGCCGGGGAGCGAGTGAGCAACGCGTCGCGGATGGTGGATGCGGCGCTGGCCCGAGGCATCCTGGTCCAGGATCTGTTCATTGACGCGCTGGTGTTTCCGATCTCGGTCGACGGCCAGTTTGGCCTTCACTGCCTGGAGGCCGTGCGCCGGCTGCGCGGACAGTGCGGCCCGGAGGTCCACATCACCGGGGGACTGAGTAACGTCTCCTTTGGTCTGCCCTGCCGCCGGTTAATCAACGAAGTGTTCCTGAACCTGGCCGTGGATGCGGGCGCCGACAGCGGCATCGTCGATCCGGTGGCCAACGATCTCAACCGCGTGTTCCTGGCCGACAAGCAGTCCGCGCCCTACCGTCTGGCCGAAGACATGCTGCTCGGGCGCGACCGCAATTGCAAGAATTATCTGCGCGCCTACCGCAAGGGCGAACTGGGATAAACATGGCTCAGTATCAGGTTCTCTATTGGCGGCACATTCCGGCGCAAGTCAAGGCCTTCGAGGCCGGGAAGCGGCCGGTCTCCCGGCCCCTGCCGGACCGGTTCCAGGAGGAGATCGATCGCGTGGCCATGCAGGAGGGTTTGGTTGGGAACGACGACTACCTGAACCAGTGGCAGTGGTCGCCCAAGCAGGAGCGGGAAGGCAGCGCCGAGCAAGTCGCCGGCGCCGTGGCTAAGGAGTTGGAGGAGCAGTGGGGCCTCACGCACTGACACGACGCGCGGGCGGTACACTAACAGGTTGCTGGAGAGTCGTCGCAAGAAGTTCAGGGTCCTGCTTCAGTACGGCCTCATCGTGGCCGTTTCCGTGCTGGCCGGAGCCGTGGCCGCCGAGATCGTTCTTTCCTACCGCGCCAGGCCGCGCGCCCAGTTGCCCTTCTATAACCGCATCTACCCCTACGTGATGTTCCGGCCGTACGAGAGCTACGTCTATGAGACCCAAGAGACCTACGCGATGTCTCATCACAAGAGCCGGGCGTTCGTCTACACCAACGAGGACGGGTTCCGAATCAGCTCGCCGGCCTACAAGCTGCCCAAGGAAAAGCCGGCCGGACAACTGCGGATCGCCTTCCTCGGCGGCTCCCTGGTGCAGATCGCCAGCACCTTTGAAACCACGCTGCCCGGTGCGCTGAAAATTCTGCTCCAGCGCCGCTATCCGGGACGCGACATCGAGGTGATCAACGCGGGCATTCAATCCTCCGTGTCGCGCCAATCGATCGCGCAACTGGTGTTCACCGTGGTCGATTATCACCCGGACGTTGTCATCCTCTACGACTGAGGAAACGATATCGGGCTCCCGCTGACATATGAATCCAGGCCTAACTTCCCGTACAACTTCCAAACCATGGAAGAGGCTTGGGACCTGTCCCGGCAGGAGCGCCGGGAGCCGCTGTGGCGCGTCGCGCTGGAGCGCAGCCATCTGTTCCGGATCGTCCGCGCGCGGCTCGATCCGAACAAGAGAAAGCTCGTGCCAACGGCCGACGATCCGTTCGCGGGCACTAACGCGGTGCCTCCCGGCCGCGTCATCTCCGACCGGAACTTTGCGGTGAACCAGATCACCGCTTACCTGTCGAACTGGCAGAAGCTGGTCGAGCTGGCGGCGGCGTATCATTACCAACCGGTTTGTATCCTCTCTCCGGCGGCCGGACTGGACCCCGATTTTGCCTTGCCCCGGATGATGAGCGCCTTCCGCCTCGATAGACAGACGGCGCTTCAATGGATGCACGCCTTCGAGATCCTCTACCAGGAGGCCGGCCGACAGATTGAGAACCTCCGCGCGGCCCATCCGGACCTGATCTTCCTGAATCTCACCGGCCTTCTGAAGCCACCCCAGCAGTATTATTGGGATCTCGGCCACGTGTATGACGAGGCCAACACGGTGCTGGCCGAACGGATCTATGGCGAGATCGCGCCCCTCATCGACGCGTCGCTCCGCTCGCTCGAGGAACGCCGGTGAGCCGTTTCGGACTGCGGCGCACCTTCTTGAATCTGGCGGTCCTGATCGGAACGGTTCTCTTGTACGCCGCCGTCCTGGAAGGCGCGCTGCGCGTGATCTTCGCGCGCAGCCTCGATTTTTCAATGGAGATGTGGAAGTATGCCGCCCAACTGAAGCGCCCGGTGGGCGACCCGCAACTGAGCTTCGCGCATGTCCCGAACCGCTCCGCTTTCCTCATGGGAGTCCAGGTGTCGATCAATTCCCAAGGCCTCCGCGACCACGAGTACTCGCACGCCAAGCCCTCGGACGTCTTCCGGATCCTAATGCTGGGGGATTCGACCGCCCTGGGCTGGGGCGTTCCCCTGGAACAAACCGTGGCGAAGATCCTGGAACGGGAGCTGAATCGCACCGGCGCGCCCGGCTACCGCCGCGTTGAGGTGCTCAACGCGGGTGTGGGGAATTACGGAACCGTGCAGGAGGTCGCTCACTACCGGACCTACGGCCGCGCATTCCACCCGGACCTGGTCATCCTGGAGTACTTCATTAACGACGCCGAGCCGGTCCCCAGAGAAAGGACGGCGTCCCTCCTGGGCCGGTCTTATCTGGTGTCCTTTGCGGTTTCCAAGATGGACTCGCTGCTTCAGTTCTCGGGCCTCCGTCCACGCTGGGATCAGTATTACGCCGGGCTGTACCGCGACGATCCCCCCGCCTTGCGAGCGGCGCAAGAGGCTTTGCGGGAGTTGGCGGGCCTCACCCGCCGGGATGGCGCGAAGCTGCTGGTGGCCCTGCTGCCCGAGCTGCACCAGATCAACGGCGGATATCGCTTTGCGCGGGAGCACCAGAAAATCAAGGACGTCCTCGCGGCTGTGCACACGCCCGCGATCGAGCTGATCGAAGGACTGCGCGGTCATGGCCCCGAGAGCGCGCTCTGGGTCACGCCCGATGACCCGCATCCCAACGGCGCAGCCAACGCGCTGATCGCCGCGCAGATCGCTCCCTGGATCTTGGAGAACGTTCCGGGCCGCGTGCGCTAGGATGACAATATGGCCTTGGTGCGCGAGCTTTGGGTCTTTCTGCGAGTCCGCAAGAAGTTCTGGTTGCTACCCATCGTGGTCATGACGCTGGTCTTCGGCGCTTTGCTGATGCTGGCCCAGAGCTCTGCCCTGGCCCCTTTCATCTATACTTTGTTCTGAGCAGCAGGATCAGGCATCCGGCTGCGCTGAGAATCTGAACCGCCCGGGCGATTCGCATTTCCAGGCCGCCATCATAGACCAGGCTGACCGTGCAGGCGCCGCTGCATTCCGGATCGACCAGCATCATTCCCAGAGCGTCACTGCGCACGCGGCGCTCGGATCCGTCGACCAGCGCGCGCCATCCGGGATGATAGCTGACCTGGACCGAGAGCAGGTCGCCGGGCCTCAAGTGGGCCGCCACGCGGGCGCTGGCCCGGCTCGTCCATTCCAGTGGGGCAAGCGGCAATTGCGGATCGTTGAGCGCGGCGACATAAGGCTCGATCGGCCCCACATCCATTCCGTCCTTGGGTCCTCTGGACACCACGTGCTCTTCCCGGATCACGTGCGCCAGCGAATCGGAGCTCTGCGGCACGCCGTAGATCACGTCGCCGCCGTCTCGCCACAGCGCGGGCAGCAGGCCCTCGAACTTTTTGGGATTCCGGAAGGGCTTATACGCTTCGCCGCCGTCCGGGCCGGTTACGCCCACGGCGTGCACACCATAGGCCTGCAACCAGAGGCGAGAGATCTCGCCTTCCTGCACGCCCAGGTTCTGGCCCGTGTAGATCGTGTGCAGCGCCACGCGCTGTTGCCAGTGCGGCACACCCTGGTCACAACATCCGCCGAGCTGCGGGGTGTCGGTAAACACATTCATCCAAAAGGACACCGAACCCGGCGCGAAGACCCGCCGCCCGCGCATGTGCTGGTCAAACCACGCCGCGGCCTTGTATTCGGTCGTGCTGCGGATATCGATGGGCTGGATCAGCTCGGCCGCCTGCCGCCGGTGATAGACCATCCCGGCCAGGCACAAAACGGTTAGGACGGCCGCCGGCCCAAAGCCAGGCAGCCGTCCCAGCCCTCGGGCGATCGCAAACCTGGCTGCCAGACAGCAACCCAGTTCCAGCTCCAATTGAAATCGCTCGGGCTGCGGGAGGACTGCGACTCTGATCCAATAACCGGGCAGCGTAATGGCGGCGGAGAAAAAAGTCAGAAGCAGGGAGAAGCGAAGGAACGGGTGCATCCGCAGTTTCGAAAACACGAGCCGCAGGAGAATCGCGCCGCCGATAATGACCCCGAAGTAGAGAATATGCCGTGCGGTAAACGGGTAGGTCTGTCCCGCGCTCGACTGGGCGTTCCAGGAGATCAGCCGGAGCGTGGACGGAGGGATCCACGGCATGGAAAGTCCGTATGCCGCGAGGCCGATCAGGCCCGTCCGAAACAACGACGAGCGCCACTCTTCCCGCGGCTTGGCCAGCAGGTAAGAAAGAACGGCCATCCCTAAGCCCACCGACCCGGTTACGTTCGTGAGCACGACGCCGGCCAGCGCAATGGCGCTCATCGCGAAGCCGGACGTCCTCTTCCTGACCAGCGCGGCATCCAGCGCGACCAGAGCCAGCGGCAGCAAAGTCAGCGCGGCGACATGCGGCGACTCGCCGTACACCACCAGGTTAAACAGCCGCCGCAGATGGAAGGCTCCTCCCAGCTCCGCACGGATCACGGGGATCAGCAGCGCCGCCGGGGAGATCAGAGAATACAGTAGGCCGGCCCAATACCCGCACGCTCGCGAGCCGCTGAGCCGCCAGGCCATCCAGAACAGCGTGACCGGGCCCAGGCAATAGAACAGCGCGGAGACTGCGTGAAACGCTAGGGCAGGAGAGATCCGCGCCGCCGCCGCCACGGCCGCGACCAGGTGATGGAGCAGCGGGCCGTAGACGTTCTGGTAGGGCATGCCGCAAAACCACAGCGGCCACCACCACCAATCGCCGAAGTTCTGGGCCGCATACCGGCTGATGGCGATGAACGAGCCTTCGATCGACCACATTTGGTTCAGGTACTCGATCGAGAACAGCCGGTGACAGACGAGCGCGTTCGCCGCGAACAGCAGAGCGATCGTGGCAGGTGTCTTGAGCTTGGAGCGGAGCAGTGCTCCAGTATACCGCCGCCGCTTCGGCTAGAATGGCGAAGTGGCCGTGAGAGTGGTGGTGGGAGTGTCGGGCGCGAGCGGCGGCATCTATGGGGTTCGCCTGATGGAGAAACTGCGCCGGCGGCCGGAGGTGGAGATCCACTTGATCCTGACGCGCGCGGGCGAAAAAACCCTCTTCATTGAGAGCGGCAAGTCCGCCGCCGAGTTGAAGGAGTTGGCGCACTTCTCCTACCCCTTGGAGGACATCGGGTGCCGCCTGGCCAGCGGATCCTTTTCCACCGATGGGATGGTCATCGCCGCCTGCTCCATTCACACCATGTCGGCGATCGCCTACGGGATCAGCTCCAACCTGCTCATCCGGGCGGCGGACGTCGCGCTGAAGGAAAAGCGCAAGCTCATTCTGATGGTGCGGGAGACGCCCCTGCATCTAGGGCATCTGCGGACCATGACCGTGCTTGCGGAAATGGGGGCCATCATCGCGCCGCCGGTTCCGGCCTTCTACAACCAGCCGCAAACCGTGATGGATATCGTCGACCACAGCGTCCATCGGGTGCTCGATCTGCTGGGGCTTCCCGATCCCGATGCCAAACGCTGGGACCCGTAGCGCGTTACCTCGGCGCGCTGATCGGCCGCTCGTCTTCCTGTTGAGGTCTTGAGATCCGCCGGAATTCCTCCATCGCCTGCCTGGCCAGGTCCTCCTGACCGGCGCGCTCGTACGCCCGCGAGAGCTGGAAGTGAAGGCTGCCGTCATCGTCGATAGGTAGGGCCGCCTTCAGATGCCCCAGGGCCCGCTTGGGTTGCCCGGTTCGCAGATACGCTCGCGCCAGGGAGGCCCGCCCATGCAGCAGCGCCGGCTTCAGCTTGACGGCGGCTTCCAGGTACGGGATGGCGCGCGCGAAGTCGCCGAGTTGGAGGAGCGTGTCCCCCAGTTGGTGATTCACCTCCGCCGACGCCGGCTCGGCCCGATGCAGACGCTCCAGCAGTGGCCGCGCCGCTTCATAATCGCGGTTGAGCCACAGGGACTGGGCCAGCGCTTTCTCCATGCGCCGGTCGTTCGGCTTCAACTTGAGCGCGGCGCGCCACTCTCCGGCGGCTTCTTTGTGCCGCTTCTGAATCGCGTACGCCTCCGCCCGGAGTTCGTGCAGCTCCGGGGTCTCCGGTAACTGTTCGAGCCGCCCGAAGGAGTCGAGAGCCTGCCGCTCGTAGTCGAGCACGCGCGCATATTCGCCGGTGGGTTTCGCGTTGAGCACCGCCTCGCGGCGTTCCTCGATGGCCGCCCATTCGGGATGTCCGGTCTTGCGATAGATCTCCGCCAGCGCCACGTGCGCGCCCGCCAGCTTCGGATCGCCCTCCAGCGCTTTCTGGTACAACCCAAAAGCCGTGCGATACTGCTGTTGCTCAAGCAAACTGCGGCCCTGGAGCGCATACCAGGCCGGAGTTTCCGCCGCGATACTCTCAAACTCCCGCCGGGCCAGCGCCAGATAGCTGAGTCCGAGTCCTTGCCAGCCTTTCGGGTGTTGGGGATCCATTTCCGTTAACCGCCGAAAACGGGCGGCCGCCTGTTCCGGACGTCCCAGGCTCAGATACGTGTCGGCCAGCTCGAGCACCGCCAGTGCATTGCCCGGATCGGCGTTTACCGCCTTTTCCAGAGGCTCCAGCGCCTTGGCCGGATCGCCGAGTTTCAGGTAAGCCACGCCCAGCAGGAAAAGCGCGGGTGCGAGATCGGGCTGGAGTTTCAACACTGCCTGGAACTGCGGGATGGCCTGGCGAAACCTGCCGGCCGAGTGCAGAGCCAGTCCCAGATTCATTTTGAGACCGGCGTTGCCGGGGGCCGCGCCGTCCAGCTCGGTGTAAAGCTGGATTGCCTCCTGGAAACGGCCGGCGGTCATGGCCTGCTTGGCCCGCCCCGACTTCGCCGCCAGGTCGCCGGTTTGCGCGGTCAGCCCAAGCCCAAACAGGACCACCCAGCAGGCATTCCTAAAAGTCGATCTTGAGCCCAAGTTGTATGTTACGCGGACCCACGTTGGTGGTGCCGCTGACCTTGCCCAGCGTCCCTGGCGAGGTGGTGTCGGTGCCCGCCCTGCCGAACTGCGGGCGGTTGAAGGCGTTGAACAACTCCGCCCGGAACTGCGCGCGGTAGTGCTCGAAAGCGCGGAAATTCTTCAGAATGGCGATGTCGGAGTGCTTGGTGGCCCCGTAGCGGATGTCGTGTACCCAGCGCGACGCGTTGCCCACGGTAAATGGGGCCGGGTCGGAGAGCGCCGCCCTGTTGAACCAGAGATCGGGACCCTGGTTGTCGGCATGCAGCGCGCCGCGGTTGGAGATGTTGGGGCGCGCGCGGCCAAAACCGTACCGGCCCAGCAGGTTCGGTCCATAGAACTGGAGCGGCAGACCATCGGCCAGGTTGACCACCGCCGAGACCTGCCATCCGCCCACCGCCGCGTTGGCCACTGGATTCATCCCCGCTCCGAACTTCTTCCCTTTGCCCACCGGCAGGTCGTAGACCAGCGCGGTCACCCAGCTTCGCGGTACGTCGTGGCCGCTGATGGAGCGTTCGATCTGGATGTTGTTGTAGTTGCGGAAACCCTCGTCCAGCTCCCAGCCCTGCGTTTCCGAGGCGTTGTCGATGGCTTTCGACCATTGGAACGTGGACAGCAGGTTCAGTCCTCCGGAGAAGCGCTTGGTCACCTTAGCCAGCAGCGCGTTGTAGCCCGCGCTGGCCCCCGGCGTATCGCCCGGCTGGTTCACGTTCTGGAACTGCGGGTAGGGCCGCAGCAGCAGGTTGCGCGCCACGGTACGGCCCGACAGCGGTCCGATCGCAATCTGGCCGAAGAACGGGTTGTTCACCTGCTCGTCCAGCGCGGCGCCCACGCTGAGCAGGTTGGCCGGCAACTGGTTCAGATTGATACCCGCCCCGTAGAGCAGCTTGCGGCTCTGATTTCCGGCGTAGCCGAGCTCGACCACCGCGCCCCGGCCAAACTCGTACTGGATGTCCAGGCTGTAGTTCTGGACATATCCGGACGGATGCGGGCGCTGCCACGCGGTGATGCTTTGCCCGACCAGCGTCTCCAGTCCCTGCGTATTGCCCACTGGCTTGATCAGGCCTTGCGGGAAGGGATTCCGCAGCAGATCCTGCGGTGTGATGTTGTCGCCGCCACGGCTGGTGACCCAGGTGGTGCTGGTCGAGAATCCGTCCGTGCCCCCGCCCCCGCCGCCGACGGTCTGCAAGTAGTAGATGCCGTAGCCGGCGCGCACGACCAGCTTGTCCGTCAACTTGTAGGCGATCCCCAAGCGCGGCGACAGGTCGATGTTGTCCGTTGCCCACAACCCGCGGTCCTGGGGAGTGACAAACACCAGGCCGCCCTTCAGGGGCAGTCCCACCTTTTGCCCGAACGGATTGCTGGCGTTGTGATCGAAGTAATTGAACCGGTCGAACCGCTCGGTCCGGGCCTTCTGCACTTCGTAGCGCAATCCGTAGTTGAGAGTGAGACGGCGGCTGACGCGCCAGGAATCCTGCGCGTATCCGGCGTAATACATCTGGTTGGTCGCCGTGCGGATGCGCGTCGGCGCGCTGCCGCCCGATCCGGTTCCCAGCAGCAGCGAAGCGATGGCGTTGCCCGAAGTGCTGCTGGACGAGGCGGCCAGCGGTCCCGACGTCATCCCGCGGCCGAAGCTGAAGTCGGCCGAGCGGTCGTCGATGGCCTTCAATTGCGCCGACTCGGCCATGAACCCGAACTTGATGCTATGCAGCCCCCTTTCCTTGGTCACGTTGACCTGAAGGTTGTGGGTGTCGCGCGGCGTGTTCAGAAAGCGCGCGTTGCCCAGCGTGGCGTAACCGCCGTCGAAGTTGAACTGTGGGATGGTCTGGGCCTGAAACTGGCTCACCAGGGACGCCGGGTACCCGATGCGGCCGCCGTCCAGTCCCTTGCTCGGCGAATCCTGGTCCTCGCGCCAGCGTCCCGACCCGATCAGCACGTTGAGCACCAGCGTGGGAGTCGGAGTGAACGTGTTTCCGATGGTCACGTGATGCCGCGGATTCTGGTCGCTGAAATTGCTGTCGGCGAAGTTGCCGAAGAACACCGGCGCCACGTTCTCCTGCCAGGCCTTGGAGACCCGCGTGTAGAACGTGTGTTTGTCGCTGCGCGCCCAGTCCACGCGCACGTCGAACCGGTCGTTGGTGGTGATCGTTTTTCCGGTGGCCGCGAAGTTGCGGGTCTGCGTGAACGCGTCGCCCGGCTGGTTCGGAACCGGGTAGAGCGCCACCACGTTCCTGCCGATGGGGTCGAACATGTTCTGCGGAATCCGGTTGCCCGGGAACGGATCCCGGATCGACCCCGCGCCCGCCGGATTTGTGCGCGTCGTGAAGGGATCGTAGATCAGGGACGTGTTGTTGGGGCCGTTCAGCGTCTGCGAGAAGTCGCCCTGCCGTTGTAGCAGCGTCGGCACGGTGGAAAGGTTGCTCCCGGGATTGCCCTGCCGGACTCCCTCGTATCCGCCGAAGAAATACACTCGCTTGGATTTCCAGACTGGTCCCGAGAGGTTGCCGCCGAACTGGTTACGCTGGATCTTGGGCCGCGAGATGCCCGCCCGGTTGTTGGCCCACAGGTTGGCGTCGAGCACGTAATTGCGCAGGAAGTCGAAGGCCGAGCCGTGCAGGCTGTCCGAGCCGCCCTTGGTCACCATGCTCACCACGCCCCCGCCCGACTTGCCGAACTGCGCTTCGTAGGTGTTGCGCACCACCTGCATCTCCTGCACCGAATCCACCGACGGAGCGATGATCAGCGCGCTCCAGTCGCCGGTGGTCGCCGGCACGCCGTCCAGCAGAATCAGCGCCGATTCGTCCCGCCCCCCGTTCATGGCGAAGCGGTTATGGTTCTGATCCTGCGTGGCCTGCGAGATGCCGGTTCGCACGGCCACCACGCCGGCAGTGGTATGGACCAGCGCGAACGGGTTGCGCGCGTTGAGCGGCAAGTCGGCCACCACGCTCTTGTCGAGAGTCACCGATTGGTTCGCGGTCTGCGAGTCCACCTGGGTCACCGACTCGGCCACATCCACGGTTTGGGTCACTTCGCCGAGCTGGAGCGCGATGTTCAGCTCTCCCGACTGGTTGGCAACCAGCGTGATCCCGCGCTGTTGCACGGTGCGGAAGCCGGCCATCTCGGCCGTCAGCTCGTAGCCGCCGGGCAGGAGCTGGGAGAAAGTGTAGCGTCCTTCCGTCCCGCTCTTCGCCTGCCGGGTTTCGTTGGTCGCCACATTCTTCAGCTTGATCGTTACGCCGGGTACCGCTGCATTGTTGGGGTCGGTGACCAGCCCCGTCAGGTTCGCCGTGAAGGCCTGCCCGAAGCAGCTAACGGCGCCGAGCGCGGCAATGGACAACAATCGCCAGGTCATGAGGAGCCCCCTTTCGGTTGGAGATTGAGCACAGTATATTGAGGGTCCCGGCAAAAGGCAAGCTCGCTGTTGTTAATCTTCCGGTTGCTAAACTGGGTTTACCATGCTGCCGTGGGCGCTTCTATTTTTCGCCGCAACGCCGGCCGCCGTCCTGGACGAGGCCGGTAGCCGGGCGTGCGCAAGCTGTCACGCGGAAATCTATCGCAAGTACTCCGCGACCGGCATGGCGCGGTCCAGCGGGAAAACCGGCTCCGGCGCCTACACCGAGAGCTTCGAGCACGGCCGCTTCGGCGATCCAGCTAGTGGGGCCGGCTACCGGGTGCGCGCGGACTACCTCCTCGAATTCGCCCGGGCGGCTTCCGGCGTACAGGGCGAGCGCAAACTCGAGTACTTCATCGGCTCGGGCGCGGCCGGGCGCAGCTACCTGCACTCGGTGGACGGATTCTTGTTTCAGGCGCCGGTCTCCTACTACTCGCAAACGGCGAAGTGGGATGTCTCGCCGGGATACCAACGGCAGCGGAGCATCCATTTATCGAGGCCCATTGAAACCGCGTGCTTACTGTGTCACGCCAGCCGTCTACAGCCGGTTGCCGGGACCCAGAACCGGTTCGGCACGCCTCCATTTCTCGAAGGCGGAGTCAGTTGCGAGCGCTGCCACGGACCGGGAAAGCAGCACGTCCTCAAAGGCGGCGCCGGCTCGATCGTCAACCCGGCGAAACTGGATGCCGCGCGCCGCGATAGCGTCTGCGCCCAGTGTCACCTCACGGGCGAGGCGCGCATCGCGCGCGCGACCTCGGGCGTCTACCGGCCTGGCGAGCTGCTCTCGGGCTACTCGCTCTCCTTTGTCTGGGAGGGGCGGCCCTCTCCGGACATGAAGGTCACCAGTCATTTTGAAAAACTCTGGCAGAGCCGGTGTAAGCAGGCGAGCGGCGACCGCCTCTGGTGCGGCAGTTGCCACGACCCGCACGCGCAGCCGGCCCCGGCGCAACGCGTCGCGTATTACGGGAGCCGCTGCGCGCAATGCCATGACGCGGCCGTGTGCCGGCGCGGCGAAGATTGCGCCGGTTGTCACATGCCGAAGAACCGAGTGGTCGACGTGGAGCACACCGTGTACACGGACCACGCTATTCCGCGCGCCGCCCGCAGTCCGGACGCGGCGCTTTCGGGTGAGCGCCGATTGGTATCCTTTTGGAAGACACCGGTCGAGGACCGGGATCTGGGCATGGCCTACGCCGTAGTCGCGGCCCGGGAATCCGGCTTTCAGGATCGGGCGCTGGAGTTGCTTCGAAAGGCGGACGATGTGCCGGCCCTATCTCAATTGGCGCAGATCTATGACCGTTTGGGCGACGAAGAAAAAGCCATGGCCCTTTGCGAGCGCATTCTCCGCGCGGAACCCACCCAGGCGGCCGCCGCCATCAATCTCGGGACCTATCGGATGCAGCGGGGCCGCGCCCGGGAGGCGATGCGCTTGTGGGAGGACGCACTCACGCGGAATCCCGCTTTGAGCGCGGCCAGCGTGAATCTGGCTGTGGCGCAAATCCGGGCCGGCGCTGCGGCGGCTGCCAGCGCGACCCTGGTCAAGGCGCTCGAGTATGAACCCGATCACGAGATGGCGCGGCGCCTTCTGAAGGACTTGAACTAAGGAGAACCCATGTATTTCGAACAGTTCTATCTCGGCTGCCTGGCGCACGCTTCCTACATGATCGCCTCCGAAAGCACGGCGGCGGTTGTCGATCCGCAACGGGATGTCGAGATCTACCTCGCGGAAGCGGCCCGCCACGGGTTCCGCATCGAGTACATCATCGAGACCCACTTGCACGCGGATTTCGTCTCCGGCCATCTCGAGCTGGCCGCCCGCACCGGCGCCAGGATCTGTTTAGGTGCGAATTCCGGCGCCGCCTTCCCCCACCTCGACATGCATGACGGCGATGAGATTCGCTTCGGGCGCTGTGTCCTGAGATTCCTGGAGACCCCCGGCCACACGCTGGAAAGCGTCTCGATTCTGGTCACCGATCTGGATCGTTCGCCGGATCCATCCGCGGTGTTCACCGGCGACACGTTGTTCATCGGCGACGTCGGGCGGCCCGACCTTTCTCCGAACCACACGCCCCAGCAATTGGCCGGGATGCTCTACGACAGCCTCCATCGGAAACTGCTGGGCCTGCCCGATGACGTCGCGATTTATCCGGCCCACGGGGCCGGGTCGCTGTGCGGACGCCAGATCAGCTCGGAGAAGAGTTCGACCATCGGCAGGGAGCGTCAAAACAACTATGCGCTGCAAGCCGCCGATCGGGAGCATTTTGTCCGCCTGCTCACCTCGGAGCTTCCTCAGCGTCCGGGCTACTTCGAGCACGACGTGGAACTCAACCGCAGCGGCGCGGCCCCCATGTCGGAACTGCCGCCTCTGGCCTCGCTCAACCCGGAGGAAGTGTCCGCCCTCCAAGCGTCCGGCGCTACCGTCCTCGACACCAGGCCCGCCGCCCAGTTTGGCGCCGGCTATGTTCCCGAGTCGGTCCAGATCGGACTCGCCGGGCAGTTCGCCTCCTGGGCCGGCCGGGTGCTGGACCTGGAGTCCGATCTGATCCTGGTGGCTGAAGACCACGAGCACGTGGAGGAATCGCGCCTGCGCCTGGCCAGGGTAGGGATCGAGCGCGTCGCCGGCTACCTGGGCGATGGCATCCTCGGTTGGATCAGGGCGGGAGAGCCGCTGTGGCAGGTGCCGCAGATCTCCGTCCAGGACGTGGCGCGGCAGCGTGACGAACTGATGGTGCTGGACGTGCGCAACCCGGTCGAGTGGTCGGCCGGCCACCTGCGGAAGGCCGTCCACATCCCCCTGGACGGGCTGACCCGGCGATTGGCGGAGGTGGACCCGCAGCGTCCCATCGCCGTGCACTGCAAGAGCGGCTATCGGAGCTCCATCGCCGCCAGCCTGCTCAAGCGCAGCGGGCTCCCCGCGGTGATGAACGTCACCGGCGGCTTCGACGCCTGGCAAGCCTCCGGCCTCGAGGTGGCTAAAGACTGACGCGCCCCGTGCTATCCTGAAAAACCACTCATGCGTCCGGTTCTCCCGCTCCTTCTCTCCGCCACCACTCTGTTCGCCGGCGGCCCGCTTCGATTCCGCGTCACCCTCGACCCCTCCTTGTCCCCCAAAGCTGCCTCCGGCCGCCTCTTCGTCCTCATGTCCGACGCTCCGGAGAAGAAGGATCGCCTGGCGGTCGGCTTCGTGCCAGGCGCCACCTGGCTGGCGGCCATGGAAATCGAGCACTTCGCGCCGGGCGCCACGGTGGAGATCGACCCCGACCTTAAGGCCTACCCGCAGCCCTTCTCCAAAGCCCATTCCGGCGACTACCAGTTCATGGCGGTGCTTGACCCGGACCACACCTTCGCCCGTGGCGGCCAGGATCCCGGCGACCTGTTCGGTCCGGTGGTCCAAATCAAGCAGCTCGACCCGGCCAATGCCGAACCCGTCGCGCTGATTCTCAACAAGCTCACCGAGCCGCGCCGGCAGCCGCCCGAATCGCCCAACGCCAGGTTGGTGGAATTCGAGAGCCGCCTGCTCTCCGAGTTTTGGGGGCGGCCCATCGTCATGCGCGCGGCCGTGGTCCTGCCGCCGAAATACGCGGAGCGCGCCGCGCATCGCTATCCGGCGGTGTACAACGTCCACGGTTTCGGCGGCAATCACCAGTCCGGCCTCTACCGCGCCGCCTCGATCGCCAAAGCCATCGCCGAAGGCAAACGCGCCGAGATGGTCCAGGTCTTTCTCGATGCGTCGTTCTCCAGCGGGCACCATGTCTTCGCCGACTCGGTGAACAACGGCCCCTGGGGCCGCGCCCTCACCGAGGAATTCATCCCCCATCTCGAAAAGACGTTCCGCTTGGTCGCCAAACCCCACGCGCGCTTTCTTACGGGCCACTCCTCCGGCGGCTGGAGCACCCTCTGGCTGCAGGTGAGCTACCCGGATTTCTTCGGCGGCGTCTGGTCAACCGCGCCGGATCCGGTGGATTTCCGCAGCTTCACCGGCATCGACGCCATGCCCGGCTCCACCCAGAACGCTTTTCGCGCCAAAGACGGTAAGCCGCTCAACCTGGTCCGCATGAACGGCAAAGAGATGGCCTCCTTCGAACAGTTCGCCCGGCAGGAGGAGGTGATGGGGGAATTCGGAGGCCAGCTTGCCTCCTTCGAATGGGTGTTCAGCCCCCGCGGCCCCGACGGCCGCCCGATGAGACTCTTCAGCCGCGCGACCGGCGAGCAAGACTCTTTCGTGCAGCAGTACTGGCAGCGCTATGACATCCGCCTCCAGCTCCAGCGCAATTGGATCCCGCTCGGCCCCAAGCTCCAGGGCAAGCTGCACATCGTCTGCGGCAAGGAAGACACCTTCCACCTGGAGGAAGCCGTCACGCTGCTTTGCGATTTCCTCAAATCAAAGGGCCGCGAAGACACCTGCGAGATCGTGCCCGGCCGCGACCACATGAACCTCTACCGCTCCTACGACACCTACCCCGACGGCCTGGATCTCCGCATCGACCGGGAAATGTGGAAAACTTTCGAAGCAGCCAACAAATAAAAGTCTTCCTCCTAATCCCTTTTGCCTTTTTTCTTTCTTAGTTATGTTCTCCCCCTCTCTTCTTCACCTCAATGTTCAGCCGCTTGATCTTCTGATTGAGCGTCGACAGCGGCACGTGCAGGCTGTCGGCGGCCTCGGTCTGGCTCCCGTTGAACAACTCCAGGCGCTCCAGGATGGTGCGTCGCTCGAAGTCGGCCACGATGTCGTATAGCGAAGCGTCCGGGCCCAGCGGCCCCCCGCGATGCATGCGGATGCCGCCCGCCGCCAGCAGCGGCTCGGGCAGCACTTCCACCGGCACGACCGGATCGGAGGCCAGCACCACGGCGCGCTCCACCACGTTCTCCAGTTCCCTCACGTTGCCCGGCCAGGGGTGATCCATCAGGATCTGCATCGCCTCGGGTTGAAACCGCAGCACCGAGTGGCCGCCCGAATCCAGGAACTTCTCGTTCTCCCGGCAGTACTTCGTGAAGAAGTGCTCCACCAGCAGCGGGATATCTTCCTTCCGCTCGCGCAGGGCCGGCAGCGGGATGTTGATCACATTGAGCCGGTAGTAGAGATCTTCGCGGAACTTTTTCTCCTCAACCAGCTTCTTCAGGTCCGCGTTGGTGGCCGCCAGAATGCGCACGTCCACGCGCATCACGTCGGTGGAGCCCAGCGGCATGAACTCTTTTTCCTGGATCACCCGCAGCAGCTTGGCCTGCGTCTCCGGCCCGATGGTGCCGATCTCGTCGAAGAAGATGGTGCCCCGGTTGGCGATCTCAAAATACCCCTTGCGCGACTGAATGGCGCTGGTGAAGGCGCCCTTCACGTGCCCGAACAGCGTCGACTCCAGCAGGTCGGGCGGCAGCGAGCCGCTGTTGACCGCGACGAACATGTGGTCGGCGCGCGGCGAATTGGCGTGGATGGCCTTGGCGATCAGCTCCTTGCCCGTGCCGGTCTCGCCGGTCACCAGAATGGTCGCGCGGCTCGGCGCCACTTGCGCCACCAGGTCCAGCAGCCTGACCATGCGCTCGCTCTTGCCCACGATGTTGGGGAAGCTGTAGCGCTGCTTGAGCGCGCGCTTCAACTGCCGGTTCTCGCTCTCCAAACGCCGCCCGGCGATCATCCGGGCGATCTCCAGCACCAGCTTTTCGTTGTCCCAGGGCTTGGGGAAGTAATCGTTGGCGCCGGCTTTGAGCGCCTCCACCGCCACTTCCACGGAGCCGTAGGCCGTGATCAGGGCGATGGGCGTTTCCGCGTCGCGCTCCCGCACTTCGCGCAGTACTTCCATGCCGGAACGGTCCGGCATCATCAGGTCCAGCAGGATCAGATCGTAGGCGCGGGTCTCGACCGCGCGCAGTCCTTCGGCGGCGTTCGGCGCCAGATCCACCGAATACCCCTCGGTCGACAGCAGCGCTTCCAGGCTCTCGCGGATATCGGCTTCGTCGTCGACGACCAGGACTTTGCCTTTGATCGCCGGCGTTGCGGCGACTTCGTCGAGGACCAGGGGTTCAGGCATTCACCGGTGTCCGCGCGTTCTCCGCCCCGGCCATCGCCGGAAAGGCCCGGGGGAATACCAGGTGGAAGCCGGTCCCGCCTTCCGGACGGGGGAAGACTTTGATGGAGCCGCCATGCTCCTGAATGATGCCGTAGGTCACCGACAACCCGAGGCCGGTGCCTTTCTTGGAGCCCTTGGTGGTGAAGAACGGATCGTAGATGCGATGGACGTGCTCGGGGGAAATGCCGCACCCGGTATCGGTGACTTCGATCCGCACCACGTCCTCGTCGTGCCAGGTCTTGACCTCCAGCCGTCCGCCCGAGGGCATGGCGTCGCGGGCGTTGAGGAACAGGTTTAGAAATACCTGTTGCAGCTTGCCGGGATTTCCGCTGATGGCGGGCAGCGCGGCGTCCAGATCGGCCCGCGCCTCCAGCCCCGCCTTCTGCATCTGGTGCTCGACCAGCGACAGGGTCTCCTGGATCACCTTGGTCAGGCTGACCGCGCCGAACTCCGTGGTCGAGGTGCGCGAGAAGTTCAACAGCGAGTTGACAATCTCGCTGGCCCGGAAGGTCTGCTTGGCGATCTTCTCCATCAGCTTGGATTTGGCCTCGTCGCCGGCCACCTGCTTGGCCATCATCTGGGCGTAGGTCGAGATCACGGCCAGCGGCGTGTTGACCTCGTGCGCCACGCCCGCCGCCAGCAGCCCGATGCTCGACAACTTGTCGGCCTGAAGCAGACGCCGCTCCAACTCGGCCCGTTCGGTCACGTCGTCGAAAATGATCAGCCGCCCGATCTGCTCGAACTCGCGCGATACCAGCGGCGCGATGGCGATGTTCAGCGTAGATTCCTTGGGCGGCCGCTCGGGATGGCCATTGCCGTTGGCCGCCGCCGGTCGCGGCATGGCCGCCGGACGCAGGATGAATTTGTAGATGTGGTGAATGCCGCTCTCTCCGCGCACTCGCTCGAGCTGCTCCACCAGATCGGCCGGCAACAGCTCGGCCAGTTTCCTGCCCAGCGCCTTCTCGCGCCGGATGCCGGTCAACTCCTCCACCTGGGTATTCCAACTCTCGACCCGGTCTTCCAGATCGGCCGCCAGGATGCCCACGTTGATCGACTCCACGATGTTTTCGCTGAACTCTTTGAGCCGCTCGTTCTCTTCCACTTTGCGCTGCAGCGACCGGTACAGCCGGGCGTTGTCGATGGCGATGGCCACGTAGCCGGACAGGGTTTGCAGCAGCTCCACGTCCACGCTGGAGAGGAAGTCACCGCTTTCGGTGCGGCTGGCGCCCAGGAACGCGATCGTGCGGCCGCGCACCGTACAAGGCAGGTAATAGGTGAGGTCGAGATCGGAGATGGTTTGGCGCGCCGTGGCCGGCATGGCCCGCGAAACGGCGTCGACCAGGTAACGGGTGCGCTCGAAGAACAGGTGCGGCCGGCCGGGTTCCGCGCTCAGGAAACTCAGGTCCAGCGGCGTGCCGGGCTGGATCGGACGGCCTTGACGGTCGCGCAACCCCACCCCCATCTGCAGGTCGAACGCGCCAGGGTTCTCCTCGTCGGCCAGGAAGAAGGCCAGGTGCCGGATGGACAGCGTGTGGATCAGCCGCTCGGCCACCGACGACAGCATCGCCTCCAGGTTGGTCTCGGAGCTCAATTCGCGGGCAAACTCGATCAGCGTGCGGCGGTAATCGTACCGGTCGCGATAGAAATAGCGGTCCAGGCGCTCCTGCAGCCAGTTGCGCACCGGCTGGAACAGAAAGGCCGCAACCAGCATCAGGGCCACCAGGCCGCCCTGGCCCAGGTCCTTGAAGCTCTTCTGCGCCAGGCTGGCCAGCGAAAAGACCATGCCATAGAATCCGGCCAGCACGCACAACGTGGCCAGCGTGTAGGCATAGCCGCGGCGAAAGAGGATGTCGACGTCCATCAGCCGGTAGCGCAGAATGGCATAGGCCAGGGTGAGCGGAACCAGCGTCAACGACAGCACCGACATCTTCATGTAGCCGTTGGGCACGAAGCCCGCCGCGTAGGGCAGCACGTAGAAGATCGTGAAGGGGGCCACGCCGTACAGCACGCCGTTGCGCAGCCACTTCAACTGCTGGCGCGTGATCGGGTCCTCGGTGCGCTCGTATTCGAGGCTCAAGGCGATCCCCCCGGCCAGGTACACTCCGGCCAGGAACAGCAGCCACACGCGGTCCAGTGTGAACCGCAGCTCCACCAGTGGAACGTCCTGCACGTGGAGCACGCCCGAAGTGACCGCCACATACGCCATCCCCAGCAGCGCGGCTGGAAGGTACAGCAGCCCCTGCCGCCAGGCGCGCTGCAACCAGCGCCGGGGTTCCGGGAAGGTCAGGCAGAAATGCAGGTAGAGAGCCGGGGCCAGCAGCCCGGCGGCGACGTTGCCGTAGTACATCACCTTGTCGAACCCGTTCAACTTGCCGGTGTAATGAAACGTCGAGAAGATGAACGAGGCCAGGCAGAAGACATAAAAGTGCCGCGCCTTGTGCGCCGATCCGCGGCGATAGTACACGAACAGCCCGATCATCAGGTAGGCCGCGCCTACCAGGTACTGATACAGCACGGCCCGATCGCGCGCCACCTGGCCGATGGTGAGTTTCGCGGGGAACTCCACTCCTCCCCGGCTCACCAGGTACTCGGCCTTGTTCCAGACCCCAATTCCGACCAGGATCTGGGTGACGTGCAGCGCCTTCTCTACCGGCGTGTTGTTGATCCGCTTCAGAACGTCGCCGGGGTGCAGTCCGGCCCGCGCGGCGCTGGATTCCGGGGCGATCCGCAGCGCCTCGATGGCCGCCTGGCGATCAACCCAGGTGACCCCGTCATCCGGCAGGCGGAACTGGAGCTGCTGCTGGAAGTTGATCCCCGCGGACACCGCGGCCGCCACGGTCACCACCGTCAGGATGGCCGTGGAAAGCTGAAATTTGAGCTCCTGTAACATCGTCCCCCGGGACCTGTTGCGAGACCCTACACCAACCCGCCGCTACTATTGCACGTATCCTGCCAAGCTGCAATCCGGCTCTTGATCCCAGACTATCCCATTTTTGTTAGAGTTACAAGCCGGATCGCAACGCGCATCCGGTTTTTGGGAAGAGCCACTATGGGGAAGTGGATGAAACCGCTATAATAAACGGGCATGTGGCGCCGGTCCTCTCTCATCAGGATGGCCGCTGCCGGACTTTAGGGCAGAATGATCGGCCAGACTTTGGGCCACTACCGGATCGAATCGAAACTGGGCGCGGGCGGGATGGGTGTGGTTTACAAGGCGCGCGACCTGCACCTGGACCGTTTCGTAGCCCTGAAGCTCCTACCGCCAGAACGCGTCGCCGATCCGGCGCGCAAGCGACGGTTCGTTCAGGAAGCCAAGGCCGCGTCCGCGCTGAACCACCCGAACATCGTCGTGATCCACGACATCACCTGCGAAGACGGCGTCGATTTCATGGTGATGGAGTACATCGAGGGCAACACCCTGGACAAGCTGGTTGGGCGCAGCGGCCTGAGCTTCGGCGATGCTCTCGGCTACGCTGTCCCCTTAGCCGACGCGCTGGCCAAGGCGCATGCCGCGGGCATTGTCCATCGCGACCTGAAGCCCGCCAACATCATGGTCAGCATCGAGGGAGTCGTGAAGGTGCTCGATTTCGGGCTGGCGAAGCTGTCGGAGCGGGAGGAGTTCAGCCACGAGGCAGCCACGGAAGCAGAAGGGACTGAACGCGGCACAATTCTGGGGACCGTGTCCTACA
The DNA here is from genome assembly GCA_016178945.1 of Acidobacteriota bacterium. Taxonomy (GTDB): domain Bacteria; phylum Acidobacteriota; class Terriglobia; order Bryobacterales; family Bryobacteraceae; genus JACOSH01. The sequence continues at coordinate 23,820 of JACOSH010000509.1, forward strand.
TGTCGCCGGAGCAAGCCGAAGGCAAGAAAGTGGATGCCCGATCGGACATCTTTTCCTTTGGCGCCGTGCTCTACGAGATGCTGACGGGGCAGCGCGCCTTTCCCGGCGAGAACAAAATCTCACCGCTTGCCGCGATCCTGCATGAGGACCCCAAGCCCCTCAGTCAAGTGTCGAGCGGCCTCCCGTCCGAGGTGGTGCGGATTGTGGCCAGATGCCTGCGCAAGAGTCCGGACAACCGATTTCAGACCATGGCGGATCTCAAGGTCGCGCTGCGCGAAGTCCGGGACGAAACGGATTCGGGAAGCAGCACGGCGTCACCTCCGCGACCTGCGCGGTGGAAGTGGGCGGCGGTCGCGGCCTGCCTGGCGGCGGGCACGGGAGCGGTCTGGTGGCGGCTGGCCGGCGATGTTCCTGCGGCGCCGATGCGAGTCGTACCGCTCACCAGCTTTCCCGGGCTGGAGTCCTCGCCGAGCTTTTCTCCGGACGGCCAGCAGGTGGCCTTTGCCTGGGATGGCGAAATCGCCGGCGCCAGCGACATCTACGTCAAGCTGGTTGAGGGCGGAGGCGCTCCGCTGCGGCTGACGACGCAGGGCGGACGATCCCCGGCCTGGTCGCCGGACGGACGCCAGATCGCCTTCGTACGCGGAACGGACCTGTACCTGGCGCCTGCGATCGGCGGAGCGGAGCGCAAGCTGGCGGCGGCCTTGGCGTGCGAGCAGGCCCCGGTGAGCCAGTTGACCTGGTCGCCGGACTCGAAATATGTGGGCGCCAATCGCCGGGAATCGCCATCCGGTCCCTGCCGTATTCTGCTGCTGCCCGTGGACGGGGGCACACCGATCGCGATCACCGAGGCTCCCGCCGGATCGCTGGGTGACGTAAGCCCGGCGTTCTCGCCGGACGGGCGCCGGCTGGCCTTTATGCGATCGCCAGCCGAGTACCTCCAGGATATCTATGTGGTCGACCTCGAGGGAACTCCGCCGGCGGCGCGCGGTCAGCCGTCGCGGGTGACGTTCGATTCGGTGTCCATGCAGGGCATGGCGTGGACAGCCAGCGGCAGGGAAATCATCTTCAGCTCGATCCGCGGCGGAACTGCGGCACTGTGGCGAGTTCCGATTTCAGGCAAGGCCGCACCCCGACGGCTCGAAGGAGTGGGAGCATTTGGATCCCAGCCGAACATCTCGCGCCAGGGCAACCGGCTGGCCTTTCGAGAATATCGGGCCGATTCCAACATCTGGCGAATCGATGGTCCGTCGATTCGCTCCGGGCGCACGCCGCCCGTAGAGTTGATCGCATCGACGTATCAGGACGCTGCACAGCGGTACTCCTCGGATGGCAAGAAGATCGTGTTTGCTTCCCAGCGCTCGGGCGCAAACGACATCTGGGTGGCCGACAGCGATGGCCGCAATCCCGTGCAGTTGACGAAGTTCGGGCGCGCTCTGAATGGCACGCCCCGCTGGTCGCCCGACAGCCGCTGGATCGTCTTCGATAGCCGCGTCGAGGGACAGGCGGATATCTACATTATTTCCGTGGACGGAGGCGCGCCGCGCCGGATGACAACCGAATCCTCCTCGGAAGTGAGACCTAGTTGGTCCCACGACGGCCGATGGATCTACTTCGCCTCAAATCGCAGCGGCGACTACCAGGTGTGGAAGATGCCGGCCGAAGGCGGAGCAGCACGCCAGGTCACCCGTAATGGAGGCTTGAACGCGCTGGAGTCCGTGGACGGCAAGCTCATCTATTATTCCAGGAGCTCCACCAGGCCGGGCATCTGGAAAGCGCCGGTGGATGGTGGTCAAGAAGAGCTCGTCATCGACGACGCCGGCGGCGCGGTAGGGGGCCATTTCGACGTTCTACGCGACGGCATCTGTTTCGTCCCTGAGAAGGTCAGTTCGCGCCCCTCTATCCTGTTCTTCGATTTTTCAACCAGGCTGACGCGCGTTATCGCGACGTTGGAGAAGCCCGTGCTGAGGAACATTCCAGGCCTCGCGGTCTCGCCGGACGAACGCTGGATTACATACACTCAAGCGGACAGCGTCAGCTCCGATCTGGTCCTGGTCGAAAACCTTCGTTAGGACCGTTTGTTTCCGGAAGTACGCGCTGTGATCAAACAGGGCTAGGAATGTTCCCGATGCAGAATTTTGACCGGGCATTGAAAGAGTTGCTCCAGAGCTTCGGCAGTGGACTTACCGAGCGCCTGGCCGGCGCGCCGGCGCGAGAGTGGATCAACGTCGAGTTGCCACAGACACAGGCCCCTCGTGTCGATCTGGTGGCGTGGCTGGAGGACGGCTCGTTGTTTCACCTGGAGTTCCAGAGCAGTAATGACGCGGCGATGGCGGAGCGGATGCTCGAATACTACGCTGCGCTGCTGAGGCGGCATGCCCGGCCGCCTCGGCAGACCGTGTTGTACATTGGCAACGCGCCGCTGCGGATGCCGGATGGCCTGGTCCATCCGCGGCTCAAATACAGCTACGACATGGTGGATGCCGGCGAGTTCGACGCCGAGGAGTTGCTGCGGAGCAGCAATGCCGGTGAGAACGTACTGGCGATCCTGTGCCGGGCCCCGGAGGCTGAGATCCGCGTGCGGCGAGTGGTCGAGCGGCTCTCGAAGCTGGAAGGGGAAGACATGAAGAGGGCGCTGCGGCTGCTTCTGGTATTATCGGTAGTGCGGGGGCTGGTTCGTCAGGTTGTAGAGGAGGTCCGGTATATGGGTGTGCTGATCGACCCAATGCAAGACGAGTTTTGCCGCGAGCTGTATCAACAGGGCCGTACGGAAGGCCGTACGGAAGGCCGTACGGAAGGCCGTACGGAAGGCCGCGCCGAAGGTATTGCACAAGGGCGTACACAAGGAGAGGCCGACATTCTCCTCCGGGTGCTGGGGCAGCGTTTCGGGGAACTGCCGGCGTGGGCGCGGGAGAAGGTGCGGGCAGCCAACGAAGAGCAGCTCGGAGACTGGAGCGAGAGGATTCTTCAGGCGGCGAGCCTGGAGGAACTGCTCGGTGGTGCTTCCTGAGGGATCACGGGAACCGCATGCGGCGGACCAGGTCCTGGAAGCGCGGGTCGGAACGCAAGCCGTCCAGCAACGGATCGGTCCGTAGATAGATCAGAAAGCCGTTGCGGTCGATAAAGGCCTTCTCCAGCCAGGCCATGGCCTGGTCGTTCTGCCCGAGTCCCAAGTAGACCGAGGCGATGTCCAGTGGTGCCACGTATCGCTCGGTCTTCAGTTTCAGCAGGTGCTCGAGCCGTTGGCGGGCTTCCGCGCGGTTCCCGGCGACTGCGCGAACCCGCGCGATCTGAGCCAGAATCCAGGGGCTGTCGAAAAGCCGGGCGGCGGACTCGAACGCCGCCGCGGCATCCTGGAACTGGCGCTTCTGTTCCAGGGCCAACCCCAGGGAGACGTGGGCGATGTAGAAGTTGGGATCGATGGCGAGGGTCTTTCGGGCATACTCGATGGCCTGATCGTGCTGACGGACAAACTGAAGGCCCAGGGACAGGAAACCGCCCGCCTCCGGCTGGGGCTCTGTCTCAAAAGCGCGCTTCATTTCGCGAATCCCCTCTTCAGTTTTCCCGGTCACGAGCAGATGCCAGCCGTAAAACGATATCGCCCGGGCGTAGCGGGGATTGAGCTCCAGGGCGCGGCGGAATTCAGCTTCGGACGCGGTCCAATTCCAGTCGTAGGAACAAGCGATAATCCCGAGCGAAGTGTGCGCCTCAGCCAGCGCATCGTCGATCCGCAGCGCCTGCTCGGCCGCTTCCTTGGCCTTGGGTATCGACTCGGACGGCGACAGGTACCAATCCGCGAAGATGATCCAGGAGTCGGCGATGCCGGCGTATGCGAGCGCGTACCTGGGGTCCTTGGCGAGCGCCTGGCGGTAGTAGTCGAGGCCCTTGAGAGCGCCGTCCTTGGTGAACAGGTCCGAATAATAGCGGCCTTTGAGATAGAGCTGGTAGGCCTCGGCGTTGTCGGTGTACCGCTTGGTCAGGCGCTTCCGGTCAGCGCCGCTGAGCCGCAGGCGGAGTTGATCGGTGACGTCGCGTGAGATCTCTTCCTGGAGCGTGAGAATGCCGGCCAGCTTGCGGTTATACTGCTGGCCCCAGACGTGGCTGTTGTCCCGCGAGTCGACCAGCTCGATGGTGATGGCCAGATCGTCGCCACGCTGGGCCAGGCGGCCCGTGAGGACTTTCTCCGCGCCCAGGTCCCGCCGGACGGCCAGCGGGTCGGGCGGCTTCCCCTTATAGCGGGCCACGGCGGCGAGCGACATCACGCGAAGCCGCGGCAATTTGGAGAGACCCTGGATCAGACTGCTCGGACGGAAGGCGGACGCCTGGCTGGTCGCGAGCGAGACG
>JACOSH010000510.1 GCA_016178945.1 Acidobacteriota bacterium
CAGCCGTCGTGTCTCACAACCACCTCTTCAGCCACGTCCAGTGGTTGGCGTCCGGAAAGACGATCAGGCGGCTGGGCACTTGCAGCCGTTGCAGGACGCTCCAATTCTCCAGCGTCTGGTTGAGCGGCACGCGGAAGTCGTGCTCGCCGACGGTGAGCATCATGGGCGTCCGGAAATTCCTGGCGCGCCGGGCGGGGTTCTGCTCGCGCCACACGGTTCCCTGTTCCCAGACCGGCCCGCCGTTGGCGATCTCGCGGCTGTAAATCGTGTCGCTGGTCCCCCACTGCGACTCCAGGTTGATCAGGCCGGCGTGGCTGATCAGGCGCTTGCAGCGCGTGGTGGTGGCTTCCAGCCAGTTCGCCAGGTGACCGCCGTAGCTGGCGCCGCCGGCGGCCTGGCGGGCCGCGTCGATAAACGAAAATCGGCGGATCGCTTCGTTGGCGGCCTGGTTCAGCTCTTCGCCCGGGCCGGCAGCGGATCGCCCTGGATCTCCTGGGCGAACTTTTCTCCGCAAACCCGTCGACCAGGTGTAATCTGGTGAGCAGCAGCAAGTAGCCGGGCGCGCCGGGCAGATGATGTTCCAGCGCAGGAAAAACTGGTCGCGCCACATCGCGTTGGCGCCGCCGTGGATCAGCACGAACAGCGGATACCTCTTCGATTCGTCGAACCCGGGCGGCAGCACGATCGGCATCTTCCAGGTGGTGGCCGTTGTCCCGGCGGACGCACAGGATCTGCCCACGCTTATTCCTGCCAGTAGAACTTGCCGAGCTTGCGCTCCGACCGACCTGCTGGTCCGCCCGTCGCGCTCGCATCCCATCACCGCCGGGTTGGGCCCGATCCTGATTCAGGACGAGACCTACCGGGGCATGTGGATCTTGGCAAGCCGAGGTTCTGCTGATCACGGATCACCCGTCGAGCGACGGGCCAGTGGCCTGGATCGGCACGTGCCGGAACTCGCGGGTCATTTGGATCCAACTCGGCCACGGCCGCGAAGCGCACCTGCACCCGGCCTTTCGGCGTCTGGTGTATCAGGCCATCCGGCAAAACGTCCTGAACGGGGTTTGACCTGGGCGCGAACGTGCGATACGCTGTCTAAACCATGAGCATCTCACGTCGACAATTCCTGGAACAGACAGCCCTGGGCAGCCTGACCGCCGCGGCGGTTGCAGGAGCCGAGCCCTCCAAGCTGCCCACCCGCATCCTGGGCAAGACCGGCGCGCGGGTCTCCCTGCTGGCCATGGGCGGAGGGAGCCGCTTCCTCATGTACAAGGACGAGGACAAGGCTCTCCAGGCCCTCAACCGCGCCTTCGACCTCGGCATCACCTACATGGACACCGCGTACGGCTACGGCAACGGCCTCAGCGAAGAGCGGGTCGGCAAGGTCATGAAGACGCGCCGCAAGGATGTCTTCCTGGCCACTAAGATCAACAAGCGCCCGGGCGACGAAGCCCAGCGCATCCTGGAAGGCAGCATGAAACGCCTGCAGACCAGCCAGGTCGACCTGATCCACATCCACTCGCTCACCGATGAGGCGGACCTGGCCGAGATCGAAAAGAAGGGCGGCGTGCTGGACGTGCTGCACAAGCTGCGCGACCAGAAGGTGACTCGCTTTATCGGCATCACCAGCCACACCGATCCGGCCGTGCTGGCCAAGGCGCTGGAGCGTCACGATTTCGATTGCACCCAGATGTCGCTGAACGCGGCGCTGGTCGGCATGAAGGACGGCAAAGGCAAGGATGGCGGGAGCAAAATGCTCATCAACGAGAAGATGAAACCCAGCTTCGAGTCGATCGCCTTGCCGGTGGCCAACAAGAAGAAGATGGGCGTCATCGCCATGAAAGTCTACGCCCAGGAGGAGCTGCTGGGCCAGGCGCCGCCGGAAAAACTCCTCTACTATTCGCTCTCACTGCCCGTGTCGCTGGCGGTGGTGGGGATGCCGAAACTGGACCACATCGAAGAGAACGTCCGCATGGCCATGGCCTTCAAGCCGCTGCCCAAGAGCGAAATGAAACAGTTGTCCCAGGCGCTCTCGGACAAGAATAAGGCGGCGCTGGACCTCTATTTCCGCGATCACGTGGACGCGTAGGATGACCGAAACGGCGCGGTCGAAAGCCGCGGCGTACCTGACGGTGGCGTGCGCGCTTGCAGTGAGCGCGGCCTGGTTGCGCGAGGCCGGCCAGGGCAGTGGATCGGCGTTCGTCGATCTGTACGAGCAACGCTACGCGGGACTGCGCGAGGCTTTGCCGCAGCGCGGCGTCGCCGGCTGGATTTCGGACCTGCCCGAGGGCGATATCAACTACATCACGGACCGCTGCCTGCTGCAGTACGCCATTGCGCCCGTGATTCTGGCCGGCGACAGCTCGCACCCGCTGGTCATCGGCAGCTTTCACACCACCGGCGGAATAGCCGCGGCCACCGAGGGGAAAAGCCTAACCCTGGTGAAGGACTTCGGCCAGGGGGTGATGCTCTTCCGCCGATGACCCTGCTCGCGCTCGCCGTGCCGCTGGCCTGCGGCTTTCTGCTGGTCCGCCTGCTGTTGCCCGCGCGCCGCTTTCTGTGGCTGAGCCTGTCGCTGGGGGCCGGCCTGGGCATGGGCATTGCCTCCTGCCTTTTCTTCCTGGCCCTGATGATGGGATTGCCCGTGGTCGTGCTGGCGGCCGTGGAGGCGGCGGGGCTGGGCGGGTTGGTCGTGGCATGGAAGCGGCTGGCGCGGCCTCCCGAGGAAGCCGGCGAAGACCGCGGCAACCGGGTCGTCGCCGTTGGATTCGCGCTCAGCCTCGCCCTGGCCCTGGCGGCGACTGTGTGGCGGCTATCCTCGGCGCCGCATGGCCACTGGGACGCCTGGGCCATCTGGAATCTGCGCGCGCGTTTCCTGGCCCGGCCGGGCCAGTGGCGCGATGCCTTTCACTCCCTGCTGGTGGCGCATCATCCCGACTATCCCCTGCTGATTCCCGCTCTGATCGCGCGCTGCTGGCGGTACGCCGGGGAATCGGCGGCGGCCCCGGCCATGGTGTCCGTGCTCTTCTCGCTGGCCACGCTGGGCGTGCTGGTTTCCGGGATCGCTCTGCTGCGCGGGAAGACCGCGGGCCAGATGGCCGGCCTGGTGCTGGCCGCCACACTCTTCTTCTGGAAGGAGACCGCCGC
>JACOSH010000511.1 GCA_016178945.1 Acidobacteriota bacterium
CGCTGGAGAAGGAGGGAGAGAAATCGTTACAGGGGTGGTTGGTGAGCCGGACCGGCGCGCCTCCCTGAGTGGACTGGAGCCACACGTTCAGGTGCGCGCTCCCCTCGCGATTGGACAGGTAGGCCAGGTAGTGGCCGTCGCCCGTGATGGCCGGATCGGAGGTCAGGCCGGGGTCCCAGGTCAGCCGCGCCAGCACCGGAACGCCCGTCAGGATTCCCGAGCGGAACCATGCCGGCAGCCGGCCAGTGGCTATGGTTGCCACGGCCAGGGCCACAATCACCGCCGCCGCCACCCAAAGCCAGTGCGGCCACCGTAGCGGTTTATCTTGATTGGCCGAATGAGGAGTGATGCGCGGCTGGATGATCGGTACGTACCCCCCCTTGGGCACGGTGATCAGTACCGGGTCATTGCGGCCTTCCGATTCGTAGTACTTGGTCAGGCGGGCACGCAGCTTGGTGGCTTCCACCCGCACGGTGGCATCCAGCCGGGGATCATAGGTTTCCGGCCTTTCGAATACATCCAGGCCGATGCGGTACTCCTTGATGTCGCGCCCTCTTCCAGCCAGCTCCTCTTCCACGACAAAGCGTAGAAAACGGCACAGGCGCTCCGCGGCGGCAAACTGGTTACTGGCGACAATCCGCTCCACTTGGGCGCGGATGGCGGGCGGCTCCGGACGAGGGTGGTCCCTCAATCGCCGTTCGGCCGCATCTCTTGCTACCACCACGTCGGACATGACAGGCTCCCTTTCGTCTTACCTAGTACACCGTCTAGTTCGGTCCTCCGTCCACGGTTGGTAGTGACGGCGCCCGGTCCTTCGTTTCACTTGGAGAGAGTCCGCCTCAGTAGAGCACCGAGGGCATCCAGACCTCGCGGGGTGGCGGGTAGGGCCCCAGGGTCATTAGAGTCCACACTTTGATCGTCCGGCAGCCCATTCGCAGGACCCGGCGAAAGAAGCCGGCTTGGCGGACCGGGCAGAAGAAGCGGGCCGCGTGGGGCGGGACCCGGCGCGCCATCTCGCCCACCAGCGCGCAGGCATCCTCGTCACTTTCGGCGACGCCGTGCCCAAACATGCCCGGAATCAGGTAGCCCGTGACGCGCCCGTCGCGTTGGCGCAGCAGAGGCGAGAAGCCGTAGCGGATCGCGGCCGCCACCTCGTTGCAGCGGCTGGCCCGATAGATGTCCGCGGAGAGCCGTTCAACCGCCGGCAGGTCCGTGTCGATCACGGGCCGGATGCTGGGGTCCTCGGCGGGCGACGCGGCGGCTTGGAGATACGCCACCTCCTCCTGGGAATCGAAGCCCATGGATGCGTACAACGACAGCGAAGCGACGTTCATGGTCTCCTGCAGGAGCCGGATTCGCTCGATTCCGCGGCCCCGGCCATGATCCACAACGTCCTGCATCAGGGCCAGCCCGATATTCTTTCCTTGGTGGCACGGCTCCACGGTCACGGGACCGATGCCAGCCACCGGATCCGAGAGCGACAGGAAGTTGGAACCGACCACCTGACCGTCCAGAAGCGCCACGACGCCATAGAAGTCGCTCCGGCTCACCATCATACCCAACCCCTGCCGCGCGACCGCCACGCTGGGCATGTCTAGCGGGAAGCGGTGTCGGTCATGGAGGTCCTTAAAGGCCTCATAGCAGATTCTCCCGATCTCGGCGACGTGCTGGGACTCCGCCCGAACCAGTTGAATACCGGCCGCCACGGCCTGCGATGAGGACATGCTGATTCTCCTGGGAGTAGAGCATACTCTGAGACAAAACGCGAAAGCAACTGGCTACCGCAAGCTCAATCCCCCGTCCACCGCCAGCACCTGGCCGGTCACAAACTCCGAGGCCTTGAGGAAAAACACCACCGCATCGGCGATGTCCTCGGCAGTGCCCGCGCGCCGGGCGGGAGTGTCGCGGATCATCTTCTGAATCCGCGGCGCCTCCTCCTCCGGCGGCTCCCCGAAGGGAATCACGCCGGGCGCCACCGAGTTCACCGTGATCGATGGCGCGAAGGCCTTGGCCAGCGCCTGGGTCAGCATGATCACGCCCGCCTTGGACGCGCAATAATGGGCGTGTTTCGCCCACGGCCGGATGCCGCCCAGCGAGCTGATGTTCACGATCCGCCCGCCCCCCGTCTTGCGCATCAGGCGCGCGGCGTTCTGGCAGCAGAAGAAGACGGCCTTCAGATTCACCGAATGGATGAAGTCCCAATCCGCCTCGGTGATGTCCAGGGGATCGAATCGCGTGAAGCGGGCCGCGTTGTTGACCAGCCCATCCAGGCGTCCCATCCGCTGCTGGATGTCGCCGAACATGGCTTCGATGCCGGTCACTTGCTCCAGGTTCGCGCGGAACAGCGCCGCCCCGCACTCGGCGGCCGTCCTTTGCGCCTCTTGCTCGGAGGCGTGGTAGTGGATCGCCACGCGCGCTCCCTCGCGGGCCAGCCGCAGCGCGATGCCGCGCCCGACCCGCCGGGCCGCGCCCGTCACCAGGATCACCTTGCCCGCCAGATCAGACCATGGGCTCTCCATGGACTTCCACCTCCTCCGGCTCGACGCCGGACCGCTCCGGCTCCGGCAGCCGGCCCGAGAAATGCGCCCAAGTCCAATAGACCGCCGTGAACGAGCTCACCACGCCGGACCAAGCCCCGATCGCGCGGGGGCTATAGTGCTGCGAGGCAATGCCGGCCGCCATCATCGACACCATCATGGTCGACCACACCATCGACTCGACCGTGGAGAATACCCGCCCCCGGTACTCGTCCGAGACATGCTGGAGCAGTTTGCCGAAATTCAGCACCGAGCTGACCGCCACCGCCGCGCGCGACAGCGCGATGAAGACCAGCGCCCCGGCAAAGCTGGGCATCTGGCTGAAGATCACGTAGGTGGCCCCGTGGACCAGGTAACAGATCGCGATGGTGCGCTTGTATCCGGCAAACCCGATCCACTTGCCGAGCCAGTGCCCGAGGGCGCCGCCGGCGATCAGGCCCGCGCCGGCCGAGCCCCAGATGATCCCAATCCCCGCCGCGCCGCGGTGGAAGACCAGCTCTCCGAACAGGCTAAACAGGATCTGGGCCGCGCCGCCGCCGGAGGCCCAGCCGATGCCCAGCAGGGCAATCCCCAGGATCAGGGGCGTCGCCTTCATGTAACGCAGACCCTCCACGTACTCATGCCAGGGACGCACCACTTCGGTCTCGGTGAGCGACTTGCTTTCGGGACGGAAGCTGCCTCTCGGCGGGTGCAGCCGCGAGATCGACCAGGCCGAGAACAGAAACGACATGGCGTTGAGGAAGAATGCCGTCTCATAGCCGAGATGGGTGACGCTCAAGCCCGCGGCCACGGTCCCGATCGTCAGCGTGGTCCACTGGGTGGTCTGGGTCAGCGAGTTGGCGGTATGCAGCTCGTCGCGGTTGGCGATCGACGGCAGGATCGCCGACCGCCCGCTGGTGAAGAACGGGGAGGCGAACATCAGCAGGCCGCTCAGCAGGTAGAGGAGCCAGGGCTCGCGGTCCCGAAGCGTAAGCAGAAAGGCCAGGGCGATGGCGGCGCGCACCAGGTCGCTGCAGATCATGACCCTCTTGCGGTCCGCGCGGTCCAGCAGCACGCCGGCTATAGGCCCGGCCATCACGGCCGGAATCGCCCGCGCGAGCATCACGCCCGTCACCACCAATCCGGACCGGGTTCCCTGCAAGGCCAGGCTGAATACGGCGATGTTGTTGAAGTGGTCGCCGATCTCGCTCACCACCTGGCCCATCCAGGTGTAGCGGTAATTGGGATTGTCGCGCAGCAGCCCGAGGAAGCCGGCCATCAACCGCGCTCCGCCAGATACACTCCCGAGAAGATCACCGCGCCGCCGGCCACCACCGGCAGGGTCACGCGCTCGCCCAGCGCGACGGCGGCCATCAATGTGGCCAGCGCCGGCTGGAGGTAGGAGAATGCCGACACGCGCGACGCCGAAATGCGCTGCAGCGCGTAATAGTAGATCAAGTAGCAGACCACCGATGGAAAGAGAGCCATGTAGACCAGGCTCACCCAGCCGGCCGCGCTCACCTGGGAGTAGGAAAAGTCGCGCGACGCCCAATAGGTCAACGGCGCGAGGGCCAGCCCGCCGGACACATAACCGAAGGCGTTCACCGTAATCGCGCTGTGACGGCGGCTGATCTGTTTCCCCAAAACGGTGAACAGGGCGAACGTCAGGCCGGCCAGGAAAACGAACGCGTCGCCCAGCAGGCTGGGCCCGGCGCCCGGCTGCCTCGACGCCGGCAGCACGTTGAGCAGCAGGACACCGGCCAGCGCGATCGTCATTCCCGCCAGCTTGCGCGGCGTCACCTGTTCCTGTTTGGCTGCCGCCGCCAGCAGCAGCACCAGGATGGGCGTCGTGGCGATCACGAAGGCCGAATGTCCCACGCTGGTGCGGCTCAACCCGGACAGGAAAAGGACCTGGTTGAGAGCCACCCCGCAGATCCCCAGAAACAGCAGCACCGGCAGGTCGCTGCGGTCCCACGTTTCGCCCTCCGCGCGCCGGTGCTGCCAGAGGTAGGCGGGAATCATGAACAGGCCGGCCAGTCCGATCCGCAAGCCCCCGCAGATCAGCGGCGGAAACTCCCGCAGCGCGATCTTCCCGACGATGAAGTTGGCCGACCAGAGCAGCACCATGGCGGCGATAGCCGAGTAGAGCAGGACGCCGGACCGCGCGGCGGCGGCTCGTTCGGGGGCGGATGTCATCGGATTCGAAGACGGCAGGCTTAGCTTCCATTATACTTGTCTGACGTGCCGCGCCGGAACCCAGCGCCGCGAGCGAGCGTCCAATTGCGGATGAAGCTGCTGGTCTGTCTGGCCGTGCCGCTGGCGGTCGCGCTGGCCCAAGGGAGCTGGGAAGCGCGGCTGGAAGCGGCGCGCACCGCTCGCGAGCGAGGCCGATTCGACAACGCCAGGAAGCTGCTGGAGGCCGCCGTCACCGAGGCGGACTCCTTTCCGGCGGAGGATCCGCGCCTGGCCGCGAGCTTGGCCCAGCTCGCCGATCTGCTGCGCATGCAGGGCAAACCCGACGAGGCCGCCCCGTTGTATCGCCGGCTCCTGGCTTTACGCGAGAAGCAGCTCGGCCTGGAGGATCCGGGTCTGGCGCCTATTCTGACCCAGCTTGCCTGGAGCCTGATGCGCGCCAATCCGATTGAGACCGAGTCGCTGCTCCGGCGGGCCTTGGTCCTCCGCGAGAAGGAGGCCGCCGGGAATCCCCTGGATTCCGGCCTTCTGGAACCGGTCCGCAATCTCGCCATCTTCTGCCAGGCGGTGGGCCAGTTCAAGGACGCCGAAACGCTCTTCCAGCGCGCCTTGCTGGTGCGGGAAAAGGCGGCGGGGCCGGCGCATCCCGATCTGGTCCCGGACTTGAACCGGCTGGCTACCATTTACAGCGCACAGAAGAAACTCGGGGAGGCCGAGTACATGTACACGCGCTCCTTGGGGATCGCCGAGGCCGCCCTGGGGCAGGAGCACCCGCTGGTCACCGCCACGCTGGACGGCCTGGCCGCCCTCTACCGCGAGCAGAAGCGCTTTTCCGATGCCGAGCCGCTGATGCGACGCGCCGTGGTCAACCGCGAGAACTCGCTCGGACCGTCGCATCCCGAGGTCGCTTCCGCCCTGGATGGGCTGGCCTGGGTGCTGTTCGCCCAAAAGAAGTTCGCCGACGCCGAGGCGCTCTATCAGCGCTCCCTGGCCATTTGGGAGACGGTGCTCGGTCCGCAGCACCCCAGCGTGGCCACCAGCTTGGACAACCTCGCGGTCCTGTACGCGACACAGGAGAAACTCGAGGATGCCGAACCTCTCTACCGCCGCGCCCTGGCGATTCGCGAGAAGGAGACCATCGCCAGCCTCAACAATCTGGCGCTCGTGCAGGCCGCCCGGGAGACGGATACGGAGGCCGATCGCCTGTACTCCCTGGCCTTAACTCTCGGCGAGAAAGGCGTAGGTGTGGAAAACAGCGCGTTGGTTGCGACCTTAGTGAACTACAGCGCACTACTGCGTCGCATGCAGCGCCCGGCGGAGGCCGCCAAGCTGGAGGCCCGCATCCAGGCGATCAAGGGAAAAGGGAAGGCACCCAAGGACTGAGGGGACGGCGGCGAGTGCTGAACTGGTACAAACGTGGCGCACGGGTGCCAATTTTGTACACGGCGTACTCCGGGAAGATGGCTTACTGATTGAAAAGGCTACCACTTGCCTTTGGCACGGGAATTGCTCTTGAGGGGGCGTGACTCAGCACTTGCAGGTTCAAGGAAAGACGACTGATCCCCGACCGGCCCACCTTATCCCTTCCCCATCGTCACGCCTCTCCTAGCGTCTCCGCTGACTTCCCGCACAGCCGTCTTCCTTGAGCCTGAAATGACCGGAGGTATCCCGTCCGGCAAAATCAGGATAGGGACTAAACGTTTTTCCACTTCCCACCGATAAGTAATACATGAGTACCCACCCCATAGTGTACGACCCTGGTACGGTCATGAAGTTCCAGATCAGCCTGCTGAGGCTGGGAGATGCCGTACAACACCCTGCGCCCGTCGCGGTGGAGGAAGCCAAGCAATTGCGTGAGCTGGCGGACCTTGCACCGGACGGCGAGCTCCTGAGTTCCCCCAATCGCACGCGAATCAGCTTGTCACAGCAAGTGGAACCCCGGCAGGCTGATTCGTGACCCACCTCAAAAATCCCGGTCTTCAAGCGGCGCCTTCGCCGTGAGTCTGTCCCGCCTTTTGCTAGTATTGTTCGCATGCGAATCACCGCTATTCTCTGGGTCTGCGGCCTGCTGGCTGCCCAGACCCGGACGGTATCCGATGAAGAAGTGATGCGAGTGCACCGTTCGGCCTTGCTGATTGATACCCACAACGATGTCACCAGCGCCACGGTGGAAGGGCTGGACATCGGGCCGCGCCGCTCCACCGGCCACACGGACATCGCCAGGATGCGCCAGGGCGGGTTGGGCGCTCAGTTTTTCGCCGTGTTCGTCGCGGCCAGCTACGTCAACGGGAACCGTTCGGCGCACCGCGCGCTGGAGATGATCGACTCCGTCAAGCACGATATCGCCGCGCGCTATCCGGACACCTTCGAATTCGTCACCACGGCCGCCGGCATCGAGGCCGCTTACAGGAAGGGCAAAATCGCGGCGCTGATGGGAATCGAGGGCGGCCATGCCATCGAAGACAGCCTGCGTCTCCTGCGCGCCTTCCACGACCTGGGCATCCGTTACATGACGCTCACCCACTCCAACACCAACAACTGGGCCGACTCCTCTGGCGACGTCACCCGCCCGAATGTGAAACATCACGACGGCCTCACCGGCTTCGGCAAGGAAGTGGTTCGTGAGATGAACCGCCTGGGCATGATGGTGGACATCTCGCATGTCGCCGATAAGACCTTCTGGGACGCGCTGGAGGCAAGCGCGGCGCCGGTCTTCGCTTCGCACTCTTCCTGCCGCGCCCTGTCGAACATCCCGCGCAATATGACCGATGAGATGATCCGGGCCGTTGCGAAAAAGGGGGGCGTGGTCCAGATCAACTTCGGCTGCGAGTTCCTCTCTCAGAAATCCGCCGACGCCTCGCCCTGGTCCAATCCGCGGCTTAGCGCCAAGCTGGAGGAGGGCCGGTCCGCCGGCAAGGACCCGCAACAGGCTCGCGCCGAGATGAAGAAGCTGATGGCGGAGATGGGCGTCAAGATGCCGCGCGCCACGCTGGCCGACGCCGTGGCCCACATCGACCACATCGTCAAGATCGCCGGCGTGGATGCGGCCGGCATCGGCAGCGATTTTGATGGCGTGCAGTGCGTCCCGGAAGGCCTGGACGATGTCTCCCAGTTTCCCAATCTGACCCGTGCCCTGCTGCAGAAGGGATACCGGGCCGAGGACATCCGCAAATTCTATGGCGGGAACCTGCTCCGGGTGATGCGGGCAGTCGAGCAGACCGCCCGGCATTAGTCGGGCATCGTGACGGAGGGGCCAAACGGCCACGGCCCGGAGGGCGAGTGTCCTATTTGAGCCACACCCCTGCAATCTTAACCGATTGATTTTGCTATATTTGTACTTCGGCTGCTGGTTTGCTAGCTAGTAGGTTTCCCGTATATGCCCCTCCCCCCGAGGTTCCCACTTGATATTTGAGACTACGCTCCAGCGAGCCGCCGAGGCCAGCGGTATCGGTCTGCACAGCGGCGTGGCGGTTTCCATCCGCATTCTGCCGGCGCCGGTGGCCACTGGCATTGTCTTTGTGCGCACGGACCTGGAAAACTTCCCGGTCCCGGCCAGTTGGCGCAATGTGGCCCGTGTCAGCTACGCCACCAGCCTGATGCGTCAAGGCGTGCTGATCTCGACCACCGAGCACCTGCTCAGTGTTTTCTACAGCATGGGCATCGACAACGCCTATGTCGAGATCGACAACCTGGAGGTCCCCATCCTGGATGGCAGCGGGCAGCCCTTCGTGGAGTTGATCCGGCGGGCTGGAATCCGCCACTACCGCAGGAAACGCCGATACTTGCGCATCCGCCGTCCGGTGTCGGTCGAGGACCGGGGGAAACGCATCAGCATCCTGCCCGATGAGAGCTTCCGGCTGACCTGCGACATCCATTTCGACCATCCCCGGGTGGGGCGCCAGTCCCTGGAGATCGAAGTGACGCCCGATCGCTACGCCGCCGATATCGCCCCGGCGCGGACCTTCGGGTTCGAATATGAGTTGGACCAGATGCGCAATATGGGGCTGATCCGCGGCGCTTCGCTCGACAACGCGGTGTGCTTCGACCGGAACGGCGTCCTGAACCCCGGCGGCCTCCGCTTCCCCGACGAATGCTGCCGGCACAAGGCGCTGGACCTGATCGGCGATCTGGCTCTGATCGGCAAGCCGCTGCTGGGCCACGTCATCGCCGAACGCGCCGGTCACGCCATGCACGCCGCGCTGGTGGCCCGGATCATGTCCGACCCGAGCCTGTACGAGATTCTCAGCTTCGACCAACTGGCTTCGCGGGTGGCGCACGCGCTGGTCTCATAAGGGACTCATAGAAAGTACTTGACACAATAAAGTTCTTGCGGTACTCTCGGCTCATGCGAGTCTCCCTTAGCGTCTTTCTCCTTGTCCTGCTGGCCGGCTGCGGCGGTGGCCCGGATTCTCCCTTGATCGGCGCCGCCCGCCAGGGGGATGTTGCCGAGGTCCGGCGATGCCTGGCCGCCGGCGCCAATCCCAACGAAACGGGCGGCGTGAATGGGTGGACGGCCCTGATGCACGCGGTCCACAAGCATCAGGTTTTGACGGCCGTCGCCCTGCTAGAGGGCGGCGCCGACCCCAACGCGCGCGTGGGCAAGGGCATCACGGCACTGATGATGGCGGCCGGCTACGGCCATACCGAGATGGTGCGGGCGCTGCTGGAGCGGGGCGCGGACCCTCGCCTCACCACCCGCGACGGCGACTCGGCTCTGGAAGCGGCGGTCTCCGGCGTCCCCGACGTCGACAAGTTCACGCTCGGCCAGTGCCAAACGCCCACTGTCAAGGCCCTGCTCGATAAAGACCCAACGCTGCAGATCCGCGACAGTTTCTGGGGGAATCTTTCGAAGCGCGTCGCGAAAATCGGGGGCTGCGCCGAGACGCTGAAGCTGTTGGAAGGACACCGGCGGGCGAACTAGCCTTTCTTCCAGCGGGCCAGGTACAATTCGCCGGCCAGGTTCTCCTCCTCGCGATCCAGCGCGGCCTGCCATTCCCCGAAGCGTCGCTGTTTGAGCCGCTCCAGCACCTCGGCGGCGCGCCGCGCGGCGCGAACAGCCGTCTGCTGGGCCTGGATGCGGCGCTCGAAGGCGGCGATCTCCGCCCGGGTCTGCTGGAGTTGGCCAGCCAGGCAGCGCAGCCAGTTGTCGCCGGCGGCCAGCTCTTGCGGTTCGGCGCACAAGCGCCGGCGCACTTCCAACTGCTCACGCTCCAGCCGGCCGGCATGCGCGATCCGCCCGGTGAGCTCGGCCAACAGGGCCGCCAGCCTGGACTGCTCCAACTCCAGTTGCTGGCGCCGCCAGCTCAGCACGCGGTCGAGCGAGAAGCGGAACCTCTTCATGGCAACGCACTGGCCAGCGCTTTGACCTGCTCCAGGGTCTCCTCGAACGGCGCCCGCAGCGAGGGCTCCTGCCTCAGGAAGGCCTGCAAAGCCGGGCGCGCCCGGACCGCGGCGTCGATCAGCGCATTCGATCCGGCGGCATAGGCTCCCAGGTTGATCAGGTCCTCCGCCCGGCGATAGGCGGCCATAACCTCGCGCAGCTTGCCGGCCGCCGCCTCCTGACCCGGCGCAGCGACCGCGGGCGCCAGACGGCTGACCGAATCCAACACGTCGATGGCTGGATAGTGTCCCGCGGCGGCCAGGTCGCGCGACAGCACAATGTGCCCATCCAGAATGGAGCGCAGCGCGTCGGAGATCGGCTCGTTCAAGTCGTCTCCTTCCACCAGAACGGTGAAGAAGCCGGTGATGGAGCCGCGGCGAAACTTGCCGGCTCGCTCAAAGATGCGGGGCAGCAGATTGAAGACCGAGGGCGTGTAGCCCTTCTGGCTGGGAGGCTCACCCGCCGCCAGACCGATCTCGCGCTGCGCCATGGCCAGACGCGTCACCGAATCCATCACCAGCAGCACCTGGGCGCCCTGATCGCGGAAGTACTCGGCGACGGCCAGGGCCACGAAGCAGGCGCGGATGCGCAGCGGCGCGGGGCGGTCCGAGGTCGCCACCACCACCACCGAGCGCTCGATGCCCTCCGGTCCCAGGTCCCGTTCCAGGAAGGCGCGAACCTCCCGGTTGCGCTCGCCGATCAGCGCAACGACGCAGACCTCGGCGGCGGAGTTCCGGCACATCGAGCCGAGCAGCGTGCTCTTGCCGACCCCACTTCCTCCGAACAGCCCGACGCGCTGGCCCTGGCCGCAGGGCAGCAGTCCATCGATCGCCCGCACGCCGGTCACCAGCATCCGGTCGATGGGCTCGCGCTGGAGCGGACCGGGCGGAGCGGCGTACAGATCGTAGGCGTGCTCCGGAGTCAATTCCGGACCCTCGTCCATGGCCCGGCCGAATCCGTCGAGCACGCGCCCCAGCAGTTGCCGGCCCACCGGGACACGCGCCGCCAGCGGCCGCGCCACGATCCGGTCGCCCGGTTGCACGCCGCCGGTTTCCTCCAGCGGCATCGACAGCACGCGGCCGGCGCGGAACCCGATGGTCTGCACCCGGACCAGGCGGCCCGCCGCAGTCCGGATCTCGCAGAAATCTCCCAGCGCCACGGCCGGGCCGTCGGACTCGATCAGCAGGCCGGTCATCCCGGTGACCCGGCCGGACCACTGCCAGGGCTGGATCGCGGAGACCGCGCGGAAGTAGCGGCCGAGGTCGAGTCGTAGTGGATCGCCGGTCATTTGGCAAGCAGGTCGGTGAAGCCGCGCTCGATTTCCGCAAGCTGGGTCTCCAGTCCGGCATCCAGACTCCCGCGCTGAGTTTCGAACACCAGCGCCCCTGGCGGCAGGCCGGCGTCGGCGCTCACTTCCATCCGCGGCGCAACTCCGGCCAGGTGAGCGCGGACCGGCTCGGCGTAGTCCGGGTGCAGTCGCACGCGGGGGGTTTCGTCCAGGTCGAGCTTGTCCAGCGCGGCCTTGACCAGGCCGAGCAGCGCGCCGCCATCCACTTGCAGCTCGCGATGAAGCAGCCGCCGCGCGACCATCAGGGAGAGCTTGACCACGTCCTGTTCGGCCTCATGGCGCAAGCGGGGGCGATAGGCGCCCAGCGCTTCCAGGGCGCGGCCGAGCTGTTCCATCCGGACTCGCAGGCTTTCCTCGCCGGCTTTGGCCTGGGCCGCTTCGCCGTCGCGGAAGCCCTTCCGATAGGCCTCCTCGGCCTGTTGGCGGCACACGCGGTGCGGGTCCGCATCCGGCGGCGCGTCCTGCGGCTCACGTTCCCGTGGACCATCCGGCGCCGGCGCAACCGAGGTCCAGTGGATGGGGGCCGCCTCGGCGGCGGCCTGACCCGAAAGCACGCGCGAGGCGCTTTTGCTCACGGGCTGCCGGCGGCGAAAGAGGGTCTTGCTAGCTGACATATTGCTCGCCGATCGAGCCCTTCAGGCTGACCACGCCCTCCGATTCGAGCTGGCGCACCACGGCGATGATCTGCTGCTGGGCTGCCTCGACATCCCGGATTTTCACCGCGCCCAGCGCCTCCATGTCCTCGCGCAGCATCTGCGCGCCGCGTTGCGACATGCACTTCAGGAAGTGCTCCTTCAGCTTTTCGCTGGTTCCCTTCAGCGACAGCGTCAGCGCCTTGCGGTCGATCCGCGACAGGATCTCCTTGATGCCGGTCTCGTCGACCAACAGCAGGTCTTCAAACACGAACATCAGGTGGCGGATGGTCTCCACCAGGTTGGGATCGATCGGCTCGATCTTCTCCAGGATCTCCCTGCTGGAGACCGTGTCCAGGCGGTTGAACATCTCGGAAACCGCGCGCACCCCGCCGTAGGACTCGCGGCTGAACTCTCCCAATGCCTTGAGCTTGGACTCGATCACGGTGGCGATCTTGCTGATGATCTCCGGGGAGATCTGCTCGAGGTTGGCCATGCGCAGGGCCACGTCGGCGCGCATCTCGGGCGGCAGGGAGACCAGCAGCGAGGCCGCCTGCGTCGAGTTCAGATGCGACAGCACCAGGGCGATGGTTTGGGGATGCTCGTTGTGGATGAACTTGGCGAGCTGCTGCGGATCGGCCTTTTGCAGCGCGTCGAAATTGACCATCTCCGATCCCAGCGTCTTCATGAGCCGGTCGAGCAGCTTCTTGGCCGCCTCCGGACCGTAGGCGTTCACCAGCAGCTTGCGGGCGTAGTCGATGCCGCCCTTGAGCACGAACTCGTGGGCCAGGCTCATCTGATGGAACTCATCGAGGATGGACTCGGCCTGCTCGGCGGTGACGGTGTGAAGGCGGGCCACCTCGCGGCTGATCTTCTGCACTTCGTCTTCTTCCAACTCACGCAGGATCTCGGCGCTGACCTCCTCGCCCAGAGTCAGCAGCAGGACCGCCGCTTTCCGCGTGCCCGGCAGTTTCTCCCGCTCTTTTTCGGCACCCGCGCTCATGGCTTCAAAACTCTCCTTCGTGCAGCCAGGAACGCAGCAGTTGCGCGACCGCCGCCGGATCGCTCTTGGCCAGCTTCTTGAGGTGCTTGACCAGCACCTCGCTCTTGGTGGTTTCGAGCGAGGGCATGGCGAGGGACTGCAGCGTCTCGGCCTCCAGCCGTTCTCGTTCGGCCTGGCGGGCGGCGATCTTCTCGTCGATGTCCTGGCCCGCCGGGATGGCTGCCGGCGCCTGGCCCGAGGCGACCTCGGCGGTCGCGGGCGCCTCGGCCGGTGGCTTCTTCCTGCGCCGCATCAGCAGGAACACGGCCGCGGCCACCAGGGTCAGCGGCAGACCGGCCCCGATCGCGATCAGCAGCGGACGCGGCATTTTTTCCAAGTATGGGGCCAGCCACGGCGGCAGCGACGGCGTGGGACGCGGGGCCGGTGGCGCGGCGTCGGGAGGCGGCTCGGCCTCCAGGGCCGAGGCGAACGGCAGGCTCTGGACCACCAGGCGGTCGCCGCGCTCGGTATTGATCCCGGCGACGGCGGCCACCAGATCGCGGATGGTCTGGATCCGTTCCGCCGCGGGAGGCTCGAACAGGCGCCGGGCTTTGGCGCCCGTCCCCTGCCAGCGCAAGGTCTGCGCCACCAGCACCGAGACGGAGACCTTCTTGACCAAACCCTGCGGCGTCCGGACGTGGCGCACCATCTTGCTGGGCTGGTAACTGGTGTTCTCGGTGCGGCGCGAGACGCCGGAGCCGCCCGAGGCGGGCCGCACGGGCGGACGGGGCAGATTCGAGGCCGAACCGGGCGCCCCCGACGGCAGCGCCTGGCTGGAGCTGTCTTCCGTTTTTTGCTCCTGCAAGATCACGACCTGTTTCGGGTCGAAGGTCTCTTCGCTCTGCTCGCTGGTAGCCAGCTCGCATTCCACCGAGGCGCCGGCCCGAAAGTTCTCCGCGCCCAGCAGGGGATCGAGAGTGACGCCGATCTTCTTGACCAGGTCCTGCTCGATTTTCTGCCGGAATTCCAGGCTCGCGTCGGGCGGCTCCCCGCCTGCGCCTGAGGCAGCCCGGCGGGGCCGAATCAGCAGATTGCCCTCGGTGTCGAGCACGGTCACCGCGTCCGGCGACAGCCGCTCGACGGCGCTCGCCACCAGGTGACAAATGGCCAGCCCGTTTTCGGGCGACAGCCGCGCCCGCGGCCGCAGCTTCACCACCACGCTGGCCTTGGCCTCCTGGCGGGACTCCAGAAACACCGAGTCCTTGGGCAGGCTGATATGCACCCGGGCGCGCTCGATCTCGCCCAGCGTGGTGATGGAGCGCTCCAGCTCGCCCTCGACCGCGCGGCGGTAGTTAACCTGCTCGGCGAACTCCGTGAGGCCGAAGTTGGCGCTGTCGAACAACTCGAACCCGATGCGTCCGGTCTTGGGCAGCCCTGCGCCCGCCAGCCGCAGCCGCGCATCGGCCGCCTGCTCCGAGGGCACCCGCACCGTGCCGCCGCTTTCATCCAGCCGGTATTCGATGCCCTGCTCCCGCAGCTTGGCGGTGACCGCGCCGGCGTCTTCCAGGCTCAGTCCCACATACAGCGGGCGAAAATCCCGCTCCCGGTTCCAGTGAGTCAGCGCCCACAACCCCACGGCGATCACCACCGCCGCAACGCCCAGGCTGACGCGCTGCCGCCAGGAGAGGCTGGCCCAGAGCTTGGCGAGAGGGGACATGAGTTGTCAGTCGTCAGTTCTCAGTTCTCAGTCGTCGGTTCACAGTCGTCAGCAACAGGGGCAGTTACTGATAACTGAAAACTGATAAACTGACAACTAGATCTGCATCCTCATCACTTCCTGATAGGCCTGCACCACCTTGTTGCGTACTTGCTGGAAGAGCTCGAAGGCCAGCTCGGCCCGCTGGGTGGCCAGCGCGACGGTGTGCAGGTCTTCGTTTTCGCCGCTTAGAAAGCTTTCCACCTTGTGGCTGGCGTCGCGCTGAAAGGCTTCAACTCGCTCGATGGCTTCGTTGAGGGCCGTGGAGAATCCCGGCGGCGTTTTCACCCCGGGGCGCGGCGCCAGGATCGAGCCGGGGTCGGGGGCGCGAATGGGGTTAATCGCCATGGCGTTATCGCAACAGGTCAATCGAGCGGTGGATCATGTCCTTGACCGCCGTCATGGCGGACACGTTGGCCTGGTAGCCGCGGGCGGCGCCGAGCAGGTCCACCATGTCTTCGGCCGGATGGATGCGCGGGAAGGCCACGTAGCCGGCGGCGTCCGCGTCCGGGTGGCCGGGAAGATAGCGCTTCTCCGGCTCACGCGGGTCCTGGTAGATCTCCGACACCTCCACGCCCGTCGAGTAGGCCCCCATCTCCTTCTGGAACACGGCCGAGAAAGGCGACACCTGCTCCTGGCTGGTGAAGATCGCATCCTTGCGGCGGTAAGGACCGCCCTCCGGCGTGCGCGTGGTTTCGGCGTTGGCCAGATTCTCGACCAGCAGCTCGGCGCGCGCGCGCTGCGCGGCCAGCCCCGAGGCGCTCACCGATAGCGACGCGAGCAGGCTCATCCGTTCCTCCCTTCCTGGATCGCCCCGCGCACGGCCCGAATCTGGGAGCGCAGCAGCGCGCTGGCCACATTGAAGCGGATCGCGTTCTCGGCCAGCAGACGGCTTTCGCGGTCGACATTCACGTCGTTGCCGTCGTTTTTGACCTTCAGCCCGGCGACTTCCACCACGTGGGGACGCCCGCCCTCCATCTGGCTCAAGTATTCAAACTGGAAGTCGATATCCTTGGTGCGGTATTCCGGGGTGTCCGCATTGGCGATGTTGGCGGCCACCAGCCGCTGCCGCTGGCCGAGCAGATCCAGGTAATGCTCCAGCCGGTTGGCGATCGGGTTCAGCAGATCCAGGTAATGCTCCAGCCGGTTGGCGATCGGGTTCAGCACGCTGCTACCGAAGCACGGCAGATGCCAGTCGTCACCGTCGTCGTGTCAGTCTTTTGCGCGGGTTGTCAAGGGAGGCCGGCGGCAAGATCTTGCCTCTAGGCAAATCCCACCGGGGTATTCGACTTCGTGTATACTCAGACGGGAACTAGACCTGAAAAGGAGAAACGATGCGCTTTACGCTTACTGTCACAACGCTTTTCGTGGCCGCGTTTGGCCTGTTGACCGGTCCGGATTGCCTTGCTCAATCTTCTAAGGCAGCGCTGGATAAACCGATTCCGCGAGGGGCGAAGGTCTTCATCGCGCCGGTCGAGGGTGGGTTCGAAAACTACCTGGCCGCTGGTCTGCAGAAGAAGCAAGTACCGGTGGTCGTGGTCGGAAAACGGGAGATGGCCGAGTACGAGATGTCCGGAGTCGCGGAAAGCGAGAAGGCCGGATGGGCCAAGATGCTGTTCATGGGGACCACGGCCTCCAAGGAACAAGCCGGTATCAAAGTGATGAATATCCAGACTCAGGAAGTCGTCTTCGCCTACGCCGTGCACAAGAGCAATTCGGCACGGGGAAAACAGAGCGCCGCGGAAGCGTGTGCGAAACACCTAAAGGAAAAGATCGAAAGCAAGTAAGGAGACCCAGATGAGAACCCACACCCTACTGCGCGGCTGGCTGCTATTCGCGGCTCTGTGCTGCCTGCCTCTTGCCGCCCAAGAGAAGATTGCCGCGGGATCCAAGGTCTACATCGCTCCCATGGGCGGCTTCGAGACCTACTTGAAGGGCGCGCTCGATGCGAAGAAAGTACCCTTGACCGTGGTTGAGGATCGCGACAAGGCCGAGTATGAGATTACCGGCGCCGCCGAGAGCCAGAAAGCTGGCGCCGCAAAGAAGATCATCATGGGGAACTGGCACTCCAAGGAAGAAGCCAGCATCAAAGTGACCAATATCAAGAGCAGCGTCACGGTGTTCGCCTA
>JACOSH010000512.1 GCA_016178945.1 Acidobacteriota bacterium
AACATGTCGATGGCGTTGAGGGGGACCAGGGCGGGGGAGCGGCGCGCGTGGTGCATGTGGTGGACCGGGAAGGGGTCGCCGTCCGGCTGGCCGGTGGCCGAGTGGATGCGCTGGGCCCAGATGCAGCGCCAGGCATCGCGGTCGGAGGTGAAGTAGACCAGCTTTCCGTCCGGCGAAAACTGGGGCGCCGTCTCCCAATGCTCGCCGTCCGTGAGAGCCACCCACTCACCCGGCGGCGTGGCCGAGCGGGGGCGATGGGGCGCCAGGTACACACGCGTGTGTCCCTGATCGCCGCGCATGACGAAGGCGATCCAGCGCTCATCGGGGGAGAATCGCGCCTGCTGCAGGCCCCGGCGCGGATGCTGCAACAATCGTACCTGCTCGCCGGCGCCCAAGGTCAGCACCGCGATGCCCGCCGCCGTCTCGCCGGGGGCCGCGACGGAGATGAGCACCCTCTTTCCGTCCCGCGACCAGTCGTTGATGACCGAGCCGCAATTGGCGCATAGCACTTCGGTGTCCCCCACCCCGACCGGGGCGACAAAATGCTCGAAGGCGCCAATCCGGCTTTCGGTAAACGCGAACCGCGCGCCATCGTGACTCAGCCGCGGCCAAAGCTGGTCCTGTCTGGCGTTGGTGGCGGCGGTCTCTTTGCCGGTCTCCAGGTCGAGCAACCAGGGAGCGAAATTGCCGCCACGGCTGGACTGGAACAGCAGTTTCTTGCCGTCGGAGGAGAGCGTGGGGTATAGATCCGCGGCGGGATGTTGGGTGAGGCGTTTGGGCTCGCCCGTGACTTTGCCTTGGTCCGCCGCGACGGGAACGCTCCAGATATCGGCATTGAGCGTCTGGGAGGAGTACAAGAAGCGGCCATCGAAAGAAGCGTAGGGCGCGATCTCGAGGGCGGCGCCGGAGGTCAGGCGGCGCGGCGGCTCGGAAGCCTGCGGAAGGAAGGGCGAGAGCTTGATCCGATACAGCGCGGCGGTCTCGCCGGAAGAGCGGGAGAAGATCACGTAGTCCGCGGCCCAATCTCCCGGCACCGCGCACTGATTCTCCTCGAACAGGCCGGCGCTGCGCAGTTTCTGGCACGCTCCGGTGGGGACGGCTGCGCCCGGCTTGAGGGAGGACAGCCACCAATCGGGGGCCTCTGCGCGATCCTCGTCCGGGTCCATCCGCCCGACAAAGAGGATATGCTGGCTGTCGCTGGCCCAGACGGGATATCTGGCCGAGGAGAACTCCTCATGCAAGCGGCGCGAAGGGCCGCCCGCCGCATCCACCAGGAAGATCTGAGCCGCGCCTTCGGTGAGCGGCGAAAGTCCCGGCGGGCCGACCCAGTAGGCAATGGAGCGGCCGTCGGGAGAGAAGCGGGGACGGCGGCCGTTCCGGGCGATCAGGCGCGGCTGGCCGCCTTGCACCGAGACGGTATAGATGCCTCCGCCCTCGCGCTCGGAACGAAAGGCGATGAGGCCGCCATCGGGAGAGAAGGCCGGTTCATGTTCGTCGGCGGGGTCGCGAGTGAGACGTGTCGCTTTCTTCGCGTCGTTGAGGGGCTGGAGCCAAATGTCCAGGTGCCCTTCGCCGGCGCGGTCGGAGGCGAAGGCGATCAAATCGCCACGCGGGGAGAAGGCGGGTTCGGTGTCGATCCCCTGACCGGCGGTGAGCCGGGTCAGCGTGGTGCGCACCGACAAATCATCCTGCCGCGAGCGGAACCAGAAAAAGGCTCCGCCGGCGATGGCCAGGAGCAAGGCCACGACGAAGACAACGCGCAGGATGCGCTCCCAATTCTCGGTAATCAGCGAGTGCCGCGCGGCGGCGCCGGACTCCAGATCGGCGCGCAGGCGGTGGAGCAGCGGGACGACTTCGCCGACGTGACAGCGCCGGTGCGGATCTTTGAGCAGGCAGCGGTGGGTGATCTTCTCGACGCCGCGCGGGGCCCGCGTCGACACCTGGGCGATGGGGCGCGGTTCCTCCTTCAGGATGGCGTCCAGCGTGGCCACCGTCCAGTCGCGCTTGAAGGCCCAGCGGCCCGTGGCCATTTGATAGAGCAGCGATCCGAAGGAGAAGAGATCGGCGGGGAGGCCGAACGGCTGACCCTCCACCTGCTCCGGCGCCAGGTAGGCGACGCTCTCCGGAGTCGCGCCGCGAGGCTGGGAGTTGATGGTGTACTGGAAGCCCTCGGTCAGGCGGGCGAAGCCGAAATCCAGAACCTTCACGCGGCCGCTCTGCACCACGATGTTCGAGCCGCGCAGGCCGCCGTGGGCGATTCCGGCGGCATGAGCGGCCAGGAGCGCGTCGGCGATCTGCTCGCTGAATCCGACGCATTCGCGGCGGCGCAGGCGCTTGCGTCCCAGCAGCGCGTGCATGGTTTCGCCCTCGACGTACTCGCGCGCCAGGAAGTCCACTCCCTCGGCTGTGCCGATCTCGATCACGGCCGGGATGTTGGGATGTTTGACAGCGGACACGGCCAGCGCATCCTGCTCGAATCGCTTGCGTTTTTCCGGATCGGCCAGGGCCTCGGCGTGTAGCACCTTCAGGACCACGGTCTGGTCATTGGTGGTGTCACGCGCGGTGTAGCAGTGAGCATGGGGCCCCTCCCCCAGCGACTCGAGAATCTCGTAGCGCCCAATCCGGCGCGCGCTGGCCTTGACCTCGGCGGCGGGCGGCGGGGGCTCGGACGGAGGGGCGGGCGGCGCGGGACGCGGAGGAGCGGCCTCCAGTTCTTCGAACGTGTCGCGAGGCCGCGCGCCTCTCCGGCTCAAGAGAGGACGCGACCGTCGAAGGGGACGGCGGAGGGGACGGCGCGGTCCCCGGGGCGGCGTCGGGTTGTCGTTATCGTCCATTGCCGGCGGAGCCGCCCGCGGCGAAACAGTAGAGCGCGCCGTGGGTGCGGATATAGAGGCGATTATCGGCGATCGCCGGAGTGGCGTGGCACTCGTCCTGGAGATCGTTGACCGCCAGGATCTCCCATTGGGCTCCGGCCTTGAGGACGGTGGCCTTGCCCTCCAGGTCCAGGGCGTAAATCTTGCCGTCCGCGGCGACCGGCGAGGAGAAGTACTGGCCCAGCGCTCCGGTCAGCCGCGCTTGTTTGAGCACGGCGCCCGTGGCCGGGTCGAAGGAGGTGAGGATGCCGCCCTCCTTGAGCATGTAGAGCACGTCCCTGTACAGCAGAGGCGAGGGCACGTTGGGCAGCGACTTGTAGTGCTTCCACAGCACGGCGGTCTCGCTGACGTCGCCTTTGCCGCCCAGCTTGAAGGCGATCATGGCGTTGACCACGCTGCGGCGTCCCTGATACATGCGCCAGTCGCGCTCGTCAAGCACGCCGTCGTTGTCCAGATCCATCGAGCGCCAGTCGTTCTTCAGCTTGGGGTCGAGCATCTCTTCGCGGGAGATTCTGCCGTCGTGGTTCCGATCCATTCGTTTCAGCGCTTCTGCGAAGGGCTCGATGGTCTCCTGCTGGCCGTTGTCGGCGTCGCCGGCCCAGCACTGCACGAAAATCATGTCGTTGGACAGGACCGGCGTGGGCTTCAACTGCCAGGTCAGGCCGCGCGTCCACCAGACCGGCTGGCCGGTGTCGACCGAATAGGCGGTCAACTGGTAGGACCCGGCGACGATGGCCTGCAGACCGCCCTCTTTGGGCTGGTAAAGAATTGGGGTGGAGAAGCCGCGCGTAAAGTCGGAGCGCTCGGTGCGCCAGAGCGTTTTGCCGGTTCGCTTGTCGACGGCCAGGAAAAAGGAGCCGCTCTCCTGATCGCAAATCATGAGCAGCTTGTCGCCGGCCAGCACCGGGGACGCCCCCATGCCCATCGGGTTGTTGAACGGACCCAGCGGGATGCGCCAGAGCTCGTTGCCGTCGGAACCGAAGGCCATCAAGCCGAAGTCGGTGAAGAAGGCGTAGGCATTCCGGCCGTCGCTGGCCACGCTGGGTGAGGCGGCGCTATTGGCTTTGTGGCGATCCTCCCGGCGGGGACGCGGTACTTCGCGGCGCCACTTGATGCGGCCTGTGGCGCGGTCCAGAGAGATGACGAAGAGTTTCTCCTGGTCGACGGCGGTAAGAAAGATGCTGTCGCCGGCCAGGACCGGAGAGGAGTGTCCCGGCGGAAGCGGCGTCTTCCAGACGACGTTGCGGTCGGGTCCGAACTCGACCGGCAGACCGGTGTTGCCGGAGACCCCGGAGGCGTTGGGACCGCGGAACTGCGGCCATTCGTCGGAAGCCGCCGCAGCCAGAGCAGCGGCCATCAGGAGGAGGGGAGCGTGGATTGTCATCGGAGCCTTGAACTTCAAAGCATACCGCAGAGGAGGGCGTTCCTACTCCAGCACGCCGGTCAGCCGGTCCAGCGCCGCGGCCAGGTGGAGCTCGATGCCGGCGGCGGCGGCCGCGTCCAGCCCCCAGCCGCAGCCGCGAATGGCGATGGCCCGGTGCGAGTCGTCCATGGGGAAGGCCTTCAACTCCATCGTTCCCTGAATCTCGGACCAGCTCAGCAGCACTTCGCGCCGCGTGACGGCCAGCAGGTGGCCGCTGGCGCGCGCCCCGTGGCGCAGGTCCATCGAGTACGGCTCGCCAATGTCCCCCATTGACGCCGCGGTGGCCAGCCACACCGAGAGGCCGGCGGGGCTCCGGTAGTAGGGCAGCAACTGGGCGTAGGAAAAGCGCGCCGGGCGCATCGCGAAGAACTCGGCGCGGTCCTGGCCGAAATGGTTCTCCAGGTAATACTGCATCACGCCCAACGCCATGGTCCAGCCGGAATAGACGCTCTCGTACTCCTCATCCCATTCAGCGCCGTAACGGAAGCCGGAATTGGTCAAGGTCAGGGCGCTGCCGCCGGCGTCCGGCTCGACTACGATCTCCACGATCTGTTCCCGGTGCTCCGGGGTGGACGCCAGCAGCGCCAAACGCCGGCCGGGTTCCGCCACCAGGACCCGATAGGGCACCTCGTAGCGGAAGCGGTCGAAGTGCCAGATCATGGTTTCGCCCGCCACGGCCAGGCCCGAGGCGCGGCTGGTGAACCACTGCGAGATCCTGCGGGGATCCGCCCACGCGTCCCAAACCTGCCGGGGCGGCGCCGAGGTGCGGCTTCCGACCTGGAGAATCCGGCCGGCGTGGTGGAGCGACATGGTTGGTTCAGGCACGTGTGTAGGTGTTAGGTGTCAGGTGTTAGGTGGTACGGGCCGCTCTTCCATGGTACAAGGGCGAAGGTGATAGGTGTTAGGTGGCAGGCCGTATCCGGAACCGCCATTGCTAGCGGAGTCAGGCGGGTGTACCTTAATGGATGTGAGCCCTCTCGAAAGCATCGTCGAGGACCTGAAAGCTTTACCGCCGGCCAGGTTGGAAGTGGCCGCCGACTTCGTACACCGGCTCAAGCGGATTAGCGAGGAAGAGCGGCAAGCGATTCTCATCCGCACGGCCGGTGCACTCTCGGCGGAAGAAGCCGGCGAGTTGGAGCGTGTTATCGAGGAAGGCTGCGAGAAGGTCGATGAAGACGGCTGGTAGTGTCCTGGTGGACACGAACGTAGTCGTCGCGCACCTCCGAAATGATCCTGACCTCACCGCGCGCTTGAGGGCCACCAGTGCCATTTACGTGCCGTGGGTTTCTGATTCGCGATTTTCTCCAGACTGCCGGCCTTCTGCCGCCGGATCGGAGCACCAGCGAGCTGTACGGCCAGGTGAAAGCGGAACTCGCCGGGATTGGGAGGTTGATCCCGGACAATGACATTTGGATCGCCGCGACGGCCCGGCAGTTCGATCTTCCGCTGGTCACCAGGGACGGGCACTTCGCGGCGGTTCCATCATTGACGACGCTCGATTGGTAGCCGTCACGCGGGCTACTTCAGACTGTAGGCGCCAGGTGATAGGTGTCAGGTGGCTCAGGTTTAATGCCGTCGGATTGCTGGGGATCGGGGTGCAGCTTGGGGTGTTGGAGTTGTTGCGGGGCGTGCTGGATGTGAATTATCTGGTGGCCACGGCGCTGGCGGTGGAAGCGGCCGTGCTTCACAACTTCATCTGGCACGAGCGATGGACCTGGCGCGGGCAGCCTCGCCAGGGACGGGCGGGGCGGCTCGTGCGGTTCCACGTCTCCAACGGCATTGTCTCGATCGGAGGGAATCTGATCCTGATGCGGGCGCTGGCGGGATGGCTGGGCATTCATTACCTGCTCGCCAACGGCATCACCATCGCGATTCTGTCGGTTGTCAACTTCCTGATGGCGGACCGGCTGGTATTCCGGCCTCAGGACCCGCCTCGGCGCGGCTTGTGAGCCGCGAAGCAGGCCACCTCCGCCGCCGTCAGCTTCCGCCACTTGCCGATGGCAAGATCGCCGATACGGATGGGCCCGATGGCCGTGCGCACCAGCTTCAGGGCCTTGCTGTCCACCGCCTCCAGCATCCGCCGGACCTGGCGGTTGCGCCCTTCGGTGATGGTGATCTCCAGGTGCGTGTACTTGCCGGAATCGCGCAGGCGGGCGACCAGGGCCGGGCGCGTGGGGCCGTCGCTCAACGGGACACCGCGGCGCAGCCGGTCCAGTTGCTCGTCGCTCAAGCGCGTCGAGGCTTTCACCTGGTAGGTCTTGGGCGCCTTGTAGTCGGGGTTGGCGAGGCGCTCGGCGAACTGGTTGTCATTGGTCAAGATGAGCAGGCCGCTGGTGTCGAGATCGAGCCGTCCGACCGGCGCGACCCAGGCCTTCAGATCCCGGATGAGATCGTAGACCGTGGGGCGGCCCTCGGGGTCCTTGTACGTCGTCAGGTAGCCTTTGGGCTTATAGAGCAACAGGTAAATCTTTTCGGATTGCCGTACGGGGTTGCCGTCGAAGGTGACTTTGTCGCGCGCCGGGTCGACCCAGTGGTCCGGAGTCTGGACTTTCTTGCCGTTGACGCGCACGCGGCCCGCGCCGATCCACTTTCGCGCTTCGGTGCGGGAGCCCAGGCCGGCTTTGGACAGCACACGCTCCAGCGTTTTCAAGACCGGCGGCACGAATCCAATGTATCCTAGGCAAGAGCCTGGTGCGTCGCGAGTGAGTGAGACCATCCTGGTACGGGGAGCCCGGCAGTTGCTGACGGTGCGCGAGGGCGCGCGCGATCTCGGCGTCATCGCCGATGGATCGCTGCTGATTCGCGGCGGATTCATCGTCCAGGCCGGTCCGACGCGGCGGGTGGAGAACCTGGCCGCGGCGCGGCAGGCGCGGGAGATCGAGGCGGCCGGGCGCGTGGTGATGCCGGGCTTCGTGGATTGCGATGCGGCGCTGGGGTGCGCCCGCCCTGGGGAGCGCGCGACCCGGCTGGCCGCGCGGGCCCGGGCGACGGCCGCGATCATGCTGCGTCACGGCACGACCACGATGGGTGTGAGGGCCGCCGAGGTTCGCATCCTGCGGGCGCTGGCCAAGCTGGACGAAGGTCCCTGGAATATCGTGCCGGTCTATACCGGCGACGCGGAGAAGTTACCTCGGCTCTGGCGGCGAAAGTTTTTGCACTTCGCCGACACGGCAGTGGACGGCGTTCTGGCCACGCGGGGCGAGACCGAGAGCATGCAAGGAGTCGTATCGCTGGCCTGCCTGAGGCAGGGACTGCCGCCCGAGGAGGCGCTGCGGGCCGCAACCCTTTCCGCCGCTCACGCGCTGCGCTTCGCCGAACGCGTCGGGTCGCTCGAGCCCGGCAAGCAGGCCGACCTGCTGCTGCTGAACTGTTCCGACTATCGCCAGATCCCGTCTCGCGTGGGGGTGAACCACGTGCACCTGACCATGAAGCTGGGCAAGATCGTCTACCAGGAGGGGAGCGCCGGAGAGTGGCCGGAACCATAGTCGAGTGCGTGCCGAATTTTTCGGAGGGGCGCGACCCGGCCGTGCTGGACGCCCTGGCGGCGGCGATCGGCTCGGTGGAGGGCATCAAGATCCTCGATCAGACGCGCGATCCCGACCACAACCGGTCGGTGATCACCTTCGCCGGTCCCAAGGAAACCATCGGCGAAGCGGCGGTGCGCGGCGTGACCCAGGCCGCGGCCTTGATCGACCTGAACCGCCACCGCGGCGTCCATCCGCGCATCGGCGCGGCCGATGTGGTCCCGTTCGTCCCGGTGGCGGGTGTGACGCTGGAGGATTGCGCCCGGATTGCGGAGAGCGCCGGCGAGCAGATCTGGCAGCGCGCGCGCGTGCCGGTCTATTTGTATGAAGGCGCGGCGCGCCGGCCGGACCGCGTCAACCTGGAGAACATTCGCCGCGGGCGATTCGAGGGGCTGCGCCAGGAAGTGCGCACGAATCCGGCCCGCCGGCCCGACATCGGCGGACCGGACCTCAATCCCACCGCGGGGGCCACGGCGGTGGGAGCGCGCAAGTTCCTGATCGCATTTAACATCAATCTCGACACGACCGATGTCCAGATCGCGCGCCAGATCGCCATCCGGATACGGACCTCCTCCGGCGGGCTGCCTTTCGTCAAAGCGCTGGGCGTGCCGCTGGCCTCGCGCGGGCTGGTGCAGGTGACCATGAACCTGACCGATTTCGAGCGCACACCGGTGTATCGCGTCTTCCAGCAGGTTCGCTCCGAGGCGGGTCTGTACGGGGTGCGCATCGCCTCCAGCGAGATCGTGGGGCTGCTCCCGCGGCGGGCCCTGGAGGGCTCCGAAGGGTGGCTGCCTACGGTCGAGAAGTTTCATGAAGGAATGATCTTCGAGAACCGTCTGGCGGCATGCTGAACGATCACGATAAGATGGCGGGTGAATGGTTGGCCGCACCATCGCGCACTACCAGATCGAAGAGAAGTTGGGCGAGGGCGGCATGGGTGTCGTCTACAAGGCGCGCGACACCCACCTGGACCGCATCGTCGCCATCAAGGTCATCCGGCCCGACGCCGTCGCTAACCCCGAGCGCAAGCGCCGTTTCGTGCAGGAGGCCAAAACCGCCTCCGCCTTGAACCAACCTAACATTCTGCACATCTACGACATCGATTCCGACGCCGGCATCGATTTCATCGCCATGGAGTACGTGGCCGGCAAGACGCTGGACCGGTTGATCGGGCGCAAAGGTCTGGCTCCCGGCGATGCGCTGCGGTACGCCGTTCAGATCGCCGAGGCCCTGACCAAAGCCCACGCGGCGGGCATCGTTCACCGGGACCTGAAGCCGGCCAACATCATGGTCACCGGCGACGGGTTGGTGAAGTTGCTGGACTTTGGCCTGGCCAAGCTGACCGAACCCGGCGAGGTCGACGAGCTCGCTCCAACCGAGGGCCTCAAGCCCTACAGCGAAGAGGGTACGATCATCGGCACCGCCGCGTATATGTCGCCGGAGCAGGCGCAAGGCATGAAGGTCGACGCGCGGTCGGACATCTTCTCCTTCGGCGCGGTGCTGTATGAGATGGTGACAGGCCGGCGGGGGTTTCAAGGCGAGAGCAAGCTGGCGACGCTGTCGGCGATTCTGCACAAGGAACCGCCGCCGATGGAGGGCGCTCCGCCGGAACTGGAAAAGATCGTTACGCGGTGTCTGCGGAAAGACCGCGAGCGGCGCACGCAGCACATGGACGATGTCAAGCTTGCCCTGCAGGAACTGAAGGAGGAATCCGAGCCGGGCAAGCCGGCCATGCCCGGCCCCGTGCGTCCACGCGTCCGGATGTCCGTGGCGCTCCTGATCGCCGGGCTTGCCGTTCTCGCGTCGGCGGCCGGGGCCTGGCTATGGCGCCTGGCGCGGGCGCCGGAGCCTGTCGCGACACCGGTTCTCACGCGGTTGACCTCGGATACCGGCCTCACGACGACCCCGGCTCTCTCGCCCGATGGCAAGCTGGTCGCCTACGCCTCTGACCGGGCGGGCGGCGACAACCTGGACATCTGGGTGAAACAGATCGAGGGAGGCGATCCGCTGCGGTTGACGTCGGACCCCGCCGACGAGTCGGAACCCTCGTTTTCGCCCGACGGCAACCAGATTGTGTTTCGCTCGGAGCGCGCCGGCGGCGGCATTTACCGGATGCCGGCTCTGGGTGGGGAACCGAGGCTGGTCGCCAAGGGCGGCCGCACCCCGCGCTTCTCGCCGGACGGCACACGGATCGCGTTTGTGATGGGCCTGGGCGGGCGGGGTGGCGTCGCGCGGGGAGAATTGTTTGTGGTCTCGCCGGCGGGCGGTGCGCCGCAACGGCTGGCGACCGACGCCGCATATCCGGTCTGGTCGCCCGACGGCCGATTCATCCTGTCCACCACGGGCGTTTATCGAATCGATGACTGGGCCACTGTGCCATCCGACCCTAGCCAGGCGGCTTCGCGGACCATCCTGCCGCTGGCCGCGCTGAAGAAGAGCGGGCTGGCGGATCTGACTCCCCGTGAATGGATCGAAGGGAACCGCATTGTGTTTTCGGCCAAATCCGGCGACAGCTCGCAGGTATTCGAGGTCGCGGTTACTCCTCCGGGCGCGATGTCGAAGGAGTGGCGCGCCGACGCGTCTCCCAAGAGGTTGACATTCGGCACCAACCTGGACGAATGGCCTTCTCTGGCTTCCGCCGCTTCGGGGGCCGGCGCGCGCCGCCTGGCGTTCGCCAGCCTGGTCCGAAGGGAGAACCTCTGGAGCGCCGCACTGGACCCCAGCCGCCCTCAGATCGCAGGCAAGGTCCAGCGACTGACCGATGACAGCGGGTTTCACATCTTCCCGCGGACTTCCAGGGACGGAACGAAGGTGGTGTTCATCTCGCATGCCGCCTACAACGATGAAGTCTGGCTGTTGGATTTGAAGACCGGCAAGAGGCTGCTGCTCTCTACGGCGGTCTCGGTCAAGTTTAAGTCGGACATCTGGCGGGATGGCTCGCGTGTGTTCTATGACAACAGAGGCACGGTTTACGCCGTGGCGTCCGGGGGCGGGACGGAAGAGAAGGTATGCGACGATTGCGGGTGGCCATGGGACTGGTCCGCCGACCACAAGCTGTTGCTTTCGTGGCGGCGCGGCAAGACCTCGGTAGTGGCCAACTTGCTGAATCTGGAAACCGCGAAGCGCAGCATCTTTCTGGAGCGCCCCGGCTGGGACCTCTATCAGTTCCGCTGGTCGCCCGACAGCCGGTGGTTGGTGTTCGATGCCGCCAAGGGGAGCCGGTCGCAGGCGTATGTGATTCCCTTCACCGGCGAACAGGGCCCGCCCGAAAGCGCTTGGGTTCCAATCACGGATGGCTCCACGTGGGAAGATAAGCTCGACTGGTCTACCGACGGCAATTGGGTCTACTCGCTCTCGGACCGGGATGGTTTCTTCTGCATCTGGGCCTATCCCCTGGATCCCCAGACCAAGAAGCCGGGGGGAGCGCCGCTGGCCGTGTTTCACTCGCATGGCGCGCGGCTGTCGCTCGGCAATGCCAACCTGGTCTCGCAAGGGATTGCGGTAGCGCGGGACAAGATCGTGTTCAACCAGGGCGAGATCACCGGCAACATCTGGATGGCCGAATGGAAAGACGGCAGGAGATGAAATTGCGGGAAGCTGCTTTGTTGAGGCAACAACCGAATCGATCGCGCCTGACCCAGTGCGCGCGTAATGAATCAACCAGACTACAAGGCCTGCGGGCGGAGCATGTGGTGTGGGGTCGAGTCCTCCAGGGCGGCGGCGATGCGAAGGATCGTGGCTTCGTCGAAGGGCTTGCCGATGATTTGAAGGCCTAGCGGCATGCCGCTGTCGTCTAGGCCGCAGGGCATCGAGAGGGCGGGCAGGCCCAGCAGGTTGATAGCGCGCACCAGGCGCGTCGAGGCCAGGCGCACGTCTTCCTGGCGGCCTCCCACCAGGGCCGTGGCCTGGCCGATCCGGGGCGCACCGAGCGGGGCGGTGGGAGTGAACAGGCAGTCCACCCGCTCCCAGAGCTGGGCGAACTCGCGCTGCATCGCGCGGCGGAGACGCTGGGCGTTGATGTAGTCGGTGGCGGGGAGCAGGCGGCCCTGATCGAGCAGGGCCAGGACGTCGGCGCCGAACATGTCGCGCCGCTCCAGATGCGGCTCCATCAGGGCGGAGGCCTCCGAGAGCAGGATCACGCGGGCCACGGCGTTATACGCGGCGATGTCGGGCACGCGGATCGGGACGATGCGGGCGCCCAGCGTCAAAGCCGTATCGGCCATCGAGCGGACGGCGCCCTCGACCAGCGGATCGACGTGGTCGAAATAGAAGTTCTCGGGCCAGCCGATGCGCAGGCCGGCGATGGAGCAGTGGGGCTCGGGCAAGTAGCGGGAGAGTGGGCG
>JACOSH010000005.1 GCA_016178945.1 Acidobacteriota bacterium
GCAGGATGACCATGATCAGCAGCACCGTCAGCAGCGCGGTCAATCCGCCGACCTTCCCGATCTCCTCGCGCGCCATCTGGCCCAGCGACTTGCCGTCGCGGCGCATGGAGGCGAACAGGATCACGAAATCCTGGATCGCGCCGCCCAGCACCGCCCCGATGATGATCCACAAAGTGCCCGGCAGGTACCCGAACTGCGCCGCCAGCGTCGGTCCGACCAGCGGGCCGGGTCCGGCGATGGCCGCGAAGTGGTGGCCGAAAACGATCCACTTGTTGGTGGGCTCGAAGTCGTGGCCGTTGCGCAAGCGTTCGGCCGGCGTGGCCCGCTGGTCGTTCAAGACCATCACGCGCGCCGCGATGAATCCGGCGTAGAAGCGGTATCCCACCAGGTAGGTGCAGGCCGCCGCCACCACCAGCCAGATACTGTTGACCGGCTCGCCGCGGTTGAGCGCGATTCCTCCCAGACAGAAGGCGCCGAGGATGGCAATGCCGGCCCAGAGCACACGCCCGGACAGTTTTTTCATTGGTGCGAACCCCTAGAACTGTTTGTTCTTCAATCCCCGCAGCAGCGGGGCGGTGGTGCCGCCGCTGGGGATGGACACCGAGTGGACCATGTTCCAGTCCTGATCGACCGCCCCAATGTAATGCATCGCCTTGCGATCCATGCCCATCAGTACGACGTAGTAAGCCCGCTGAGGATACCACAGAGCCTGGTATTGAATCTCGCCGCTATTCTGCCGCCAGCGCTCCGAGGCCGGCTGGCCCAGCTTGAGCCGGATGGCGTGGATGTCGTCGTTGTATTTCAGCTCCAGGAAGGCCTGGTCCTTGTTGGAATAGACCACGCGCGGGCGCAGCGTGCCCTCGCGCGTCACCGTCACGACCATAATGCAGGCGACCACGCCGAGCACCAGCGAAGTGACGATCAGCCGCCCGATGCGCGACTCCGCCCCGCCTTCCAGCCGGATGCCCACCACGGGCGCCGGACGCGGGCGCGCGCCCTCCTCGGCCGCCATGGTCAGCGGTCGTTCCCCCACCGCCACCGGCAGTTCGATCACCCGCCGCTGGTGCGGCCACACCGTGCCGCTCTTGTATTCCAGCTCTTTTGTCAGCCCGACAATGGTCACCGGATCGTCGATGCGCGAGACCTCGCCCAGGAACCGCCGTGGAATCCACAGCTCCTGGTGCGTCTTGGCATTCTCTACCAGGATCTCCGACCAGGTGGCCTTGCGGTAGATCCACTCGTTGTGCTCGATGTGGAGGATGGCCGGATAGAAGGAAAACGGACGCCCTCCCAGTTGATCGAGCGCGGGCGGAATGGGGGGAAGAGACATGCGCCGCTTCCTTATGATAACAGCCCCGCCGATTAGTCTATCTGCAAGGTAGTCAGAATCGACTCCACGTCCTCCGCGGTCGGCCGCACTTCCAGGGTCATTGCCGCCGGGTCCTCGCGCTGGTCAAAGGCCTGGAACAGGGCCAGCTTGGCGATGGCGTACTGCTCGGTCGAGTTCAACTCGCGCTGGTGCCCGCGCTGCCAGCTCAGAATCGAGGACGCGGCCACAAAGACCGGCACGGGAAACCAGAGCCTCCGGTCCGCTGAGACGTCGAAGACATACTCGGCCCCCGGCTCCGGGCCGCGCGAGGCAGGCCTGTATCCGAGGTAATAGTATTGATACACATAGCCGCTCTCGGCCGAGTAGGTCTTCTGGCGGCGGACGGCGGGCGCCCCGGCGAGTGGCGCTTCTCTGGGCTTCTTCTTGAACCAGTCAAACAGCGGAGCTACTCCACGACCGATGCCGCTTCACGCCGCGTCAGCCAGTGGTAGGCGCCGAAGAACACCCCGGAGTAGGCGAAGTTGCCGATCAGGGTGAGGCCGAAGAAAGGCAGCGCGGCGATGTAGCAGGCCGCCAGGCCCGCCGTCGAATGCGGATACATTCCGCTCAGCCACCAGGACTCGAGGTTGGTGATCAGATAGAACTGCGCCGCGCAGGCAAAGGCCGCGGCTCCTATCCGCAGCGGGCTCTCGGTCTGGCGCAAGCCCCGGCCGATCCAGACGCTGATCAGGAAGCAGAAATACACCACGGGCGTCCTCCAGGAGAACGCCGCGTAGCCCATGCCGGCGGATACGATCGGATCGGTGACGGCCATCAGCAGGAGCGGCACCAGGTAGGCTTGCCATCCGCTCAGGCGTGCGCCGGCGAACAGGCTCATCGCGCCGACCGGCGCCACGTTGGGCGGATGCGGCATCAATCGCAGAAGCGCGCCCGCTACGACAAGTCCGAGCGCGGTGTGGGACCGGTTGGTTTGCGTCATAACTGATTCTCCTTCTTACTCTACTCCGATTCCGTTTTCAATGCCGGGCCGGGTGCGCCGCCGGCCGCCAGATTCGGCTGCCACAGGACCTCGGGCGCCTGCAACTGCATCGAGGCCCAGCGGCTCCAGACGAAGAACGCGTCACTGAGCCGGTTGAGGTATTGAATGGCTTCCGGCGGCGCCTGCTCCTCGCGAGCCAGCGCCACCACGATTCGCTCGGCGCGGCGGCAGACCGTGCGACACAGGTGCAGCTCGTTGTTCAGCCGGCAGCCGCCGGGCAGCACGAACGAGCGCAATTCCGGCAGGCCTTCGTTCATGCGATCGATCTCGGCTTCCAGCCGCCGGATTTCGGCCTCCGTGATGCGCGGCTGATGGGGATGCACATCTTCGGGCAAGGTGGCCAGGATCGACCCCAGGTTGAAGAGCTCGTGCTGCACCCGTTTCAGAATGGCCGCCAGTTCCAGCCCGTGTTCTTCCGACGAGAGGCATGCCATCCCGACCAGGGCGTTCAATTCGTCCACCGTGCCATAAGCTTCGATCCGGCGGGCATCCTTGGGCAGGCGCTGGCCGCCCACCAGGCTGGTTTCGCCCGCGTCGCCCCGCTTGGTGTAGATGCGGTTCAGCGCCAGGCGCGGTTCGTTGAAGCGTTCCATGTTATCGCTCCCGCGCCAGCCGCCACTTCAGGCCGGCGACAAAGTTCAGGCGCGGCGACGGATACCCGAAGACCTCCTCATAATGCCGGTTTAGGCCGTTGTGCAGATTGCCGTAGAGGGTCACGCCGCTCCCCAGATCATAATTCAGATTGGCGCCCAGATTGGCGTAGCCTGGATTCGGGTACAGGCCTGCGGAAGCGCCGAAGTTGGGCTCCGTGTCCAGCGTCTGCCCGCGGAAGTACGCCACCACATTGGCCGCCAGCCGCTTGTGGAGGAAGGAGGAATTCAGAGCCCCGGAATGGCGCGGCCGCCGGATCAACTCCTGCCCCACGCGAAAGAACCGCGGAGCGACGCCGCTGGCGCCATCGAGCGACAGAATTTCGGAATCCAGATACGTATAGCTGCCGCTCAGCGCCAGCTTGCCGCTTGGCCGGTAAGTGGCCGAAAGCTCCGCGCCGCGGGCGCGCGAGTTGGCCAAATTGTCCGATCGATACGAACCCAGCCGCGAAAGCGATCCGCCCAGCGACACGATCAGATCGTAATAGCGATTGGAGAACCAGGTCGCATCCAGCGCGACGCGGCTGCCCAGGCGTTGCTCGACGCCGGCGTCCCAGCTTCGCGCCCGCTCCGGCTTGAGCGCGGGATTGTTGGTGAAGGCCAGATCAAATCCTCCCGGCGGGCGGATTCCGGTTCCGAACGAGGCGTGCGCCCGCGTGCCAGACGCCAACCGGTAGGCCGCGCCGAGCTTGGGGTTGATCTGCACGATCGTGCCGGCCGCGAAATCCGGGCGTCCCGATCCCGTGCTGCCCGGAATGAACGGCGTCCGGATGATCTCGGCCCGGACGCCGGCATTGATAAACAGCCGTCGGCCCGCTTGGAAGCGGTTCTCCGCGTAGAACCCTTCCTGGTCGCGGCGCAGCGGAAACGACCGGAAGCTGTTGTCGGAAACAAAAGTGTTCTTCACTTCCTCTCGCGACCAGGCTGCGCCGAACGCCAGCGTGTAGGCCGGCGACACGCTCACCGTGGTGCGCGACTCGGCCACGCCGCGGAGATCTTTGTTGTAGCTGCCGACGAAGGGGGATGTGTAGTAATTGTTGTTCAGGAAGAACAGCCCGGAAAGCTCGGTGCGAATCCGGCTGGATACGTCCGCCTCATAGCGGAGCTGGTAGCCGGAAAAATTGTTCTTGTTGCGGCTCACCCGGTCGAGCCCCGAGAAGTTGCCGGCCGGGTTCGAGCCGTACGGGCCGGGCACGCCGTTCTCGCTGGAGTTGAAGCCGCCGCGAAAACTCAGGTCCTGGCGGCTCCAGCGGCGGCCCACATTCAGCGAGACGTTCTCGTTGCGATAATCGGCGTTGGCTGCTTCGCCCTGAGTGTCCAGCCGCGACGCCGAGGCCGAAGCGCGCAGTCCCCTGGCGCTGCCCGCGGCGCTGGCGGCAAACCGCCGTGTCGCGAAACTGCCCCCATCGGCAAGAACGCTCGCCTGAAGCGGCGAGTCCTCCAGGCGCGTGACGAAATTCACCACGCTGCTGATCGCGTTCGATCCATAGACCGCCGATTGCGGCCCGCGAATCACTTCGATCCGGTCGAGCTGGTCGGTCGGAATATGGGCGAAGTCGAACAGCCCGCCGAAGCGCATGTCGTTCACCGGCACGCCGTCGATCAAAACCAGGTTGAACTTGGAATCGCCGCCGCGCACGAACAGCGAGGTCTGCCCGCCGCGCTGGCCGGTCTGCGCGATGGCGACGCCGGGAACCTGCCGCAGCAGGTCCAGCGCCATGGCTTCATTGCGGCCCGCGACCTCGCCGCGCGGGATCACGGTGATGCTGCCCGCCTGTTCGCTGGCCGGCGAGGGGATCGCCGATCCGGTGACGGTGATCGCGTCGTGCACGGGCGCCAGTTCCAGGCGGATCTCCAACTGGGTTTCCGGCCCCAGGTCGCGCTGATGCCGCGCAAAGCCCGGCGCGGTGACGATCAGCCTGGTTCCCGGCGCCTCGATCCGAAAAGCGCCTCGCGCATCGCTGGTGGTTTCGCCCAGCGCCCCTGTCCGTCCGGCCAGAGTCACACGCGCTCCTGGAACGGGCGCTCCCGAGGGATCCACAACCCGGCCCGTCCATACGGCGCCCAGCAGGGAAAAAATCAGCAGAGAAAAGGAGACGACAAGACGTTTCATTGACTAGCCCTCCGCTAGTAATGTCTAAAGATCTTGCCGGTCGGTCTCCTGACTCGCGTATCTTCGAGCCTGATCTGCCTTCCCATCCCCGCTCAACCGGGAACAGTGGCCTGCTGCCATCAGACTCTCCACGCTTAC
The DNA here is from genome assembly GCA_016178945.1 of Acidobacteriota bacterium. Lineage (GTDB taxonomy): Bacteria > Acidobacteriota > Terriglobia > Bryobacterales > Bryobacteraceae > JACOSH01. The sequence goes on from JACOSH010000005.1 coordinate 5,271, forward strand.
AGTGGCGGGGCCGTGCTGGATTCTCACCAGCTTCCCAACAGCATCACCGGCAAGCAAACTGGAGACACAGGCATCGTAACACGGGGGAGCCGGTGGCGCAACGGAAAAGAGATTGCGGCCCCTCCTTCTTCAACAGAGGTGAGCTGGTAAAACTCGGCCGAGTTGGCCGACCCTCCTGAGATCGCCTCTCCGAAGCGCCTCCCGGACCTCATCCAGTTTCTGCGCGTCTTCCAAGGACAAATACGGCGGCCACCCTACTTCGGATTCGATCCAATCCACCTCGACCGCGGCGGCGTATTGGCCCTCAAGCACGTACTTGGTTCGGCGCCGTTACTCATGATTTTCTCCAGAGGATGTTCTCCATCCAGCGGTTAGGATCCGGCTGGTAGGCAGTGCCAACGACTGCCGGAGAGGTGGCGTTGGCGGGGAGGCATCACGCGCCGCACTGTTTTTCGGCGGGTGCATGCCTTCGTTAAGCATTTTCAGGAAGCAAGGCTTTTCTTTGCCTCGGTAAAGGCGAGTTCCTCCAGCTCGACTCTTTCCCGGACAACCCGTTCGACCCATTTGTCGACGCCAGCCTCCCGATGCAGCCGGGCCAAGAAAGCTGCGCGCGCCGCTAGTCCCCCGGGAAGCGACAGCGAGGCCGGCTTGGAGCGCTTGACCCGAATGGGTGTCTCCCAGGCCGAATCGTCGTTGGCCTGGGAAATGACAAGTCGATCGATTGCCTCCCGATCCAGAATTGCCGTCTTCTTGTTCTTCTTCCGTGTACTCATAAAGGCCAACCCGTAATGATGCGAACCACGCGGTTCGCCTTCACTTGGAAGATGATCTTGAGCCTTCTTCCGCCGAGCGTGCTGCCGATCAACTGGTACCGGTCACGATACTTCTTGTTTCGTCGAATTTCGAAATCCGAGAAGAAGCACTCCACGGCTTCGTTGAATGTGACGCGATGCTTGAAAAGCTTGTCGCCTTCGAAGTCGTACTCGAAATTTGACGGTGTGAATCTGTGCCAGTCAACCACCCTGTATTCTACTACTGTACATATCGCAACTTCTCATGAACATTGGCCTGTGGTGTGGTGACGCGCAGCCCCCTCACTCCCACAGCGTCCGAATCCGCTGCGCGTATTCCGCCGTCAGGCGGGGCCGCTCGTAGCCGCGCACCGCTTCGCGGTTCCCCTCAGGTGGAGGGTCGCCGGAGCGCGCCCGCTGCCAGGCGGCTTCCAGCATCCGCCGGATGGCGGCCGGATCGTCGTGCTCCACCGACTCGCCGGCGCCGGTCTCTCTCAGGATGCGGGCCACCTCGCCGTGACCCGGCGTGAGCGCCAGGATCGGCTTGCCGGTCGCCAGGTACTCGAACAGCTTGCCCGGCAGGCTGATGTCGTTGGTCATGGTCAGCAGCAGGTAGTCGGTTTCCTCGATCTGGCGCAGGGCTTGGGCCTGAGGCATGAAGCCCAGAATCTTGACCGGACTCCGTCGCGACTCCAGAACGCGCTCCTCGCCGGCGCTGACGCGGCCCACGAAGCGGGTCTCGATGCGCGACCGGATCTCCTCGGGCAGGGCGTCCAACGCATCCAGATAGTAGCGCGGCGAGGCCGTCTTGTAGGCGGTGCCGACGTGCGTCACCACCACCCGGTCGCCGTTGTGCCGCCGCGGCTGAAAGCCGCTGAAAGCCTCCGGGTCGTAGCCGTTGGCGACGCAGGCCCACTTCTTTTCCGGCAACTCGGGATAACGGCGGCGCATCGTCTCCAGGGTAGAGGGAGTCACCGCCACAATCAGGTCGGAGAGGGTCACGGTCTCGCGCTCGATCTCCGCCGCGCGGCGGCGCGTGCGCTCCCCGCTCTGAAACTCGAAATCCTTCAGGTAGAAGTCCAGCCACTCGTCGCGGAAGTCGCTGATCAGCTTCAGGTGGGGAAACTCGCGCTTGAGCGCGTTGCCCACCAGGAACGCCGAAAACGGCGGCGCCGTAATCATGACGGCCTCGATTCCGTGACGGCGCACCACCTTCCGCGCCGCCCGCACCGCAAAAGGCGCCCACAGGACCTCCGGCTCGGGACAGAGCACATGCTGGATCAATCGCCGCACCAGACTCTGCTTGGGGGCCTGTCCCACGGGCGCGGACCCACCGCGGCCGCCCAGAAGCTGCCAGATCTTGTGACGCACCTGGAAGGGGATCTCGGGAGTGAAGGCTTCATGCACCTGGACCGACGGGGGCACCTGCCGCAGCAGACTCGGATCCATCACCGGCACCGCGGCGTTCCTGGCCTTCAGGATATGGACCTCGAATCCGTTTTGCGGAAGATACTTGGCCAGGCTCAGGGCGCGCTGGACAGCGATGCCTCCAGCGGGCGGAAACAGGTACGAAACCAGCAACAACTTCCGGTTCGCCATCGAGGTCAACGCCGGGCCACCGCGGCGTCGAGCTCCCCGGCCAGGACGCTCAGATTACGGTCCCAGTCGAAGCGGCGCCGCACCCCGTCGCGAATCACCGACGGATCGAGGGGCGGCTCTTCCAGCGCCTGGATGAAATCGGCGGCGGAATGGCAGGCGCGTAAGCCAGGCGGCAGCGGATCGCCAAAGGCCGCGCACACCGCGGGCGAGACCAGGGCGGGCTTGCCCATCGCCAGAGCCTCCAGCGCTTTGTTCTGGATCCCTCGGGCGATGCGAATCGGCGCGACTACAGCCCGCGCGGCGGCCACGTAGGGCCGAACATCGGGAACCGCGCCGGTCACTGTGATGCCCTCGCGCCCGGACAGCCGCTGGACCTCCCCGGCGGGATCGCGGCCCACGACGAAGAACTCCAGCTTCGGATCGCGCCGCCGCAGCTCCGGGTAGATCTCGACGGCAAAGCGGCAGACGGCTTCGGTGTTGGGATAGTAGTTCATGGCCCCCAGAAAGGCCACAAACCGCCGGCCCTCCAGCTCGGGCAGCCGGGGCGAGGCCGCCGGATCGAAGTACTCCAGGTCGACGCCGTTCTCCATGGCGCGCACGTGCGCTCGCGGGGCGAAATCACGGAACACCGCGGCTTCCCGCTCCGTCGTCAACAGGGTGCAGCGGGCCCGCTCAGCGGCGGCTACCTCCAGCCTCCGCAACCGCCGCCCTTCCCAGCGATACGGGAAGCCGGGCGAACGCTCGCGCCCGTATTGGAGCCATTTTTCGGAATCGACGTCCACCAGGTCCACCAGCAGCGGCAAGTCGGGCGGCGCGTAAGGCGCCATCGACGAGGAATAAACCACTGTCGCGGCCAGATTGGTCCGCCGACGCAATTCCGCAATCCGGCGGCGAACTGCCGCGCTGTCGAAATAAGCGGTGGTCAAGCAGCCGCCCAGGGCAAAACGAACCGCGCCCCTCGCCAGCGCCCGGGAAGGCGAGAGCCGCTCGACATGCACCGAGGCGCACCACTTTTCCAGCCCGGCGGCCCCGGCGGCCTCCTCCTCGCTGCGGGCGAAGCAGACCACGTGGACGCCGAAACGCTCCGCCAGCCCGCGCACTTCATGATGGGAACGGATGCGCTCCCCTTTATCCGGCGGGTTGGGAACGCAGTGGGAAAGAAACAGGATCTGGTAGGCGGAGCAGGAGTCGAACACTGCAACCTCCTCTGTGTAGTTAGAGGCGCTCTGCCATTGAGCTATCCGCCTGTCGGTTGGCATCGAGGGAGCACTGATTGTCCCAGAGTAGCAGAGACGAGTTCCCCGGCCAAGTCCTACGGTACTAGACGAACCAGCGAGGGTCCCAGGGCACGGGTCAAAGGAAGTGGCAGTCGCTGCCAGATCTTGATCGGCAACTGGAACTTCTTGTTGTTGGGGCTGAAGTTGGGCATTTCCTTCTTCTTCACAAGCAGGATCTCGTAGGGCAGGTCGCGCTCCGTCATGCCCCAATTGCACTTGAAGTCGTAGGAACCGCTGATGCGCTTGCTGCGCCCAAAATCGAAGGTCCTGTAACCGGCCCGGCCCGCCTCTCGCATCTGATCGTAGTACATGAAGTTGTTTGGCTGAAGAGCGTTGAAGGCCGGGTCCGAGGCCCCGTAGTAGGGCAGAGCTTGATCGCGGAAGTACAGGCTCATCACCGCGGCAATCACTTTTCCTTCATGAATCACTTCACGGATGTCGATGTTTCCGCGAAAATTGCGTAACAGCGTGTCGAAGTGAGACGCGGGAAAGCTGGGAGTTCCCAACTTGCGAAGATTCTCCGAGTAGAGGCTCTCGAACGTCCTGGGGTCCAGGGTGACGCGGGAAGTGAGCCCGAAGCCGAGCGACTTCCGAACCGCCGCCCGGGTCTTGCGCGGAATCGAAAGCAGCACCTTCTGGTCGTCGGGGCCGATCTCCTGGGTAAAGGTCACGTAGCGCGGAGCGGGAGCGAACCCGGCGCACTGCTCGGGCCAGGCGTTGCGCAGCTCGACGTATTGAACCTGGAAGAAATCGGCCAGGGTCCGGACATACTGAGTGAGGGCCTGCCGGGCAGCCTCCGAGTCGGCCAGGATGCCGCCGTAGACCGCGAAGGGCGTCGACAGCAGGGCCTTGCCCAACAGGATGTTCTCGACCAGGAACAGCGGCAGCACGCCCCGGATCTGCTCGTCCTCTGTGGCGACCAGATACAGCGGCTTGTAGCCGAAGGTTTCTTCTATGCTGTTCTTCCAGGCGATGGTGTGGAACGGACTCCCCTGAGCATGCGCCAGCACATACTCATCCCATCCCCTGAAATCGCTAGCAGTTAACTGGCGAACGAGGATTGCCATGCGTGAGCTTGTTGGGGGGTCGTTTGGGGTCTTGCGTGTTCAACGGCCGAGGCCGGATGGACTGCCGAAATCGAAGAGAACTGGAACTCCTTGAGCAAACGCTCCAGCTTTCCCTCCATTGTGCTGAGGCCGCCGTAGGTGCGTAGCCGGGAGATCCACCCGCTGGCGATGCGCGGCAGATCGGGATCGATCTCCCAGGGATGGAAATAGATGCAGGCCGGCTGGCTCTCCAGTTCATTGATGCGCCGGATGCCCGCCGCTGTGTAGCGGTATGGAAGCAGGCGCATGTATCCGCCGCCGCCCACCGGCGCGATGCGGTTGCCCGACAGCTTCACCGTGGCGATGGGGACCTCGGTGATCGGCCCGGAGGGCGTCGTCACCAGTTGGGCGTGACGCCCGAAGCCCGGAATGCCGTACCGGTCATGCTGAATGGGATAGATGCTGGAATCGTGTGTAAACCCAAGCTGAGCCAGGATTTCCAGTGCCCAGAATGACCGCGCGGTGATGGAATAGCTGGCCGCTCGATAGGCCCGAGGGGCCACTCCGCAGGCGTCCTCGATGGCATGGCAGGCCCGCAGGGTATCCTGCCGGAACTGCTCGGGAGTCAGCTCGTACACCAGCCGGTGGGCGTAGCCGTGGCAGGCGATCTCATGCCCCGCGGAGGCGATTTCCCGGATCAGGCGCGGATGGTACTCAGCCACCCACCCTAGACAGAAAAACGTGCCCGTGACACCGTGGTTCGAGAATAAGTCTAGTATTTGCTGCGTTTGGCGCTCTACGCGGGAAGGGAGCAGACGCCAGTAACGAGGACCCAGACCGGTCTGGACCTCGCTGGCATGAAAGTGTTCTTCGACATCAACGGTCAGGACATTCAGCATTCTTGGACCTGTGGGAACTCCTTAACTTCTCTTGACTTGCCGCAGGACCAGAATCGCTAAATCAAACAGCCCCGAGAACGCAGCCAGCACGACAGTATCCCCCAACTTCTGTAGCATACCGTACCCTAAGCACGCCGACTGCCAACAGCTAGGTGTTCCTACTGAGAACGTTTCTAACAACTTGTTGATCCGGGCGGTCCCAAAATCATTACCAACTTCCACACATTTTGGAAGTAGTCGAGAGCCGGGCAACTAACGCCTCCCGGATGAACGAGATGCGATGTCCCGCGCCTAGATCCAGCCTTTACATTTGTAAAGCAGCAAGGCGGCATATTCGTAGGTGGCATGGTAGGCAAAGGCGTAACCTGTTGACAGGTAAAGGGGACCGCGTGGCGACCGGAACTCGGGGACCGCCAGAAAGGACACTGGAACGCCCAGTTTCCGGAACACCAGCCGGACTCTGGGCACGTCCAGTTCCGAGGTGACCACCACGGCCGACCGCCAGCCGCGCTCCCTCATGAGGCGGGCGACCTCGACCGCCGAGTGGTAGGTCCTGCTGGAGCGCCGTTCGATCAGGATGGCCTCGGACGGGACTCCGGCCCGGCGCAGCCAGTCCGCCTGGACCGCGGCCTGGTCCTCGCCCCGGAATAACAGGCTGCCCGAGCTGATGATGCGGGGAGCAAACCCGTCCCGGTACAAGGACAGCGCCCCAAGGGTCCGCTGGGCGGCGTCCGGGGTGAGCCAGCGGTCCCGGATGAGCCCGCTCGACATCAGCACGATCACATCAGCAGGGCGGGGCTGGGCCGGCTCCAACAGGGGCAGGCCATAGAAGTAGCTCAGGGGTGTGGCGAAGAAGATCGCCAGGGCAACCACGGCGCCGCCGGCCAAGCGGGTGAGCTTGCTGCGCATCGGAAAAGTCTGAGCGTAGCACAGCGAGACTCATGGTAGGGTAGGAAGCATGTCCCGCTCCTGGTGGCTAGCGGCCTTGTGCTTGAGCGTCTCGGTGGCCGCGGAGCCTGTCGTCCTGCGCTGCGGCAGCCTGCTGGATGTGCGTGCGGACCGCCTGGTCGCGAATGCGGTGGTGGTGGTGGAAGGCGAAAAGGTTCAGCAGGCCGGACCGGCCTCCAGCGCTACGCCGCCGGGCGCTGCCAAGACCATCGACCTATCCGACGCGGTCTGCCTGCCCGGGCTGATCGATGTACATGTGCATCTGACTTCGGGCGAGAAGCGCGGGTACCAGTCGCTGGGCGTCTCCCTGCCGCGCAAGACCGTGTGGGGCGTCAGGAACGCCGGCACGACGCTACGGGCGGGCTTCACGACCGCGCGGAACGTGGGCGCGCCCGGCTACGCGGACGTGGCCCTGCGCGACGCTATCGAAGAGGGCGATATCGAGGGCCCGCGGCTGTTGGTGGCCGGGCCGTCGCTGGGGATTACCGGCGGCCACTGCGACGACAACCTGCTGGCGCCCGAGTTCCGGCACACTTCCGCGGGAGTGGCCGACGGGCCCTGGGCGGCGCGGGCCAAGGTTCGCGAGGTGGTCAAGTACGGCGCCGACCTCATCAAGATCTGCGCCTCCGGCGGGGTGATGTCCAAGGGCGACCAGCCCGGAACGCCCCAATACACGCCCGAAGAGATGCGCGCCATCGTCGAGGAGGCGCACAAGCTGGGGCGCAAGGTGGCGGCGCACGCGCATGGCGCGCAGTCCATCAAGGACGCCATCCGCTCCGGCGTGGATTCGGTGGAACACGCCAGCTTCATCGACCAGGAGGGCATCGCTCTGGCCAAGCAGTACGGCACGTATCTGGTATTCGACATCTACAACGACGATTACATCCTCGAGCACGGCGCCAAGGCCGGGATGCTGCCGGAGTCGATCGAGAAAGAGCGGCAGGTGGGGGCGGTTCAGCGCGAGAATTTCCGGCAGGCGTTCCTGGCGGGCGCCAGGATGGCGTTCGGCACCGATGCCGGGGTCTACCCGCACGGCGACAACGGCAGGCAGTTCGCCTACATGGTCAAGTTTGGGATGAAGCCCATCCAGGCCATCCGCGCCGCAACCCTCGATGCCGCCAGCCTGCTCGGCTGGGCCGACAAGGTGGGGGCGGTGGAGCCGGGGAAGTGGGCCGATATCATCGCGGTGCGCGGGAATCCGCTGGAGGATGTACGGACGCTGGAGCAGGTGCGCTTCGTAATGAAGGGCGGCCGCGTGGTTAAGGGCGCCTCAAAGTAGGAGCAGTTTTTCGATGGCTTCCCGCAAGCCCCGGTCCGCGCGAAGCGTCTTCTGGCAGGCGGGACATAGCTTCAGCGCACCCGCCACTGCGCGGATGTCGCGCTCGTCGTTATAGTACAGCGGGCAGAACTTGCGGCCGCGCTTGTGGCACGACAGGCCGGCCAGGAAGCCTGCCGCGCCATTGGCGATCATTCGCTGCATGGTCAACTCGGGCGGACGCAACTGATCGATGAAGCCGAACATCGAGAAGATCGCGATTTGCTCGCCGGCATCCTCCCAGCCGTACAATTCCAGCGTGTCCCGGTCGCGCAGGGGGCGGTTGGTGAGACAGATCAGCCGTTGGACGCCCACCTCCGCCGGCTTCCCCTCCAGACGCTGCGCCACTTTCTCGGCGCGCAAATAAGCCACTTCGCCGCTCTCTTTGGACTTCTCGCGCCGCCAGGTGCCCATGGGAGCGGCGATCGAGACCGGCTCGAACGCGAAGCGTTCCTGGGACCCGGTCATCGCCTCCGCGATCTGAGGCAGGCTGGGAATCATCCGGTGGACATCCCAAAGAGCGACGCGGATCTTGCCCGAGGGCGGAGCGCGGCGGGCCCGTAATACCGCCTTCCGGGCGTCATCCTTGACATCCGCCGCGGCCCGGGGCTCGCACAGCGCCTCGGCGGGATTGCGGGCGTAAACCACCGGGATGGCCCAGTCGATCGCCTCTCCCGCAATCGCGTAGTTGACGGCAATGCGGGCCTCGGTAGCGGCATCGCCCAGACTCCGCCCCTGGGCCAGTGACCAGTAGAAATGGCGCGCGAAGGCCGTGGCCGAGATGTCCAGCACGCTGTACTGGTTGGCGACCACGGCGGGAACGCCGCCCGCGATCAGCGCCGGCGCCAGGCCGCGGTTGAAGTCCGCAACTCCGCCCTGGCCGGTTTCGCAGGCATTGAGAAAGACCAGGCGGACATCCCGCCGGCACACGATCTGCCGGAACACGTCCGCCTCCAGCTTCTGCATCCGCTGCTGCTCGTCCTCGAAGACCAGGTAGCCGGCGCCGTTTTCAAACGTTCCATGACCGATGAAGTGGATCACGTCGTAGCGCTCGCCCGCCTCCAGTACGCGGTGCAGGCGCGCGGGTGCGGCGTTCTGGAGGATATCGACCTCCGCCAGACCATCGTCGATCAACCGCCGGAAGCCGGCCTTGATGGCTTCCTCCTCTTCCTCGACGGAAAGATGAGCGGTTCCCAAGGGCTGGGCAACCACCACCAGAATGCGCAGCCGCTTGGATTTGGGAATCCGGTCCGCGGGGATCGCCGTCAGCGCATTGCGGACGAAATTTACCTCTTCCACGGCCAGGAACGTCTTGCGGTCCGGATCGTAGGCGAACTCCCAGGGATTATCGGCGATCCAGTCGA
>JACOSH010000006.1 GCA_016178945.1 Acidobacteriota bacterium
CGCGGACATTGGCAGCCCCTCGCTGCGCGTCGATTCGGGCGCAGCGCCGGGCTCGATCGAGGAGCGGCACTACCAGGCCTCTTTCGACCGTCTGGCGGACCTGTGGCGGAAGTCGGCCGGCCTGGCGCAGGAGGCCGGGATCCGCATGGCCTGGGAGTTCGAACCGGGCTTCGCTTTCAACAAGCCCTCCGAAATCCTGTCCCTCCACATGAAGGTGAATCACCCCAACTTCCGGGTGTTGTTCGACTCCTGCCATGCCTACATGTGCGGTGTGGTGGGAGCGCGCCAGCACGGAGCGCGCGAGACGCTTCCCGGCGGCGTCCTCGAGTTTGCGAAAAAACTCGAAGGCCGCATCGGCGCCATCCACCTCATCGACTCCGACGGCACGCTGCATGGCGACGAGACCAGCACGCACCGGCCCTTCGGCCGGGGTCTCATCGACTTCGCCGCGCTGGCGCCCAAGCTCCTGGCCGTGCCCGGCATCGAGTGGTGGTGCATCGACATGTGCTTTTGGGCGGGAAGCTGGGAGCTGGTGGAATCCAGCCTGGCCTACCTGCGCCGCCTACTGGGAAAGCCCGCGAACTAAGTACACTCCCTGAGCCCCGGCTTCTCTTACGGCTAAAAACCTGCGCCAATTACACCAAACAACCTATGGCTGGACGGCGCGGCCTGCCTCTAGACTGATGTTCAAGGCAGGTTGAAATGCCATGGCCGGCAAGGACTATTTGACCGAACAACTAGGGGAATCAACCGTGACAGAAAAGACCGATGCCACGCGAAATGCCGTGCTGGTAGGCGCCGCCGTCGCCGTGCTGATTGCGGTGGGGCATCTCTACTGGCAGGTCGATCGCATGTCCAGCGACATCTTGAGCTTGCGGCAGTCGGTAGTGCGCGAGCTGGCCCGGGTCCAGACCCCGGCCCAACCCGCTCCCAGCTCGGGCGCGATTGAGAAAAAGGTTCAAGCGGAGCTAGGCCGCCTGGAAACGCTGCGGGTGCAGCTTGAAGACGAGCTCAACGCGACCCGGTCGCAGGCCACCGCCGCCGCCATGCGCGCCAAGCTGGAAGCGGTCTCCCAGGCTTCCAAGCTGGTTCGCGCGCTGGGCGACGAGCATCAGAGCCAGCACAAGGAGGTCGCCGGGGAGATCGGACAGGTCAAGCAGTCGACGGCCGTGGTGAGCGCCAAGGTGGAGGACGTCAGCGCCGACGTCGCCAGCATCAAAAATCAAGTGGAGGCCACCCGCCACGACCTGGAGCGCACCGTGGGAGATCTGAAGCGAATGAGCGGCGACCTGGGCGTGCAGACCGGTCTGATCGCCACCAACGCCCGCGAGCTGGCGGCGCTGCGGACGCTAGGTGAGCGCAGCTATTTCGATTTCCACCTCGAGCGCGGCAAGCATCCCCAGCGGGTGGGCGACGTGGCCCTGGTCCTCAAGAAGACCGATGCCAAGAACAACCGGTTCACCCTGGAAGTCATCCACGGCGACAAGCGGACCGAAAAGAAGGACAAGAGCCTGAACGAAGCCTTGCAGTTCTACCTGACGCGCTCGCCCGTGCCCTGCGAGATCGTGATCAACGAAGTGCAGAAGGACTACGTGATCGGGTACCTGTCGGAGCCCAAGAAGCAGGTGGTCGCGCTCCGCTTCTGACCGGCCCGGCGGACGTGTGGGACAATCGGGGGAATCATGCGCTCCGCCGCGAGATTCTCTTGGGTTGTTCCCGTTTTCTTTCTCCTGAGTTGCTCCAAGGAAGCCGGCCCGCCGGCTCCCGTGGGACCCGCGCCCGCCAACTTTCAGGTGAAGCTCGGGACCAGCAAGGGCGACGTTCTCCTCGATATCCACAAGGACTGGGCGCCCAAAGGCGTGGAGCGGTTCTGGGAGTTGATCCACAACGGCTTCTACGACAGCGCACGCTTCTTCCGCGTGCTGCCGAACTTCGTGGTGCAGTGGGGCATCAACGGGAATCCCCAGAGCCAGCGATTGTGGGTCAACGCCATGATCCCCGACGATCCAGTGACCCAGACCAACCGGAAGGGGACCATCACCTATGCCATGCGCGGGGCCGGCACGCGCACCACTCAGGTGTTCATCAACCTGCGCGACAACCCCCAGTTGGATAAGACCGGTTTCGCCCCGTTCGGCGAGGTGACGGGCGGAATGGACGTAGTCGAGAAGCTGTATGCCGGCTATGGAGAGGGAGCGCCGCGCGGCAACGGGCCCTCGCAGGACCTGATCCAGACGCAGGGCAACGAGTACCTGGAGCGGTCGTTCCCGCGCCTGGACTACATCAAGAAGGCCCGAGTTCAGAAGTAGCGGGCGGCTTTGAGGATCGCCACGCAGCTTGCGCCGTGCGTGATCTCGCCGCGCATCACCATCTCGACGGCCCGGGAGAAGGGCGTCTTGACCACCTCCAGCACTTCGCCGTGATCGGGGCTTTGCTCGCCCTCCTGGATGCCGCGCGCCAGGAACAGGTAGTTGGGCGCGTTGACGAAGGTGGTGAACGGGTCGATCATGCCGAGTTCGGTCCACTCGCTGGCGGTGAGTCCCGCCTCCTCCTTCAGCTCGCGGCGGGCCGCGTCCAGGGGGCTCTCGCCCGGCTCCAGGCCGCCGCTCATGACTTCCAGAGAATGGCGCGCCACCGCATGTTTGTACTCGCGGATCAGGTAGACTTCGTGGAGGTCGTTGAGAGCCAGCACGCTGGCGCCGGTCTTGCCTTCCATCACGCCGAACAGCCCCGAGCTGCCGTCGGGTCGGATCACGCGGTCCTCGCGCACGCGAATCCAGGGATTCCGATAGACTTCCCGGCTGGTGGCCAGCCGGTAGGGCGCCTTGCCGTCGGGGTCCACACCACCATCATAGGGCAACATTGCGGAATCCGCGGCGATAAGTAGCCTTTGGAGAAACCAGAATGATCGTAGCAGCCAATTCCTTCCGGATCCATTTGGCTCCGGCCCCGTCTGGCGCGATCCATGCGGCGGCGGCCGCCAGGCTTTCCGTTCACATCGAGCCCGCTACGCAGCCGGTACACGACAATCCTCCCCCTAACCCCCGTTCCATGGCTGGCGCCCGGCTGGAAG
>JACOSH010000513.1 GCA_016178945.1 Acidobacteriota bacterium
CGACGATGCGGATAACCGGCCGAAGGCCGGCGGCAGGGGCGGTCATGCGTTCTCCTTCTTCCAGAGTAGCGGCTGCCCCGGTAAACTGTTTGCGGGAGGATACTTCGTGAAGATTCAAGGTACTCCGCGGACCGCGAGATTCGGCGAGATGGACATCAAGCAGACCAAAGGAGGCGTGGCCGCCGGTATGGGCAAGGCGCTTTACAAACCAGTGAGCAAGAGGGCCGGCCAGCAGGCCGGGAAGGTGGTCGGATCCTTAGCGAGAGCCTTCAACAAATTGGCCCCCTCGCAGGCAAAACTGGCAAAACTACTTGGCAAACACCGGGTCAAGCTTCCGATCAACAAGCAAAGCGCGCTGACCCAACAACTGATGCGGAAAGTATGAATCGCCGGCCGGAGGCCGGCCAAGCGGTGCTGCCGCCGCTGTACCGGCGATGGGTGGACGAGTTTCTCCGCGCCCCGATCCTTGAGGAGCGCCGCGCCACCTGCGCGGATTGCGCCATGCTGCGGGACGATAAACCTCCTCCGGCGCCAGCCTGGATCTACTTCAATCCGGAGACCAAGTGTTGCACCTACGTCCCGGAGCTGCCGAACTACCTGGTGGGCCGGATTCTGGCCGACCGGAGCCGGACTTCCCGCCGGGGGCGCGCCACGCTGGCGACACGGCTGGAGTCGGGAGTGGGAGTAACGCCGCTGGGGATCGCTCCGTCGCCCGTTTTCACCCTCGCCTACACGCATCACGACGAGGCCTTCGGGCGCGCCGTTTCGCTGCGCTGCCCGCATTACCTGGCGGAGGAAGGAGGGAAGTGCGGCATCTGGAAACATCGCGCGGGAGTTTGCGCCACCTGGTTCTGCAAGCACAACCGGGGCGCCGCCGGCCTGCGCTTCTGGAGAGCGCTGGACCGCCTGCTGCGGGAAGTGGAGAGCAGCCTGGCGATGTGGTGCCTGCTGGAGCTCGGCGTGGAGGCCAAGGCACTGGAGCATTTGAACCAACCCCGGCGGATGTGGATGGCAAGTGGCCGCCGGACGTCTACCGCGAGATATGGGGGCGCTGGGCGGGCCGGGAGGCTGCCTTCTACCGTGCCTGCGCGAGTCGCGTCCGGCCGCTCGATTGGGCACGGGTGGCGGCGATCGGTGGCGCGGAGGTGCGGCTGCTGGCTGCCGTGGTGCGCGACGCGTTCACCGCGCTCAGATCCGAAGAGCCTCCGCCGGCTTTGCGGCCTGGCCCGTTCACGATTCTGGGGATGGGGCCGGAGGTCCGGCATATTCAGACCTACAGCGGGTTCGACCCGTTGGAAGCGCCCGCCCGCCTGCTGGACGCGCTGCCGTACTTCGACGGACGCACCACCGAAGAGGCGATTGCAGTGATTGGCGAGCAGCAGGGCGTGGAGATCGACAAAGGGCTGGTGCGGAAACTGGCCGACTTCGAGATCCTGACGCCCGCGGGCGACGGGGTCTAGCAGCGGCTTTCATACATCAGGGCGCATCGGAGACCAGATAGTAGCGGCGATGAGGGTCCTGTGGTCCGCTGCCGATTTCCGCGACCAGCCCACGCTCGACGAGCGATGCGAGACGCGTTCGGGCGGTACGTGGGGACAGGCCGATTCGCCTGGCAATCTTGGACGTTGATAGTCCGCCCTCAGAGCTGGCGGCTAGTGCGCGAAGGATAGCTTGGTCCCGATCGTTCTTTGCCGGTGTGTGGCGGCGCCTGGCGGAGAGCGTGACTCGAAAATGTGTACCGATTTCCTCGAACTGAGGAGCATCCAATCCACGCTCCTGGCACGCCGCGGTCATTCGCTGGATACCACTGCCCCAATGCTCGATCAGTCCCAGTTCCTGAAATACCCGGCCGATGACGCGGTTGCGGAGTTTGGAGATGCCTTTTCGGATGTCTTCAATGGTGAGGCCGAAGGGGAGCAGGCCAGGGTTTTCGACCTCCAGGCGATCGTCAAACAGCGCGACGCGGATTGGAGCGCCGTGTTGAGCGTAGTCGGCATGAACAATCGCGTTCATGATGGCTTCGCGGACCGCAACCACTGGAAACGTCCACTGGCCGGTTCGCTTTACCGGCCCGATGACGGCTTCGCGAGTCATGTGTTTTCGCAAGAACGCAATCACTTCCTCAGCGGCTCCCGGAAGATAAGAGCGGACTTCGGTAGAGTCCAGTATCCGGCGGCGGTCGCGACCGGCGAACCGTCCGGCTTGGATCCACGCATCCGGGAAATGCTTCAGCCGGGCAGCGCCGAACAGGAGGACTCCTCCAATGGTTGGCACAATCCGGCGCTGGTAGCCGGTGGTTAACTTGAGACTCTGCAGCCCATGGGACGTCAGTTTCCGGATGGGCTTGAAGAACTCGGAAGCAACTCGGAAGTCGATCGCTTCCGAGTTCAAGTCGGGCATCGGTTGTTCGTCGAACGAGGAAACCTGGTTGTAGCGCCGCATCTCCTCGATCAGGAATGAGTCGGCCCGCAATCGATTGAGGTAGTGTGGGCGATTGGGGCTCGGATAGATCTCAAGCGCCAGCACCTGAGTCTTTCGCCACGGCATCACCTCCATGGAGGGAACCAGGTTGGGAGAGATGCTATCCGCAATCAACCATGACACCGCCCGAGGTATTGGCAAACGCCACAATGGCTTTCAGAACACCTTCCGGGGAGCAAAGATCGCGCTTGAACTCCAACGTCTTGCCTTCGTGCCGGCTGAGGAGGGTCACCAGATCCACATGGTTTCCAGCCGTGCTTGCAGGCGCCGTCGATGCCAGGCTCACGCCCCGGGAGTGGCTTACGGGCGCGAGGACGCCCGGAACGCCTAGCGCAATCGGGGCGCCGCCGGCCCGCGCTCCGGGAGAGCGCTGGGGAACCGCAATAAGCCCATCGAGCCCAACTATTTGACGCGCCCAACGGCGTCCCCCTACACTAACAAGTGACAACACACCCATGAAGACCTATACGTTCAAGGTAGTGGTGGAACCGGACGAAGACGCCCAGGGCAATCCGGCGTGGCACGCCTACTGCCCAGCACTCGAGAGCGTCGGCGGCGCAACTTCCGGGCGCTCCAGAGAAGAAGCGTTGAATAACATCAATGAAGTCGTTCACATGATCGTCCGGGAGTTTATCGAGGAGGGAAAACCGCTTCCTGAAGGTCCAGAGAATTCCGTCGAAGTCGAGGATGTCTCCCAGGAGGAGCCGAGCATCGCGGTGACCGTCTAGGACCATGGCCATCGACTACCGTGGACTGCGGTCGCTCAGTGCCCGAGAACTCGTTGCCGCGCTCACGCGCGATGGTTTTTCTTTCGTTCGCCAAACTGGATCCCATCAGCGTTACCGCCATTCGGACGGACGACGCGTGACGGTGGCGCCGCACGGAGGAGGGGATACATTCACCATCAAACCCTCAAGTCGATAATGGAGTCGCAGGCGCGATGGACGGCGGAAGATTTGAAGCGCCTTAAACTGATTCGCTAATAAGGCGACCGCTGGTTCGGCTGAGGAGGGTCACGAGATCCAGACCTCTGCATTCTACTCGGAAGTGAAGGCGCGAGTAAACCTTCCGAGTACGATTGCGTGCGCCGGGTCGTGCTAACCTCACAGCATGTGCTTTCCGGCCGTCATGCTGCTCGCTGCCGGCGCGCTGGAGGGCGCTGTCACCTTCCATAAGGACGTCGCCCCGATTCTGCAGGCTCGCTGCCAGGGCTGCCACCGGACCGGCGAGACCTGCGCGGCAAGGCCTTCGAGTTTCGGCTGGTGCAGCCGGATGGCCGCGTGGAAACGCTGCTCCAGGTGAACAGGTACAACTTCAACTGGCAGCTCGACTACAAGCTGGAAAAGCCGCTGCCGCTCACGCCGGGCATGAAGGTGGAATGCACGGCCTGGTACGACAACTCCGCCAACAACCCGCTTAATCCGGACCCCAAGGCGGAGGTCCGTTTTGGGGAGATGAGCTGGGAGGAGATGATGGTGGGGGTGTTGCAGGTGGCCGTCGATGCCAGGCTCACGCCCCGGGAGTGGCTCTCGGGCGTCAGGATGCCCGGAACGCCTTCTAGATAACCGGAATCGTGCCCGCGGTGATCCGGCGGGAGGCCAGCGCGGCGCGCGGGACCCATTCCACGCGAGCGGCATCGTCGCGGGCTTCGAGTGCGCCGCCGGTGACGCGGCAGAGGTAGTCGATCAAGACGTAGTGATATTCGACAGCGCCGGCGGCGTCGCGCGTGATGCGCTCGAAGACTTCCACCACACTGAGGGGCTCGATCTCCAGGCCGGTCTCTTCGAGGATCTCGCGGCGCACGGCGGCGTCCAGCGTCTCGCCGGTTTCCACGGCGCCGCCGGGCAGCGACCAAAGGCCCTGCTGAGGCGGCTTGCCGCGCTCGACCAGCAGCACGCGGTCGCCGTCGAGGATGATAGCGCCGACTCCCAGAATGGGGCGGGAAGGATAACGGCGGTCGCTAATGCTGCAAAGCCCCCTTGACGTTCAGGCGGACGCGATAGAGCGACGTCCGCGCGGTGATGTAGAGCGTCTGCAGATCGGGGTCGCCGAACGCGCAGTTGGCGGGCCGCTCGCCGAACTCGAGGGTATGGAGCAGCTTGCCGTCGGGCGAGTAGACGGGCAGGTTGGTGGCCGCCACGTAGAGGTTGCCCTTCTCGTCCACGCGGATGCCGTCGGGCGGCCCGTCGATGCCGGCGATCAGGATGCGCTCATTGGAGGCCTCGCCGTTGCGGTCCAGGTCGTAGGCCCGGATGTTGCGCTCGTCGGAATTGGCGACGTAGAGGATGCGGCCGTTGGGCGAAAGCGCGATGCCGTTGGGCCGGCCTTCCGGCCGGGCGACCAGACTCATGGGACCCTTCACCGGGATGTGGTAGACGCCGTAGAAATTCAGCTCGCGGCGGTCGGCCTGGTCGCCGAAGGCCGGATCGGTGAAGTAGACGTGGCCGTCGCGGCGCACGATGATATCGTTGGGCGCATTGAGCCGCTTGCCTTCCCACTTCTCGGCAAGCACCTCAAGGTTGCCCTTCTTGTCGATGCGGACCACGCGGCGGGTGCGGCTTTCGCAAATGTACAAGCGGCCCTGGGCGTCTAACGCGTTGCCGGTGGCCCCGTTGGAATTGTCGCGGAAGACGGTCGACCGCTCGCCAGGCGCCAGCTTGCGGATCACGTTGTTGGGGACGTCGCTGAACAACAGGAAGCCGTCGCGGGACCAGACCGGGCCCTCGGTGAAGCGGAAGCCGGCGTCCGCCTTCTCGATGGAGATGTGCGAGAAATCCTGGGCCAGAAGGCCGGAGGTCACGAACAACAGCACGCGCCCGCGCCAGGTCCTCACTTCCTTCTCCGCACCGTCAGCTCGTTGACGACGCTCTTGACGCCTCCCACCTTCCGGGCGATCTTCTCCGCGCGTATTTTCTGCTTCTCCAGCTCCACCGAGCCGCGCAAGGTGACGACGCCGCTCTTCACATCCACTTCCAGCGCGCCACCCTTGACAATCGTATCGCTGGTCAGACGGCGGCGGACCAGGTCGTAGAGGGCGTCGTCGCTGAGCGGCTTGGCGGCGGCGAGAGCGCCCGCCCACAGGGAGCAGATCAGGATCAGGGAGAGTACAAGTTTAGCTTTCATCCGTTCCGGCCATTGTACGCCAGTCGAGGAGGTTGAGAAAGGCGGGGTTCTCGCGCCACTTCGGGCGCACCTTGACATACAGCTCCAGGAAGATCTTGCGGTCGAGCAGCAGCTCCATCTCGCGGCGGGCCAGCGTACCCACGGTCTTGAGCAGGCTGCCCTGCTTGCCGATGAGGATGCCTTTCTGCCCGTCCTTCTCCACCAGGATGGTGGCGAAGATGCGGGTCAGGCGCGGCGACTCCTCCCACTTATCGATGGCCACGGCCACCGAGTGCGGCACTTCCTGCCGGGTTTCGTGGATGATCTTCTCGCGAATCAGCTCGGCGGCGAGAAAACGCTCGGGCTGGTCGGTGAAGTGGTCGGGCGGGAAGTAGGGCGGTCCTTGGGGCAGACGGGCGAGGACCGCCGCTCGCAGCTCGTCCAACCCCTCGCCGGTCAGAGCCGAGACGGGAAGGTACTCGGCGAACTCGTGCAGAGGGCGGAACGATTCGATCAGGGGCAGCAGCAGGCTCTTGTCTTTGAGCAGGTCGATCTTGTTGAGCGCCAGCAGCGCGGGGGTCTTGGTTCTGGTGAGCAGGGCAAGGGCCCGCCGGTCTTCGGCCGTGAGGCTCCAGGAGGCGTCGTGGAGGTAGACCAGCAGGTCGCGCTCCTCCAGCGCCGCGCGCACAGTGTTCATCAAGCGCTTGTTCAAAGGGGAATCCGCCTTGTGGATTCCCGGCGTGTCGAGGAAGACGATCTGCCCTTGGGGAAGGGTGAGCACGCCCTGGATCGCGGTGCGGGTGGTTTGCGGCTTGTCGGCGACGATGGAGACCTTCGTGCCCACCAGCGCGTTCAAGAGCGTCGACTTACCGCTGTTGGGGCGGCCGAGCAAGGTGACGAAACCGGAGGCGTGCGGGTCAGGCATGTCGCGTGGCCCCTGCCTTGGCGGGGCCGGCTTCCTCTCCGTTGGCGGGAACGCGGCTGACGCGGGCCTGCTCCACGCGCAGGCCGTTGCTGGCCAGCACCTGGATGCGGATGCCGTCGCGCTCCACGATCTCACCCGGGGCCGGGACGCGCCCGAGCCATTCGCTGGCCAAGCCGCCGACGGTGGTGGATTCGGTCTCCGCCTGGGGACGGAATTCGAACAGGTCGTTCAAGCGGGACACGTCCAGACTGCCGGAGACGATGTAGGCGCCCTCGCCGTCGGGCGCGACATCGGAGCCCGGCTCGTGCTCGTCGCGGATCTCTCCGACAATCACCTCCACCAGATCCTCCATCGACGCCAGCCCGGCGGTGTGCCCATATTCGTCGACGACTATCACCAGATGGGTGGAATCCTGCTGCATCTCGCGCAGCAGATCCTGCGCGCGCTTGGTTTCCGGCACCGGCTTGATGGGCCGCATCAGCTCGCGCACCGTGCGGCTGGCGCGGCTGTCCTCATCGAGCTCGAACATGTCGCGCACATGCACGAAGCCGACGACGTGGTCGATGGACCCTTCGAAGACCGGAATGCGCGAATACTGCTCGTGGATGGCGAGCTGGCGCAATTCGTCGAGCGAGGAGGAGGCGGAGATGGCCACGATCTGCGGGCGCGGCGTCATGACTTCGCGCACGGTCTTGTCGCCGAACTCGACCACCGACTGGATCAGCTTGCGGTCGTCCTCCTGGATGAGGCCTTCTTCGGCGCCGGCCGTAATGAGGGCCTCGATGTTCTCGGCCGGAGTGGGCGGCTCTTCGTCGCCGGGCTCTTCGTTGCCGGCCGCCACCAGCGACTCCAGGAATTCCAGGGAAGCCACCACCGGCCGCGCCGGCAGCGCCAGCAGGCGCAGCCGGGGGGTGAACCCGCCTACCCAGCGCCCGCTGGTGCGGCGGTACAGCAGGTGGGGCACGATATAGACGCCCAGCAGCACCAAAAAGCCGCCGCCGAACAGCGTCTCCAGGACCGCGGGCCAGGCTGGCGCGTGGCCCCGGCTGGCGGCCAGCAGAGCGGCGACGGCCAGGAGCACGATCAGGCCATGCTTGGTCAGCGAAAACGCCAGGGCGCCGGTCTCGGTCTTCATGCCCAGGTCGTTTTCCAGATGCGATTTGAAGAATTCCAGCGCGGGCAGGTCGCGGGTGCGCAGCCTAAGACTCTCCAGGTAGAGCAACTGCACAAAGCTGATCAGGGTCAGGGCCAGCCACAATCCGAAGACGGCCGGGAGCAGGAGGTAGGTCATGGCCGCACCCGTTCGATCAGCCCGGCGGGCAGATCCAGCTTGCGGCGCCAGCGCGTCTCGGCGCGGGCCATGCGGCCGCCGTCGGTCTCGTGGTCCATGCCCAGCAGGTGCAGCACGCCGTGCAGCATCAGGATGCGGATCTCGTCGAGCAAGGTGTGGCCGTATTGGCGGGCCTGGGCGCCAGCGCGGTCGACCGAGATGGCCAGCTCCCCGAGGAAACCGTCCGGGGAAGGGTCGGGAAAGGAGAGGACATCGGTGGGATAGTCGTGTCCCAGAAATTGGCGATTCAAGCGCCGCAGTTCCCGGTCGCCGGTGAGCAGGCACTGGAAGCGGCGTCCGCCCGCCACGTGATCGGACAGCCGGCGCGCAAAAGCGCGGAGCGCGCCTCTCCGCAAGCGGGCGGGGCAGGCTTGGGGCCTGCCGATCAGCAACTCGTATTCGCGATCCGGAGACACCGTCTTAGGTCCGGCTCTGCGAGCCGCCATTGGCGGGCTCCGGCGGCGGTTCGGCCAGTTTCAGGGTGAGCTGCCGGCTGGCGCACGACTCGGTGTAGCGTTCGTAGGCCTTCACGATCCGCTGCACCAGGCTGTGGCGGACCACGTCGCGTTCGTCGAAGTAGATGAAGCTGATCCCGTCAACGCCCTTGAGCACGTCCACGGCCTCCAGCAGGCCGCTGCGCCGCGGGCCAGGCAGATCGATCTGAGTGGTGTCGCCGTTGACCACCATCTTGGAGCCGAATCCCTGGCGGGTCAGCACCATCTTCATCTGCTCGGCGGTCGCGTTCTGCGCTTCGTCCAGGATGATGAAGCTGTCGTTCAACGTGCGCCCGCGCATGAACGCGATGGGGGCGACTTCGATGCTGTTGCGCTCCAGGAACTTTTCAACCTTTTCGGCGTCCAGCATGTCGTAGAGCGCGTCGTAGAGAGGACGCAGGTAGGGGTCGACCTTTTCCTGCAACGTGCCGGGAAGGAAGCCGAGCCTTTCGCCCGCCTCGACCGCGGGCCGGGTGAGGATGATGCGCGATACGCGCTTGGCCAGCAGAGCGGAAACCGCCATGGCCACCGCCAGGTAGGTCTTGCCGGTCCCGGCGGGTCCAATGCCGATCACCAGGTCGTTGCGCTCGATGGCCTCCAGGTAGCGGCGCTGGTTCACCGTCTTGGGGGCCAGCACCTTCTTGCCGAAGTTGCGCTGGCGGCCGCTGGACACCAGCGAGCGCAGGGTCACCTCGGGATCTTCGGTGACCACGCGCAGGTAACTGTTGAGGTCGCCGTTGCCGAAGATAAAGCCCTCCCGCACCAGGGCGACGTAATCTTCCAGGATGCTTCCGGCGCGGTCGACGCCGGCCGGCTCCCCTTCGATCTCGATGGCGTCGTCCAGGAGGCGCGTGCTGACGCCCAGCCCCGTCTCCAGGAGACGGATGTTCTCGTCTCGGGTGCCGAAGAGACTCTCGATCCCCCGGCTAATCGGTACGCTGGCTTTCATCTAGGTAATAACGGCAGTGTCATAGATTGCATTAGGAGGGGGAGACGCGGTCGGTGGGCACTACGGCCATCTGGTAGCAGTATAGCAGAAACGGGCGGGCGGCGAGAACGTAAAACCGCCGGGACGGGGACGTGCCCCATCCCGGCCGGAGCAGGGTTACTTGGACGGCGCGGTCGGGGCCGCGGGCTTGGCGCTGGCGTTGGTGGCGCCATTTTTCTTGTGCTTGCGCACCTTCTTGGCGCTCTTCTTGGCCGCGGGTGCGGCCGGCTTGGCGGTTTCCTTCTTCTCGTCCGCCGCGAAGGTCAGGGCGGTGGACCCCAGGACCAGCGACAGTCCCAACAGCATGCTGGCGATTCGTTTCATGTTTTTGTTCTCCTTGTGTCGCAGGCTTTCGCGCCTGCCTTCTTCACTAGGACAGACGCGGGGAAGAATGAACCGGGTCTTAACGGGGAATTAAATCCGCTTCATCGGGCGCACATCGATTCTCGCAAAGACGCGAAGATCGCCAAGTAAAGACAGTCTGATGGAACTTTTTGGGGGTGAGGGCATATTCTGTAGGTGAGCCGCAAGCGTTCCGATGACAGGCTTTCATGAGTTGTACGAGAAGTACGCCCGGGACGTCTACCGGTTCGCGCTGTATCTGTCGGGTGACCCGGCGCTGGCCGACGATGTTACGTCGGAGACCTTTGTACGCGTCTGGAGCTCCCCGGAGCCGGTGCGCCTGGCGACGGTGAAGGCTTATCTGCTGACTATCGCACGCAATCTGTGCC
>JACOSH010000514.1 GCA_016178945.1 Acidobacteriota bacterium
GCATCAAGAACTACCTTCAGAAGTACCTGGCCCTGGCGCAGGAGATCACGGACGCGGAAGTCCAGGCGGCCGGCGCCACGCCAGGCACTCCCAGGTTCGCCAAGCTCAAGGAGGAAATGATCGTGGCGCGCGTCGACGGGCGCACCAAGAAGCCCCCGCCGCCGCCCGAGCCTCCCCCGCCCCTGCCCGGTCCGCGCCGCGGCCGGCCGCCGCGCAGCCTGACGATGTAAGGCCTACCGCAACAAGCCGGCCGATGGCGCTCACGGCGCCAGCACGCTCCGCGGCGAGTTGTCCGCCACCGATGCACAAGCTGCTTTGCGGCTGATGACACGAATGTTGGGTCCTACGCCATCTTCCGGTGTTAGTTAGGGTCCGGTCAGGGCATCCAAGAATTGGCGTCCGGTGACGATCTTCGTCGTCTTGTGGCTTTGCGGAAAGTGCCTCGTGTTGCCAGTGACGAGATAGTCGGCTCTCGCGGCTTCGGCGCATTCTAGAAAGCGGTTATCGGATTCGTGGGTCGAGATGGAGAGCGTTTGGGTTGGTGATACCAGCCGTGCAACTTTGCGGATGGCGACAAGCGCGTTTTGGATCTGTCGCGGCTGCAGTTTTAGGCGCGGACGGTGCAACACTTCTTCGTACTCAGCGATCACAGGTGAAGAGATACAGAGCGCGACCGGCCCCTGCAGAGCGAGCAACAAAACTGACGCTTGCGTCCCTTCGGGAACCAGGAGCGCTGAAACAATGATGTTGGTGTCTAAGACGACCCGAGTCATCGGGTAGAGTGATTGGTCTTCTTGCCGCGTTCGCGGCGGACGGCTGAAACCTCCGCGTTTATCTGCCCCATGGTGAGCTTATCAGTGCCGTGACGCTTGGAGGCCGTCCAGGTTTCGTTAAGCCAGGCAGGTGCTTCGTCGCGGAGCTGCTTAAGAAAGCGTGTGACGGTAACAATCGCCATGTTGGATGAGTTGAACAGTTGAACTGTCCACTTTTACCTTAGCAAGCCCACGCCATCTGTCAAGGCACCGCCGGGCGGCGTAGAGCGCTCCCAGCCCCCCTGAACCCACGTGGCTGCTCCTCGGTTAACCATCGTACGTTGGCTGGGAGAAGATAAGGCGAAGTTTGGTAGAGCTTTGTGCCCGAGGAACGCCCGCTGAGCCGGGAGGCTCTCGAACAGTTCGAACGTAACCTTAGTTAGCTCTCCCGGATCGGGTAGGCTAACAGGTTGCCGGCGGTCCACAGCGCAGGCCTGCCGAAAGGACACGACGGTGTAAGCGGACGATGTAGGTCGGGCAAAGCTCCCTACCGCAACAAGTCGGCCGACAGCGCCGACGGCGCCCAGTACTTCTCGATGTGGCGGATCACCAGCTCGGTGCCCTGCTCGTGGCTTACGTGGGGATGCGTCTGGGGGTCGTACATGGCGTCGGTCAGATCGCGGATGAGGATACATCGGATGCCCCAGCGGGTCATCTGCTTGATCGCGAACGACCGGTTCAGGATGCACATGTTGGTGTGGACGCCCATCACCAGCAGGTTTTGAATACCCAGGAGCTGAAGCGCGCTGTAGATCTCCGTGCCGTTGTCGGAGATCAAGTCGCGGTCGTCGATGCGGATCGACGCGTGCTGGCGGGTCCAGGCCTTGAAGAACTTGTCGCCCGTATCGCAGCCGCCCTCGGAATCGTCGATCGGCAGCGGCGGGTCGGAAAGCGACAGGCTCGCGGGCGGCTGCGCCTTGGGAATGCGCAGGATATGGAGCCGCTGCGGCGCATCCTGGTAGAAACTCATGGTCTCGGAAGGGGCGTGGACGATCAGCACGCCCAGCTCGCGCGCGCGTTCCAGCACCGGCGAGGCCTTGCGGGCCAGCACCGCCACCCGCTCACTTGCGCCGCGGCACCAGTGCCGGTCCCACATGTCGCAGATCACCAGCGCGGTCTGCGAGGCCGGAATCCGGCGCTCGACGGCGACTTCATCCCACTCGCCGCTTCCCTTGAAGGTCTCGACGCGGCTCCGTAAGGTCAACCGCAGGTCGGCGGCGTTCAAGCCCAGGGCCAGCAGCACAAACGGAATCCAGCGCATGATCGTAACCTATCACTTCCACTCAATGGAGTACAGATCCTGGGTTCCGGCGATCCACTCCACCCGGGCGTGGCGCGGCGGCTGCGGCCCGCACGCAAACTCCAGAGTCGGCGATTTGGAGTTCTTCAGCAGGACACTGTTTGGATTCCGCACCAGAAACCCGCGCCGCTCGCCGGCGGCCAGCAGGTGAAAGCGCGCCTGCTCGCCTTGACACTCGATCTCCACCAGCGTTCCTTCCAGCGCTTCAAGTTGAGGCGTCTTGGGCACGATCAGGTCGGGTGAAACGGGAGAATCCAGGGTCGCCGGCGGTCCCTGGACCGCGTACTCCAGCAGCTCCGCGGCGCGCTGGATCTCCTCGGTCGTCTTGGCGAGCTTGCGAGCGGCAGTGGCGTGCCGGATGGCTTCCTCGCGGCGGCCGAGACGATAGCTGGCGTAGGACATGGCGCGGTACATGGAATAAACCTGTTCCGGCGCCGGCGTCCGCACCTGACCGAATGCGCGCAACGCCTCTTCATAGCGACCCTCCCGCATGGCGCGGTAGCCGAGGTCCTGATGGGCTTCGCCCAGATCGGGCTGCAACTCGACGGCCTGTTGCAGCAGCGCCCGGATACTGGCCTCGTCTCCACCGGCATCCTCGAGCAAGCGGGCATAGTCGACATACACCCGGGCGTTGCCGGTCCCCAGCTCGACGGCGCGGGCGAAGTGGCGGCGCAGCGCGTCCAGATCGTGCTCGCGCCACGCCATCCGCGCCTGGGCCACGGCGATCTCCGGACTCCGCGGATGCTCCCGCGAAAGATCCTCGTACGCGCGCCGCGCTTCCTCTTTGCGGCCGGTCAGGGCCAGCAGGTGCGCCAGCGCCATCCCGATCTCCAGCTTGGTCGCCGTCTCCAGCGCCGGCCGCTCGCCGGACTTCTCCACCTTGGCGTCCAGCACCGCGCCCCGGAAGCGCGTGCTCCGCAGGTATTCCCGCAGATCCGCGTGGACCTCCTCGGGCGCTTTCTTGTAGACCTTCGGGAGCGCCTCCGCCGCCGGCGTTCCGGAAGCGACGGCGAGCAGGAAATCGCCGAAACCCTGGCGATATCCGTCGCCCAGGTAGAGCATATGGGTCAAGGCCCAGCTCTGCGCATAGAACAGCCCGGCCCGCTTCTTCTCGTTATAGTGCGGAGAATCCTGATCCACCGCCAGCAGGGTCGCGATATCCAGCCACTGGCCCGACTGCATGACCTGGTAGCGGCTGGGAGGAATCGCGCCCAGCAGGATCTTCCCGCCGGTCTGCGCCAGCGTCGAGTAGATATCGGCCAGCCCCTCGCTGAGCCAGACCGGCAGGTGCAGCCCGGCGCGCCGCATCACCAGGTGGGAGTACTCGTGAATCGCGATGGGCAGATTCTCCGCTCCGGCGCTGTGCATCACGATGTAGTCCTGGTCGCGGTCCCCGGCGTAGTAGGCGGCGGCGAACTCGTTGATCTGGTACGGGCGGAATTGCCTGTCGGACTGGAACGCGACGATCCGCGACCGCCGCGCGGACTCCGGCAGGGCGGGGAAGAGTTGAGCGAAGATTCCGTGGACCCGCTCAAACTGCTCGATGGCCCCGCGAGCCTTCTTTTCACCGGCCGTGGTGAACAGCTCAAAATGGGCCGACTGCAGCTTCAGCCACTGTTCGCCCGCGACTGCGGGCAGCAGGAAGCCGGCGGCAAGGATCGGAATCCTCCACATGGCGCCTGTGGGTCAGAATAGCATGCGCCACCAACCCGGTCCCCGGCCCGCCCACTCGCTATAATCGATCTTTGATCCAGGTTTCCGGACTCACCAAGAACTACGGCGACTTCGCCGCCGTCAAGGGTATCGGCTTCGAAGTTCATCCGGGCGAGGTCTTCGGGCTGCTCGGACCGAACGGCGCCGGCAAGACCACCACCGTCGAGATCCTGGAAGGGCTGCGCCCGCGCACCTCGGGCGAGGTGTCGGTGCTGGGCTTCGACCCCGCCATTCAGAACCGCCAGCTCAAGGACCGCATCGGGGTGTGCCTCCAGTCCACCAACTTTCCCGAAAAGCTGAAAGTGAGGGAGGCGATCGCGCTGTTCGGCAGCTTCTACACCCGCACCGTGGACGGCGACGCGCTCCTCAAGCGCCTGCAACTTTGTGAGAAGCGCGAGTCGTTCTACACGCACCTGTCCGGCGGCCAGAAGCAGCGGCTGGCGCTGACGCTGGCCTTGCTCAACGATCCGCAACTGCTGTTCCTGGACGAGCCCTCCGCCGGGCTGGATCCCCAGGCGCGCCTGGAAGTGCACGCGTTGGTGAGCGACCTGCGGCGCGAGCAACGCACCATTCTCCTCACCACGCATTACATTGAAGAAGCGGAGCGGCTGTGCGACCGCGTGGCCATCATCGACGAAGGCTCGATCGTGGCGCTGGGGACGCCGCGCGAGATCCAGACCCGCGCCTTGGGGCACTCACTGATCGAGATCCGCTGCGAGCAGCCCCTGCCCGACGGCCGCGCCGCTAGCTGGCGCGACGCCGAAAGCGCCGAGTTCAGCGGCGACCGCCTCACGCTATCGGTCAAGACCAGCCGCCCGGCCCGCACGCTGGTCGATCTGGTGAAGTGGATCGATGAGAAGGGCCTGGACATCGCGGACGTCCGCCTGCAGCGTCCCTCGCTGGAGGACGCCTTCATCGAGCTGACCGGAAAGAACCTGCGGGAATGAGAGAGACTTCATGAGCGCCTACCTCGCCCTCATCCAGATCGATCTGAAGCTGGCCAGCCGCGACCGGATGGTCATTTTCTTCAACTACCTGTTCCCGCTGATCTTCTTCTTCGTCTTCGCGGAGATGATGGACTCGCCCGGCCCGGGCGGCATGGCCAATATCGTCACCATGGTGCTGGCCATGGGTGTGCTGGGCAACGGCCTGTGGGGCGCGGGCATGCGCCTGGTGCAGGAGCGCGAGCAGAACATCCTGCGGCGCTACAAGGTGACGCCGATCTCGCCGCTGCCCATCCTGGTGGCGTCGATGGTCACCGGTTGGTTGATTTACATCCCCGCCGTGCTGCTGACCTTCGGCCTGGCGCGCCTGTTGTACAAGATGCCCATCCCCGCGCAGTGGCCCTCGCTGCTGGTGATGGTGACGGTCGGGGTGTTGGCGTTCCGGGCCATTGGGCTGATCATCGCCTCGGTGGTCAACAGCGTGCAGGAATCGACCATCGTCATCCAGCTTTTCTACATGCCCATGCTGTTCCTGAGCGGCACCACGATACCGGTCGCCATGCTGCCCTCCTGGGCCCAGATCGTGGGGCAGTACCTGCCGGCCTCGTACTTGATTACCGGCTTCCAGGGGATGTTTCTGAAGGGCGAATCCCTGAGCCAGAATCGAGTCCCGGTCCTGGCGATGCTGGTTACGGTGGCGCTGGGCGCCTTCATTTCCATGCAGATCTTTCGATGGGAAAAGGGCGAGAAACTGGCCGGCCGCGCCAAGTTCTGGGTGCTGGCGGTGCTGTCGCCGTTCGTTATCCTGGGCACCTACCAGGCCTATAGCAAGGAGCACATCGAGAAGGCCGGGATGCTATGGCGCGAGCTTCAACGAAGCGAATCGGTTCTGATCCGCGGCGCCCGGATCTTCGTGGGCGATGGCCCGGTCATCGAATCCGGCGCCGTGCTGCTGCGCGGCGGGAAGATCGAAGGGGTCTATTCCGATTTCGGCCCCGACCCGGCCAAGCTTCAGGCCGAAGTGGTGGAGGCCTCGGGCAAGACGCTGCTTCCCGGACTGATCGACGTGCACGTGCATCTGGGCGCGCCGGGCGGCTTCTACGCCGACATGAAGGATTACAACGCCAAGAAGGCCATGGAGCGCGAGCTGGCCGCCTATCTCTATAGCGGCGTGACCGCGGTCAAAAGCGTAGGCGACTGGCAGAACGACTCCTTCGCGCTGCGCGACCGTATCGCCGCCGGTCACCGGCTGGGCGCGGAGCTGTTTGTCTGCGGCCCCATGTTCACCACCGCCGGCGGGCACGGAACCGAGTACGTGGAATACATGCCGGAAATGCTCAAGGCCGCCGCCCGCGAACAACTGGTGCGGACCCCCAAGACCGCGGCCGAGGCGCGCCAGCAGGTCCGCGCGCTGAAGCAGGCGCGCGCCGACGGCCTGAAAGCGATCCTCGAAGCCGGCCGCGCCGGCATGCTGTTCGAGCGGATGGATGCGGCGGTGCTCCAGGCGGTCGCCGGGGAGGCCCGTGCGCAGAAGCTGCCGCTGGTGGTCCACACCGGCGGCGTGCGCGATATCGAGGACGCGTTGAACGCCGGCGCGGTGGGGATCGAGCACGGCTCGTTCAGCGACTCGATCCCCGGCGCGCTGCTGGCCCGCATGGCCAAGGAAGGGGTCGCCTACGATCCCACCCTCACCGTGATCCACGCCATGTCGCGGTCGCTGGCCGAACAGAAGGAGCTGCTCAACCGGTCGCTGGTGCAGCAGGTGGGGCCCCCGAAGCTGCTCGAAGGCACCCGGCAGCGGCTCAAGGACCGGGATGTGTCCGCCGCGCGCGCCGCCTACGAGCGCGCATGCGAGAACCTGCGCCAGGCGCATCGCGCGGGCGTGAGGCTGGTCACCGGCAGCGACGCCGGCAACGCCGCACGATCACGGGGCGCGCGACGCCGACGCCCCCGCCCGCCCCCACCACGGCGGCGACACGCCGTGTCCGCTCATGCACGCCTGCGCCACGGC
>JACOSH010000515.1 GCA_016178945.1 Acidobacteriota bacterium
GCCTCGTTCTTGACCGCAAAGCGCGAAAAACAGGGGGATATCTTCATACCCCCCTGTTTTGCTCACTATCGCAGGACATCGATCTACGCTAAGCTATTGATCTGCTTAGTGTTACGTGTCGTCGCAAAATAGACACACCCAGCACGATGACGTCCGGCTTGTGGGGAAACGACCGCACGGCCTTGAACTCGGCGGACGTGTCCCATCCGTTCTTGGCGAGGTTGACCACCACCCAGCCCGGGCCTAGGTTGTCCTCCAAGACGTTCGAGAAACGCCGCCGGTAGTCGGCGATCCCGTATCCGGCGGCGAACGAGTCTCCGGCCACGGCCACGATTCGCTTCCCCAGGAAGTCGCCTTCTGCCCGCTCCAGGTCGCGGTAGCCCTTCCGGTTGACCGGCTTCCAATAGCGGTCCATCCAGCGTTGGTTGGCCAGAACGAAGCCGGACTGATAGGATTGAACAAAAAAGCAATAGACCAGGACTTCGGCCGCGAGGCCGCCGAAAAACAGCGTGAAAAAGACGATGGCGAGGTTAAGCGCGGCCGTTCGCGCCTGTGACGCGGTCGTCCACGCGCGCCGGAACAGCCGGACCGCGGCCAGCAGCATCGCGCAACCCAGCAGGAACGAAACTCCGGCCACCAGCCATGTGGACATACAAACTCCAGTCTAAGCGGTGCGCCGCCGAGCCTTCAAGGTAGATCGGTTATGGGAGTACTCCATCGCGGTTTCTGGCCTCTCTGTCTCCTCCTGGTCGCGGCAATGGCTGCCGCGCAATGGACTTCCATTGTCCAGGAGTCCCAAACGTGGGACGAAGCCGTGCATCTGGCCGCCGGGTTGAGCTACCTCAAGACTCGCGATTTCCGCATGAATCCCGAGCATCCTCCGCTGGGCAAGACACTCGATGCGCTGCCGTTGCTGTGGATGGATGTTGGCCTCCCGCTCGCGCACCCCTCCTGGGGCCAACACGATGAGTTGACCTTCGGGGGCATTTTTCTATACCAGAACCGCCTTCCAGCCGACACCATCCTGCTGGCCGCGCGCAGCGTGACCATCCTGTTGGCGCTCGTGCTGGCAGTGTCCCTGGCGGTGTGGACGCGGAAACATTTCGGCGCGCCCGCGGCGCTGCTGGCGCTGTTCCTCTGCGCCACCGATCCGAATCTGATCGCACACGGCCGGTACGTTACCACCGATCTGATCGCGGCGCTGTTCATCTTCCTGACCGTGGTTTCCTGGATCCGCTATCTGACGACTCACCGTGACCGGGATCTGGTTGTGGCGGGAGCCCTGTTGGGTTTGGCGCTGGCCTCCAAGTTCTCGTGCGTCGTGCTGGCGCCGGTCCTGGCCTTGTTGGCGCTGCTGCGCCGGCCTGTGCCCCGGCGCGCGGTGCTGGTCTTGGGGATTGCCGCCCTGGTGGTGGCGGCGCTCTATGCGCCCCGATTCCGCTTTCCCTCCCATCTCTACCTGACGGGCTTGGCCGACGTTTGGGAGCACAACCGTTCGGGCCATAGCTCCTATCTGCTTGGCCAGATCTCAGAGTCTGGCTGGTGGTACTACTTCCCAGTGGTGTTTGCGGTGAAGACCCCGCTAGCCGTCCTGCTGTTGCTGGCGGCTGGCCTGTGGTGGGTGGCCGCGCGGCGAGTGCGCCCGAGCTTCGAGCAGATTTCGCTGGCGCTGGCGGCGGCGGTCTTCTTCGCCGCCAGCATGGCCGCCCGCATTAACCTCGGCGTGCGCCACATTCTGCCCGTCTACCCGCTTCTGTTCATCGTGCTCGCCACGATTGTGGCGCAGGCGCCGAACGGCCTCCTCAAGCGGCTCCTGCTGGGGGGCGCCCTGGCGCTCCAGCTCTATGAGTCGGCGCGCATCTACCCCCATTACCTGGCCTTCTTCAACCTGGCTGCCGGCGGGCCCAAGGCTGGCCCCCGGTACCTGCTGGATTCCAATATCGACTGGGGTCAGGACGTGAAGAAACTGGCGGCCTACCTGAAGGCGCGGGACATCCCCGGGGTATGCATCGCCTACTTCGGCAACGCCAATTTCGAATACTACAAGGTCGGCGCGGACTACCTGCCGCACACCGACGAGCCGGACAAGCGCGCCCAATTCGACTGCGTCGCCGCGGCCAGCGTCACGCCGCTGTACGGTTTGTACACGGCCCCTGGCAACTACGACTGGCTGCGGCGGATGCCGCCGACCGCCAAAATCGGCTACTCGATCTACGTCTGGGACTTGCGCAAGAAGCCAGCGGCAGGGCCTCGCCCTCCTGAAGTACAATGACAGCGATGAAATCCACCCTCATCTTTCTCCTCTCCGCGGCGGCGATGGCCGCCGATCTCCGCATCACCACAGGCGCGCTGGACGACCAAGTCTTCCAGCGCGACGCCGCCAATCGCGCGGACATCGGCCTCAGCGGCACGACCGATGCCCAGGGCGTGGTCGAGGCGCGCGTGGTCCGCAAGCATCTGGTGGTCGCCGGACTGGACTGGTCCAGCATCGGGCAGGCGGCTTCCGGCAAATGGTCGGGTGTGGTCAAGGCCGTTCCCGCCGGCGGCCCCTATCGCATCGAAGTGCGCGCGGGCGGCGCTACTGCCGCGTTGAACGGAATCCTGGTAGGCGATCTGTGGGTGCTGGCCGGCCAATCCAACATGCAGGGCGTAGGCGACCTGGCCGATGTCGAGATGCCGCACGAGCTGGTGCACAATTTCGACATGGCCGCCCAGTGGCTGGTGGCCGAAGAGCCGCTCCACACGTTGTCCAGCGCGATCGACCCGGTGCATTGGGGCAAGGGACAGACCGCGCCTCAGGCAGGCGACGCGCTGCGCCAGTCCATCGCCGCCCGCAAGAAAGGCGCCGGGCTCGGATTGCCCTTCGCCGTCGAGATGGTGCGGCGAACCGGAGTGCCAGTCGGCCTGATTTCCCGGGCCCACGGCGGGACCTCGATGGATCAGTGGGACTCCGCGCTCAAGAATAAGGGCGGCGAATCGCTCTACGGCTCGATGTTTCGCGGCGTGGAGAGCGCCGGCCTCAAAGTGACCGGCGTGCTCTGGTATCAAGGCGAATCCGACGCCAACCCCAAAGCCGCGCCCCAATTCCAGGCTAAGTTCGAGCGGCTGGTCACCGCCATTCGCGAGGATTTCCGCAGCCCCACGCTGCCGTTCTATTACGTGCAGATCGGCCGCCACCTGAACAACCAGAACATCGCCGAGTGGAACCAGGTGCAGGAAGCGCAGCGCATCGCCGAGTCCACCATCCGTAACTCCGGTATGGCGCCGGCCGTCGACCTCTCGCTCGACGACGGCATCCACGTCGGCACGCAGGACCTGAAGCGGCTCGGCCGCCGGCTGTCCAACCTGGCGACCGGCGAGACCAAGCGCGGTCCGCGCCCGGTGTCGGCGGCCTTTCGCAACGGCGTCCTGCGCGTGGCCTTCTCCGATGTGAACGGCCGCCTGCGCTCCGCCGGGCGGATCTCCGGATTCTCCGTGCACGGCGCCGACGGCGCGCCGCTGCCCGTGATCTACAAGATGCAGGTCGACCCCCAGGACGCGAGCTCGATCCTGCTGCATATCGGCGGCAAGCTGCCGGAGGGCGCGACCCTGCGCTACGGCTACGGCAAAGATCCCTACTGCAATGTGCGGGACGATGCCGACATGGCGCTTCCCGTGTTCGGTCCCCTGTCGATTCAAATGTAAGGAGCCCCTCATGCCAGACGAAACGGCGCAGTTATCCCGGCGATCCTTCCTGAGCGCGCCGGCCGCGGCCACGGCCGCCGCCTCGACCTTCACCATCATCAAGCCCGAGCTGGTGCGCGGAGCGGGCAATGAGAAGCTGCGTGCCGGCCTGGTCGGCTGCGGCGGCCGCGGTACCCAAGCCGCCGGGCAACTGCTGCTCGGCAGCGAGAACGTCGAGCTGGTGGCCATGGGCGATGTCTTTGAAGATCGCCTGGAAGGCTCGCTGAACCAGCTTCGCAACGCCGCCCGCTACCCCACCATCCAGGAGAAAATCAAGGTCGCGCCCGAGCAGCACTTCGTGGGCTTCGACGCCTACAAGAAGGTGCTGGCCTCCGACATCGACGTGGTCCTGCTGTGCACGCCGCCCGGCTATCGCCCCATGCACTTCGAGGCCGCCGTCGAGGCCAGGAAGCACGTGTTCGCGGAAAAGCCCTTCGGCACCGACCCGGTGGGCGTGAAGCGCTTCATGGCCGCGGCCAAGAAGTCCGAGCAATTGAAGCTCACCGTAATGTCCGGCGCGCAGCGCCGCTTCCAGAAGGAATACGTCGAGACCGTCAAACGCATCCAGGACGGCGCCATCGGCGACATCACCGCCACGTACGCCTACTGGGTCGGGGGGCCGGTGATCCAGCAGAAGGCGCGCGACGCGAAGTGGAAGGACATGACCTGGCAGCACCGGGCCTGGTACTCCTTCGTATGGATCTGCGGCGACCAGATCGTCGAGCAGCATCTCCACAACATCGACGTCATCAACTGGGTGATGGGCGGGCCGCCGGCCAAGGTGGTGGCTTCCGGCGGCGCGGCCTGGCGCCCGCGCGAGGAGATTTACGGCAACATCTTCGACCACATCGGCGCCGATTTCGTCTATCCCAACGGCGTCCACATGTCCAGCTACTGCCGCCAGTTCCCGCGAGGCAGTCATACCAACATCTCCGAGCTGGTGGTGGGGTCGAAGGGCCGCAGCAACTGCAAGGACTTGGGCACGCCCGGCCGCAACCCCTACGAGCAGGAGCACATCGACATGGTTAAGTCGATCCGGGGCACGGGCCCCTACATCAACCACGGCATGACGGTGGCCGAGAGCACCATGACCTGCATCATGGCGCGGGAGTCGGCCTACTCGGGGCAGGAGATCACCTGGGACCAGGTGATGGCCTCCAATCTCGATCTGATGCCCAAGGCCTTCGACTACGACCTGCCCATGGATGTTCCGCCCCTGCCGGTGCCGGGCGTGTACAAGTTCTCGTAACAGCACCCGGGTTTTATCGTATACTGGACGCTTTGGACTCATCCACCAGGAGCTCACCATGGCGGTTGCAGCGCCCGTTCGTCTGAGTACCGGCGGGGAGGCTGATTCAGAGCCTGCGCTTGCCCATCGCTTTCTCTACTACATGCGCCTGATGCGGGAAGCGGAAGACCGGATCGAGCGCAAGTTGTACCGCCAGGGGAAGATCGTCGGTGGCGTCTACGTGGGGCGCGGGCAGGAGGCCATTACCGTCGGGGCCGGCCTGGTGGCCCAGCCGGATGACGCGCTGTTTCCCTCGCATCGCGACATGGCGCTGTTCTTCCTGCGCGGCGTCCATCCCCGCCAGGTCTTTGCCCAGTACATGGGACGCGTGGGCGGCCTCACGCGCGGCCGCGAAGGCAACATGCACATGGGCGACGTGAAACTGAACATCGTCGCCATCATCAGCGCCATGGCCGCTTCGGTGCCGGTGGCGGCCGGCGCCGCCTTGGCCTTCAAGTACCGGAGTTCGAAAAACGTTGCCTGGTGTTTCTTTGGCGACGGCGCCACCAGCCGCGGCGACTGGCACGAGGGAGTCAACTTCGCCGCCGTGCAGAAACTGCCCCTGGTCCTGATCTGCAACAACAATCAGTACGCCTACTCGACGCCGCTGGAAAAGCAGATGGCCTGCGCGAACGTCGCCGACCGCGGGCCGGCCTACGGGCTGCCGTCGGAAATCGTCGACGGCAACGACGTGTTCGCCGTGCATGCCGCCGCGCAGCGGGCCGCGGCGCACGCCCGCGACGGGCTCGGTCCCTACCTGGTGGAGTGCAAGACCTTTCGCATGACCGGCCACTCCGCCCACGACCCCGCCGACTACGTCCCCGGACACCTCTGGGAGCAGTGGGGCGCCAAGGATCCCATCGCACGCCTGGAGCGTCTCATGCTGGAGAAGGGTTGGGCCGACCGCTCCGACCTCGACCACGTGGAGAGCGAGATCCGGCGCGAAGTGGACGAGGCGGTCGAGTGGGCCGAGCGCAGCCCTTATCCGGACCCTTCCGAATTGACGGACGACGTCTACGCGCCGGAGTAGAGCCATGCCCACCACTTATCTGGAAGCCATTCGCGAAGGAATGTGGGAAGAGATGGAGCGCGACCCCAGCGTATTCCTGCTGGGCGAGGACATCGGCGTCTATGGCGGCGCCTTCAAGGTCACCGCCGGGATGCTGGACCATTTCGGCGAGCGTCGCGTGGTGGACACGCCGATATCCGAATCGGCCATCGTGGGGGCGGCCATCGGAGCCAGTCTGATGGGCTTGCGGCCGGTCACCGAGATGCAGTTCTCCGACTTCATCACCTGCGCCTACGACCAGATTGTCAGTTTCGCCGCCAAGTGCCGCTACCGCTGGGGCGCGGCGGTCCCCATCGTGATCCGCGCTCCTTCCGGCGGCGGCATCCACGGCGGCCCCTTCCACTCCCAGAATCCGGAAGCGCTGTTCACCCATACGCCGGGACTCAAGGTCGTCGCGCCAGCCACGGCCTACGACGCCAAGGGCCTGATCAAGTCGGCCATCCGCGATAACGACCCCGTGCTCTTCTTCGAGCACAAGGCCCTCTATCGCCGCATCAAAGAGGACCTGCCCGCGGAGGAGTACACCGTGCCCATCGGCAAGGCCAAAGTGGTTCGCGAGGGCCGCGATCTCTCCATCATCACCTACGGGGCCATGGTCCACGCCGCGATGGAAGCCGCCGGAACCCTGGACAGTGAAGGAATCTCCGTCGAGATCGTCGATCTGCGCACGCTCCAGCCGCTGGATGACGACACCATCCTCGCCAGTGTCCGCAAGACCTCCAAAGTGATCGTCCTGCACGAAGCCACGCTCAGCGGCGGTGTGGGCGGCGAAGTGTCGAGCCGCATCAGTGAGCGCGCCTTTGAACACCTGGACGGACCTATCGTCCGCATCGCGGCACCGGATACCCCGGTCCCTTTCAGCCCCCCGCTGGAAGAAGCTTTCCTGCCCAACGCGGAAAAAATAGTCGAGAAAGCCCGCTGGCTCGCCCGCTACTGAAGCCGCCGCACGGCGCCTCAGCTAGCTTCTCAGTGTTGTTCTTCTTGGCGATCTTGGCGTTCTTTGCGAGATATATCCTGAGCCCGCCAAGGACTGTCCGGCTACCGCGCGAACTTCTGCACCCGCCAGTTCTTAATCTCGGCCACGTAGATCGCCCCGGTGGAGTCCACGGCGATGTGGTGCGCGAAGTCGAATTTGCCGGGCGCCTTTCCGTAGCTCCCCAGCACGCCCAGAATCTGCCCATCCAGGTTCAGCTTCACCACCCGGTTGTTGAGCCCGTCGGCCATGTAGAGAGCGTCTTCCTTCTTCGAGTAGGCCAAGCCCCAGGGCTGCCCGACATCGCTCCACTTGCCGAGAAACGTGCCGTTCCCATCGAAGATCTGGACCCGCGAGTTGGAGCGGTCGGCCACGTAGACCCGGCCCTTGGAGTCCAGCGCGACGTCGTGCGAGAGGTTGAACTCGCCGTCGCCGGCGCCCTTCTTGCCCCAGTGCGTCAGGTAGTCGCCTTCGCGGTTGAACTTGATGACCCGCGAGTTCACGTAGCCGTCGGAGACGAAGAAGTCGCCGCCGGGCGCGAAGTCGATGCCCGTCGGCTCGTTGAAGGCGTCCTTGCTGTCGTTCTTGCCCGGCGTTCCCTGGCGATTGCCGAGAACCATCAGAACCTTGCCCTTCGGCGTGTACTTGATGACCACGTGGCCTTTCACATCCACGCCCCACACGTTGCCATCCGGATCGACCTTGATGCCGTGCGACGACTTGATCACCACGTCGTTCCAGGCTTGGAGGAAGCGGCCCTCCTTGTCGAGCTCGATCACCGGGTGGTTGCCGCGGTTGAACACCCAGACGTTGTCGTTCTTGTCGACGGAGACGCCGGAGCACTCGCCGAAGTTCCACCCGTCGGGCAGCTTGGCCCAATCCTTGACCAGGTGGTGCGGAAGCGCGGGTCCGGACTTCAGTTCGGCCGCGGGCGCGACGATGGCCAGTGCGGCCAGCAGAGAGACATGGAATCGTGACATGCGTAAGAGCGTATTCCCCCGCGCCCGGAAAGTCAAATGAGAATTTTGCGGACCGCGGGAATACGGCCCGCCTGCGCCGCAACCAAGCTGGGCAGGAGATAGGAAAAACCCAATGCAACATTCTCAACCGATCAAGAAGTACTTTGCGCTGGCGGCGGTGGCTGCCCTGATGCTGACGGCGAGCTTCGCGTTCGCTAACGGTCATGAGCAGCACAAGACCTCGGCCTTCATGGGCCCCAAGGCCAACACCGGCTTTGCCATGCACTACCGGGAAGGCAACAAGAGCATTCTGGAAGTCTCTCCGGACTTTGTGATTCCGGACACGCCGGCTCCGCACTGGCAGGTGGTCACGTCCAAAGGCGACCGCTACCTGCTGAAGAACCTCAAAGTGAAGCCGGGCTTGAACAACCGGAAGATCGAGGTGCCGCACTACGTGGGCGACATCGCCAAGGTCGAAATCTGGTGTTCCTTCGCCGAGGCGCTGCTGGGCGAGGCGTCCTTCGCCAAACCGGTGAAGTAAGCGCCGCTCTGGTCACGGCGCCGGTGGATTCGCCGGCGCCATTTTTTTTTGCTTGCAAGGAGAAAGACATGAGGAAGAGCATCATCTCGATTTTGCTGTTCTCCGCGCTGTCGTTCGGCGAGGGGAACAAGACGATGGAGAAAAGGGTTCTGACGCTGGACGGCGCCAAGGCAGTTGCCGCCGCCGCGGTGGCGGAAGCCAGGAAGAACAAGGCCGGCGGAGTGATCGCCGTGGTCGACGACGGCGGAAATCTGATGTACCTGGAGCGGCTGGACGGGACCTTCCCGGCCGGCGCGACGGTGGCCATTGGCAAGGCCCAGACGGCCGCCACCTTCCAGAAACCGACACGGGTCTTCGAAGACGCCATCCGGAACGGGCGGGGCGCGGTCCTGCGGATCCCCGGCATGACGCCCGTGCAGGGCGGAGTGCCGATTGTGGTCGACGGCCAGGTGGTCGGCGGTGTCGGTGTGAGCGGGGCCAATACCCAGCAGCAGGATGAGGAGTTCGCCAAGGCAGGAGCCGCCGCCCTATGAGAATCCCATCCATCGCCGCCGCGTTGGCGGCTGCTATCGCGCTCGCCGGTTCCACCCGGCCGGTCACGTATCTGGAAAGCTCCCAAGTGGAGGCGGCCTTCGCGAAAGGCGTCCCGCTGATCGAAATGGAGAACTACAAGATCCACGCCAGCCGCCGCGAGGGGCCCGGCCTGGCGGAAGTTCACGAGCGGGACACCGACATCATCCACGTGCTCAGCGGCTCGGCGGCCTTTGTCACCGGCGGCACAATGGTGGGCGGCCAGACCACGGCGAACGAGGAGATCCGTGGGACCGCCATCCACGGCGGCCAGACGCGCCGCATCGCCAAGGGCGACGTGATCGTGGTCCCCAACGGCACGCCGCACTGGTTCAAGGAGGTCGAGGGCCCGATGACCTACTACGTGGTCAAGGTGCGGTCAGTGGACGGGGGTGGAAAATGAGACCGCTCGTTGCGGCGGCCCTGATCGCGGCGCCGCTATTCGCCGCTCGCACGGAGGCGCCTCAGGCGGCTATCGGGCGTCCCCAAGCCGTGATCGACCTGCGCACCGAAGAGGGCGTGCGCCTGGTCAACGGGCAATGGCGCTTCAGCGACACGCGGATTGTCGCGAGCGGCAAGACCTACGACTACCAACCCAAGGCCGGCGCGGCCGCCTTCGACGACTCCGGCTGGGAGAGGATCCCGGCTACTTCCCTCGAGAGCCGGCACGGCAACGGCAAGCTTTCTTTTGTCTGGTACCGCCTCAACATTACGCTGCCCGGGAAGGTAGGCAGCTTGGATCCTACCGGCTCGACGGTAGCCTTCGAGTTGGTTCTCGACGATTACGCCGAGATCTGGGTGAACGGCACTCTGCCCAGGGTCCTGGGCCAGACCGGCGGACCGCTGATCAGAGGCTGGAACGCGCCCAACCGAGTGATCCTCACCCGTGACGCCAGGCCGGGACAGCAGTTCCAACTGGCCATCTTCGGCATCAATGGACCACTGTCCGATCTGCCCGAGAACTACATCTGGATTCGCTCCGCGACGCTGGACTTCTACCGCCCGGCCAGAACGCCGGAAAGCGCCGGCCGGATCGTGCGGCTCGATCCGGCACTCGATGCGATCGTCCCGGCCGGGGCCCGGATCGAGAAGCTCGCCTCTGGATTCCAATTCACGGAAGGCCCCGTGTGGGTCCGCGACGGCAACTACCTGCTGTTCAGCGATCCCAATGCCAACACCATCTACCGCTGGTCCCCCGAGGACGGGCAGGTCTCGGTATTCCGCGCGAAGAGCGGCTACACCGGCCTGGACATCGGCGAGTACGGGCAGCCTGGCT
Organism: Acidobacteriota bacterium; assembly: GCA_016178945.1. GTDB lineage: Bacteria > Acidobacteriota > Terriglobia > Bryobacterales > Bryobacteraceae > JACOSH01. Next base: position 10,400 of record JACOSH010000515.1, read on the forward strand.
CGAACGGGCTCACGCTCGATTCCCAGGGACGGCTCACCATCAACGAGCATGGCAACCGCCGGGTCACGCGTCTCGAAAAGAACGGCGCTCTGACGGTGCTGGCCGATCGCTACCAGGGCAAGCGCCTCAACAGCCCCAACGATCTGGTCTACAAGTCGGACGGCGCGCTGTACCTCACCGACCCGCCCTTCGGCCTGCCCAAGTTCCACGACGATCCGCGCAAAGAGCTGCCCTTCTCGGGCGTGTTTCGCCTGTTCGAGGGCAAGCTCGAATTGCTCAGCACCGAGCTGACCGGACCGAACGGTATCGCGTTCTCGCCGGGTGAAGAATCGCTCTATGTCGCCAATTGGGACGTGAACAAGAAGGTGATCCTCCGCTATCCCGTGAAGGCGGGCGGCGCGCTCGGCGCCGGCGAAGTGTTCTTCAATATGAAAGACGCGCCCGGAGAAGAGGCGCTGGACGGACTGAAGATCGACCAACAGGGCAACCTCTATGTCTCGGGCCCCGGCGGCGTGTGGATCATCTCCTCTGAAGGAAAACACCTCGGAATGATCGAGGCTCCAGAACTGCCGGCCAACTTCGCCTGGGGCGATGAGGACGGCAAGACCTTATACATGACGGCGCGGACCGGCCTGTATCGCATCCGGCTGAATGTGCCGGGAATCCGGCCCTAGCTCGCAGCGCGGCTCGGTGGGCGTAGCACGAATGGTGCCGAGTCCTCATCCTGGCCACCTGTAGGTTCATGCCGAAATTGGCAGAACTTGACTCAAGGTGGTGTTGTTCTTCTTGGCGATCTTGGCGTTCTTTGCGAGATAGAGCCCGCGGTGGACTTCACGCCTTGACCAGTTTGGTTCCGGCTACGCCGGGTTAGGGAACGATTCTTGAAAGCACATTCGAGCGCGGCCACTCTAGAGCGGCTCGGCGGCGTACACCAGATAGTTGTCCTTGGCGTCGATGCTGGTGAAGTACAGCGTGCCGTCGTCGCGCAGGTCGCACTGCAGGTAGCCCAGCAGGTAATCGCCGTCGCCGGTGCGGTCGCCGGGGTTGACCACCACCCGCAGCCCGGCCGCGGTCTTGACGCCCAGCAGCCTGGCGTCGGAGGCGCGCAGAGTCGCCACGAAGGCCGCGTCGCCGCCGCGGTTGACGTCGTAGTCCTGGATGTAGCCCAGCGTGCTGCCGCTCGGCAACTGCTCGCCCGATGCCAGCAGCGCGCGCCAGCTTCCGCTGAATTCGGCCACGGCCGACTCAAAGTAGCGCTCGCCTAGGCTCATCAGCGCGTAGAAGCGATCGCCCACCGCGCGCAGTCCATCGGCCGCCACCACCGTCCGGCCGGCAAGCTGCAGCGATCCCATCAGGGCCGCCGCCGTCCAGCGGCCGTTCTCATACAGGAAGTAGCCGGACCGGCTGCCGCTGACCTGGACATAGGCCATCACCCGGTCGCGCTCGTCGATGGCGGCGTCGGTCCACGCGGAGACCGTCCCGATTCCCGCCGTGGCCGAGCCGCTCGACAGGATCACGGTCATCTGGTTGTTCTTCCAGAGGTACATCCGGTAGACAAAGCGATCCGTGCCGGTGGTCAGCACCACCGTGCCATTGCCGTTGGCCGCCAGCGGCGTGGGCTCGTAGATAATCACGCCATCGGGCATTCGCTTGATGTGCTCCACCAGCCGGTCGAACTTGCCCGCCGCATACCGGTAGAGGCCTCCGTCCAGCCGGAACAGATTGCGGAAGAACAGCTCTCCCTTGGGGCTCTCCACCACCACGGGCGACCCGGCGTAGGGCCCGCCGGCCAGGCGCTCGCCCAGCACCACGCGAGGCGTCAGCGATTGCGGCGTGAGCTCGAACACGCTGGCCGGGTCTCCCAGCACCAGGTGCGGAGCGCCGTCGCGCGTCCCCTGGACCAGTCCGCGCAGATGCAGATTGACGCTCAGATCGGCGTCCAGCTTGACGCCCGCCTGAAAGACCATCGGCCGCGCGGCGGATGGGCGCAGCAGCACGAAGTCGTTGTCCGCCGCGCGCACCAGAGCCCAGACATCGCCCGAGGTAGCCAGCGCCGCCTCTTCAATGGAGCTGATAGCGGCCAGCCCTCCACTCTGCGGCCCCAGGAGCAGCACGGACTTGAACTCGTCCTTGGTCCAGCGATACAGGCCCTCCTTTCCGGCCACCGTGCCGGCCAAGAGCACGTCGCCGGCGGAGTTGACGGCCAGCGTGCGCGGGGAGATGTTGAGCTCCTTGTTTTCCACGCGTCCGCCGGTGTAGCGCACCAGGAACTGGCGTCCGGTGCGCAGGTCGATCCGGCACGCCGCCTCGCCCGATGGCGAGAACACCAGGCCTTCGATCCGCTCGATGACGGAGCCGCCGAAGGCGTCGCCGACACCGATCACCTTGGCCGCCGGCCCCCCGGAGGGTTTGCGGTACAAGACCGTTTGCTGCCCGGCCCGCATCACAAACAGAACCCCGCCGGCATTATCCAGGGCGAAGTCGAATTCCACGCTGACCGCGCCGGTGAGGCCAGGCAACGGGTCACCGGGCCGGTAGACGGGCGCCAGGGAGCCATTCGGCGACCAGAGGAACAGGGCCACTTTGGAAACATCCGAATCCGGCTCCTTGTAGTTGGCCCGGAACAGGATCTGCCCGTTGTCGTTGAGGGAGCGGGGAGTGATGTAGAAGAAACCGAGGTCGATGTAGGGCTCGATGGCGGTGCCTTCCAACAGCTTGAACTCCGGGCCCTGCGCCGAGGCCACGAACAACCCGCCCTGGTTGCCGCCGTCGATGGTGGCGCTGCCGATCTTGGTGAGCACCTGTCCCAGCCCGTTAATGGAGGGCCGCTGAATCTGGGTGATGACCTGGCCCCCCACGGTCGCCGGGAGCCCGCCGCTGGCCAGCAGATGGAAGCGCCCGCCCTCGTACTGGAGCAATCCCGTGGCGAAGCCGCCCAGGGATCCCAGCAGGGCGATCTGCCCCCTGTCGTTGACGGCCACGCCCGTGAAGGTGGGCCGCAGGTCCAGGCCGGCGCGGGTCTCTTCGCTCGATACCAGGCGGCGCAGGCGATAGGAGACCGCTTCGCGCACCGACACGACCGTTGAGGCGGCGAACAGGGTCATCTTGCCGTTGCGGCGATCGGGCGGGTAGCGGGTGTAATCGATGGCGGCGCGCACGGTGACCTGGCCCAACGCCAGCGCGTTGAGCAGGCCGTCGGGGCCGATCGTGGCGGTGGCGGAGGGTTCCCCGGATTCCGCCGTCACCGACCACTTCACGGGCTCCCCGGCCATCTCGCCGCCGGTCGAGTTCAGCACCTTGGCGGTGAACTGCTGCGACGCGCCCACGGCCAGCTCCGGCGAATCCGGCAGCAGGTCAATGCGCAGCGGAATCACCTGCACGTCGATCGCTCCGCGCGCGTTGCCGGAGGTGACGGCGATTTCCGCGATCCCCAGGCCCACGGCGCTCACCATCCCGGTGTCGTCGACCTTGAGGACCTTTTCGTCGCCGGAACTCCAGCGAACCGGGTCGCCTGGCCGCGGCTGGCCGTTGCTGTCGCGAACCACGGCCGTCATCTTGATCTGCGCCCCGGCCACCAGGATGGTGTCGCCGGCGCTGATGTCCACCACCGCCGCCGGCCCCTGCGCCCAGGCCCTCCCCAGCAGGCACACCCAGATCAGGTTCCGCCTCACAGGAACGCTTCCTCCACCACAAATGGCTCCACCTTGGTGTTGTCGATGAAGGAGAACTGGCGCTTGCTCGGCGTATCGGCCAGCGCGGTGGTCCAGTTGATACCGAGCGCCGAGTACAGCGTGGCCGTGAGGTCCTCCACGTAGATGGGCCGCCCCTGGCTCCATCCGAAGTCGACGATCTCCTTGCCGATGGCGTCGGTCGCGCCGATCGCCTGCCCGCCCTTGATGCCGCCGCCGGCCAGCACCGCGAATTGCGCGTTCTTGTGATGATCGCGGCCGGCCCGGCCGTTCAGCGGTCCGGGCGTCCGGCCGAACTCGCCCATCATCATGACCAGCGTGCTCTTCAAGTCGCCGCTCGATTTCAGGTCGGCCAGCAGCGACGCGACGCCCCGGTCCAGCCGGCTGCACAGGCCGTATAGCCCGTTGCCCTGGTAGCCTCCGTCGTACATGCTCTGGTGCGTGTCCCAGCCATCGTTGTTGATGTTGATGTAGACCGCGCCATTGCGCGCTTGAATCGCGTTCCGCGCCACCAGGCAGGCGCGCCCGAAGTCGTTGGCGCCGTATCGCGCTTCGTCCTCCGCGCTGAAGACGAACACCTTGGCCGTGTCCGGGTCGTACATCAGTTTCTTGGCCGTGCGCGAGAAGGCCACGTAGTCCGACAGCGCCTTCTGCTGGAGGCCCGTGCGGCGCACCTCGGCGTCGATCTCCTCCAGCAGGGCGTACTTTTCATCGAACCGCTCCTTGCCGCGCCCGACGAAGTAGTCGTGCTGGAGCAGCGGGAATCCCTTGGCGCTCAGTGGAGGCGCCATCGGTTCGTAAACCCCGCCCAAGAACGCCGCGCCCTGGCCCGGCGTTCCGTTCAGCGATAGGAATGGCGGCATGTTGCCCTGCCCGCCCCGTTTCAGCGAAACCACCGCGCCGACGTGCGGCGTCTCGGCGGCGAAGGCCGGATTGCTGGCGTGGCCGGTCTGCACATAGAACTGGCCGCGCTCGTGAGCCGCCTCCCAGCTCCGCACGGACCGCAGGACGCACAGGTCGCCCGCCAGCTTGGCCAGCTCGGGAAACAGGCGCAGATTCAGGACCAGCCTGGGGGCGACCTGGCGCAGATCCTTGTCGGGCGGGATCCAGGGGCCGTCTTTCAAGTCGAAGGTGTCGACGTGGCTGGGCGCGCCCAGCAGGTTGATGAATACGCAGGTCCGGGCCGTTCCGCGCACGCTCACCGGGCGGGAAGACTCCTGCGCCTGGCCCCGGCGCGCCAGGGCCGACATCGCCGCCCAGGCTCCGGCGCCGGTTACCAGACCTCGACGGGTGATGTGGCTGGACATGAGGGAGTTGTCAGTTCGTCAGTTCGTCAGTTATCAGTTCTCATTTTAGAAGTTGAACAGGAACTCCACTTTGTTTAGGACCACCCATTGGATGTCGGAGAGCCATACTTCGCGGGTTCCTTTCTTGGCGCGGATGGCCGATGCGGTCTCTTCCGGGGTTGGCGTGCGGCCCAGGCCGGCCAGGAACAATTGTTTCACGGCCTCCTCGTCGCTCGCGTTGGAGGCCGCCAGTTGCGCCACGCGGCTGTTGCCGTTCCGTTCGGTCCAGCCGAAGGTGCGGTAGTTCACCATCAGATCGTTCATCAGGTACAGCGCCTGGACCACGTTGGCCGCCGCGCTGCGCGGAGTCCGCCACCAGTCGCCGCGCCCGAAGGTGCGCAGAAAGACCTGGATCTCAGGCTCATTGCGCGGCTCGGTCGGATCGGGCAACTGCGTCGCGCGCCACAGCGGGTTGGGGAATCCCTCCACGAACATCGGCGCCGCGGTGGCGGTGGCGGCGGTCACGGCGTCGTACAGCTCTTCGGCCGACAAGCGCCGCGGCGTCTGGCGCGCGAAATACAGCGCGTACTCCGGCCGCCAGGCCCCCGGATAACGGCTCGATAACTGGTAGGCGTTCGACTCCACCATCCGCCGGATGATCGGGCGGATGCGGTAACCGACGGCGATGAACTCGTCCGCCAGCTCTTCCAGCAGCTCGGGATGGGACGGCTGAAGCGTCCACGGAGCGGGCGGCGGGTTGTCCGGAGAGATGCGGGCCAGGTCCCACCCGTTGGGCGGATCCACGATTCCGGCGCGGAAGAAATGGGCCCACAAGTAATTCACGGTGGCGCGGGCGAACTGGCGGTCCTCGGTGAGCAGGCGCGCCAGCTCCGCGCGCCATGCCTCGCTGCGAGGCGTGTCGCCGCTGAACATGTAGGCCGCGCTGTACGGCCCGCCGCGCCGCGCCGGACGCACTCCAGGGTTGTTGGGATCCACCAGGACCACATGGTAGGCGCCCGCCGCGCGGTCGAACAGAATCCCCTTGCGCTGCTGATTGCGCGCGTCCACCGGCACTTCCAGGATGCTCATGCGGGATACGAAGGCCGCCTGCCGGTAGAAATCCTCGCGCCGTTTCCGGCTGAGGTACAGGTTGATCGGCTCCAGGTGGTCGCGGCCGTTGTGACACGAGACGCACTGCGTCTGCACGCCCAGGAAGGAGGTGGTGATCTTGTTGGTGATCTCGTCCCAGGTGTCCTGGATCGGCTCGCTGAACTGGATGCCTCGCATGACGAAGTTGGGCGGTCCGGTCTCGTGCGAGTCCCCGGTGGCGGTGATCAGCGCGGTGGCGGCCTCCGTGTAGGGCAGATCGCGCTCCACGAAGTCGCGCAGGAACTGATGGAAGCGATTGCGGCCGGGGATTCCGATCAGGTTGTAGTAGGCGCTGGTCACTTCGAACAGGTTGCCGAACCACAGAGTCCAGTAGTCGACAAACTCCGGCGAGGCCAACAGCGCATCGATGAGCGCCGCGCGTTTCCCCGGACCGGCATCCCGGGTGAACCGCTCCACTTCTTCCGGAGCCGGAATGCGGCCGGTCAGGTCCAGCCGGATGCGGCGCAGAAACTCGGTGTCGCTGGAGGCCGGCGCCGGCTCCACGCCGTCCGCGGCCATGCGCGAGAACAGCCGGTCGTCGATGAAACTAACGGCCGCCGCCGGCCGCAAGGGCGCGGAAGCACGCCGGCGCTGGGCCAGTTGCCAGGCGGATCGCTCCAGCTCCAGCCGGGCCCGGTGCGCCTGCCGCTGGGAGGACGGGTACGCCGGACAGTGCAGGTCTTCGCCCCACAGAAGCGATGCGCCCAAGACGAAGAGAAAGAACCCCAGGCTCACTATCGATCAAGGTTATCACGCCGGCTCAAGGACCCGGCCCCCGGTAGACCTGGAATGGGCCCCAGTAGTAGGGTTTGCGGTACGGCCCGGTGGCGGCGATCATGGCCAGCTTGGCTTGCCGCAGCGCCGCCGCGGGGTCCTGGCCCGCTTCCAGTTCCCCATAGAAGTGGTCCATCAGGGCGGGCGTGGAGCGGTCGGTGACGTCCCACAGCCCGGCTACTACGTGGCGCGCCCCGGCTTGCAGGAAGGCCCAGGCGAAGCCCACCAGCCCTTCGCCCGCGTAGGAACGCGCGCCGGCGCTGCGGCAGGCCGACAGCGTCACCAGATCGGCCGCCAGCGGCACTTGCTGGACATCCCGCGCGTACAGTTTGAACTGGTCCGTCTTGCGCGACAGGATCACGGCCGAATCCAGCGGGCTTTGCGAATTCGCTTCGGCATGCGCGCTGAAATGGATGATGCCGAATTGCTTCGGCTCGGTCTCCCGGTAGACCGCCGGGTGCACTTCCGCTCCCGTGACGACCTTCTTCCGCCAGGCGTCGAAATGCCCCCGGATCTTCTCGATTTCCAGGGACGCAAACTCCAGCCGCTCGTAGGGCGTTCCCGTGTAGAGCGGATCGCCCAGAATCAGCATCGCCTTTTGCGAGCGCGCCGCCGGCGCCTTCATCGCCAGGATGCTCAGGGAAGGCGCAATTGACACGGTGGCGTCCTTGATCCAGTAATGCCGCTGGTCTCCATAGACCGGCAGGGTTTCGAAGTTGAGGCGATGCAGCGCGCCGTCCGGGACCAGCACCACCCGGGCGCCCGGCGAAATCCGCGCGGGAGCGATCAGAGCGTCGTAGAGGCGGCGGCCCGCGGCGATCTCCGTTTCCATCGGGTCCCGGACTTCCTTTTCCAGGGCCGTCTGGTACTGCTCCACCCAATCGCGGATCTGTTTCTCTTCGGGCAGGGTGTAATGCTGCACGCCCGATCCGGTGATCACCCACAGGTACGACTGCCTCGGCGCCAGCCAGTAGGACAGCAGAACGCTGCCCGACCTCCGCGCGAGTCTCTGATAGTCGCTTGCGGTAGCCGCGCGGGCCGGCGCAGCCAGGGACATTTTTTCCGCCAGTATGCGCGCGCGACTGGAGTCCGCAATCCCCAGCGCCCTGTCCCAGGCGCCGTGCGCCGCCAGAGTCTCGACATAATTCTGGTAGAAGCCGATTAGGCGCGAGAGAAAAGTGATCTTGTACTCGTCGCGCGAGAGCCCCGTCCGGTTCTTGTCGATCACCTCCAGGGCCTTACCCAGGTACTGGCCGGCCCGCTTGGTGTCGCCGCGCTCGGCGTACACTCTGCCCAGCCCGTCATACGAGGACCACAAGACCGACGGCAGATCGGAAGCGGCCGCGATGGTCTGTTGATACAGGGCCGCGGCTTGGTCGTAGTGGCTGCGCCCCGCCGCGATGCGCGCCGCGTTCAACCGCGTGTTGGCCTGCTGCCGGGCATCCGCGGCCAGGTTCTGCGCCTCCTGGTTGGCCGCCTCGGCGCCATCCCAGTCCGCCATCCCGGTCAGCGCCAGCGCCAGGTTATTCGCCCAGCGCCAGGTCTCGGACGGAAGTTTCAGCTCCCGCGCCAACGCCAGAGCCTGCCGGTAGTGGGCGACGGCCTGGGGGAAATCGCCCTGCACCATGTAAGTGCGGCCGATTTCCCCCAATACATCGCGCCGGTACGTACGCACCTCGTTTTCCGCAAGTAGTTGCAGGGCCTCCCGCCGGTACATCAGCGCCTGATCGAAATTGCCGATTTGCGTGAAGCTGATGGCCAGGTTGTTCAGTATCGCCACCAGGGAGATCCGGGCGCCGGCCTGGCGGGCGGCCGCCAGCGCCTGTTGGAACCAGGGAATGGCTTCATCAAAGCGCGCGGACTGCAATCGAAAAAACCCCAGCGTGTTCAGCACCTGGGCTTCCTGATAGGAATCGTTCTGCTGACGGACTCGTGCCCAAGCCTCGCGAAGAACCGTCTCAGCCGCCTGCCGGTCTGGCAGCAGCGCCCCTTTGAGGAGCGCCACCTCCACCCGCAGCGCCGGAAGACCCAGAGCGGCAGCCCGCTGATCGGCCTGATCCAGGTACTTTTCGGCCTCCTGCGGCCGATCGGTCAGCGAGAGGTAGCCGAGGAGCATCTGGCGGCGCGCTTCCAGTCCGGCGAATTCCGGGCCCGCGGGCATTGGTGCGGAGAGGATGACACGGGCGCCCTCCTTCTCGGACTGGTACAACAGCGCCTCGGCTTCGAGCAGCCGCGATCGCCACCAGCAGGACGAGTCCGCGGGGCATCGCCGTGCCGCCGCACCGGCCTGGTCCTGCGCCTGCTTCAGGAGGCCTTGACGAAAAGCCGCGAGGGCGCGCTGGTAGGCCTGGTCCGGCGATTCGCGAGCGCATGCGGCGTAACCCAGGACCAAAGCGCCCAGCAGACCGCAGGCTGCCTTCGCCCGCGCTGATGCGACCATCCTCGTCAATCCGCAGCTCTCCAATACTCGATCGTGGCGGCGATTCAGCCGCAGATCGAACATATCACAACGCCGCCAGCCCGCGGGTGTTTGGGAGGAACGCCTTCACTCCCCGCGCGCGCCATGGCGGATGTGGAGAATCCAAACTGTATTAGACGCAAGGGTAAAGTACACCTTGTAGACGTGCGGGTGTCGCCCGTACAGAGAATGGATCGCAACTTCGAGGCCGCTTAACCATTGAGGACCGCGAAGGGGAGCTTCCTGAACGAGGAGGCGAAAGAGCGTTTCTAAATCCTGTTCGGCCCGGGACGGAACTCAACGCGATATGCCATACTTGGCCCGCAGGTCTGCCAGGACCTGTTCCGCGGGCCGCCCCTCGCCGCGCTCGCCCTGCTCCAGCGCTTCGTCGATAGCGGCATTTGTGTCGCGGAACTCCTCTTCGTTCATCTCGCCTTCTTCGTAGTCGAGGTAGAAATTGAGCGCTTGCTCCACAAAGCGTCGGCTGTCCCAACCTCGCCGCGCTCGATCTTTTCGGCAATGCGCTTTTGAAGTTCCGAGCTGAGAGTAATGTGCATCTCTTGGCGGTCTACACCTTAATTCTACGCCTGGCGGCGGCTTCTTTCACGGCGACGGTCTCTATCGTTTTAACTACCCCCGCCTAGCGCGGAGGAATCGGGCTCCCGTTGGCGCTGCCGTCACCGCCGGTGCCGTCGCCAGACGGACTGGACCCGAGCTTGAAGCGAAGCAGCGTGACCCGGAGCTCGTAATCGCTGATCAGGGTTTCGCCGAAGTAGATGACGCCGAAACCGGTCCTCTTTAGGACGTTTCCTGGGATCACGTTGCCGTCCCAAGTGACGCTCTTCACAATCGTTCCCGCCTGGGGTCCCCCAGTGATGGGCCCTCGGACCTGCGGCGCCATCAGAGCGAGGTCCAACTCCAAGGTGATCGGCAGATCGTTTAGGCTCATGTTCACATACGGGTTCAACTCCGTAAACCCAATCGTCGGGAACTTGACCGGTTTGGGCGGGAAGGTCGACTGCAACCCCAGCGACAGCTTCTGCACCCGGAAGACATTCTCGCCAACGCCCTCGCCCGGAGACGGGACCTCCGTGATCCGCAGGTTGTTTACCACCGCCGTGACCGCCGTGACGAATTCGCCGTCAGGGTCATTCGGATCCCCGGTTCCGTGGGTGGCGGTGGAGCATTCGTCATAAGAGAAGTGGGGATCGAAAAACCTATCTGATCCGGCCACGACCGTCGTGGTATGGCCGCCGGTCGCCGGTAAGCAACTATCGCCGTGGACGGGGCTTACCAGGTTTACCACTTGATCGCCGATCTTGGTGAGACGCATGGACATGCCGGTGGCATGACCGCGGAAAACAAACCGGGGGGGAGTGCCGTTCATTTTTCAGGTCTCCTTTCGTCCCCGCATGCTATCACAGAATCGGGACGTATTTCCGCATGATTTTCAACCGGCGTGCCTAGCTGCCGATTACCGGGGCGGGATCGTGCTGCCGTTGACCGAGCCGTCGCCGCTGGTGCCGCCCCCGGTCGGGCTGGAGCCGAGCTGGAAGCGAACCAGGGTGACCCGCAGCTCGTAGGCGTTGATCATGGTCTCGCCAAAGAAAATCGTGCCGAATCCCTTCTTGTACAGGACGTGGCCATCGATGACTTCATCGCCCCACTTGATTTGCTTGACGATCGAGCCTACCTGGAAACCGCCTCCCCGGGGGGGGCTTATCGACCCTGCGCGGCCGCATCCAAGCCTTGTTCAGCACCAGGGTGATCGGGCGGCCGCACAGGCTCATCGCACCATAGGGATTCAAGTCGGTAAAACTCAGGGTGGGGTACTTCTCCTTCGGCGGGTATTCCGACTGAATGCCCAACGACAACGACTCCAGCCGGAAGATGTTCGGGCCTTTGCCCTCGCCCTTGGATGGAAACTCGGTAATCTGCAGCTTCTTCACCGAGGCCTTCGCCGTCGTCAGGTAGGTACCGTCCGGACGCCGGGCGCCGTCGCTGCGAGCCCCGCATTTGCCATAAGAGAAGTACTTCTTGAACGTTCTTTTTGAGCCGTCGGCCGCTGACAGGAATTTGCCGCCGTGCGGCGGCAGCTTGCTGTCCCCATGCACGGGGCTCACCAGGTTTACTTCCCGGTCGCGGATCTTGTCGATCCACATCGACATGCCCGTGGCGTGGCCACGAAAGTCGAACCGTTCCTTGGCCGTTCCCATATCGCTACACTCCTTCGTTGTGGAATCTTATCATGGGATGAGCTTGATTTCGAACCGGTAGGTGACTTCCTGCGACCCGCCGCGAAGGATCAGGTGGTAGCGGCCCTGCGCAAGTTTCGAGCGGGCAACAGACAGCGCCAGCGAGGAGCCCTTGGGAGGCGCCGCCGCGGTTCCGGCCATCAGCGCCCCAGTGCCTCCCGCCGGGCGCATCTCCCAGCTAAACGGGGGGGTCACCTCTTCGGGAATATCCAGCGGCCCTAGCGCTACCCGGTCCCCGGTGGGTTCAATGATCCGATACTCGCCTCGAGCCTGCGGCGCCAATACGTGCGTGGCCACCATCATGGGGGCTGTCTTTAGCGCCTGATATTGCAGGAGGCTTCCCCCACACAGCAGGAACATCGCCGCAAACGACAGCGCATATGCCGGACGCCGCAACGCCTGGCGCAGCGCCTCGATCAAGCGGTCCAGCCATCCCGGCGGATCGGGTTTCGGCGGGGAATCTTCTCTCAAAACGGCCTTGGCGTTGTCCCGGAACACGAACGCCGCTCGTACATCCTCCGCGCATCGGCGGCAGTCAAAAAAATGCGCCTCAAACTCCTCCCGCTCATCGGCGGAGAGTTCCTCCAGGGCGTACCGCTCCGGCCAGCGGCTTTTGAGCGCCTCTTCATGGTTCATCGGCCTACCTCATACACGTTGTGAACCGGCAATCCATTTCGTTTCACCGCGTTCTCCAGCCAGTTGCTTCTGCAGCCGCCTCACGGCCCGGTGCAGCAGGACCCTCAGGTACTCCCTGGGAACCCCATATTGCCGGCAGACCTCGTCTTTGTCCTTCTCTTCCAGGAAGATAGCCGTTATCAACTCCCGGTCTCTGCGGGACAATAGCTCCATTAACACCTTGCGCACCCACTTCTTAGTGGCGTCGGACACCAGTTCTCTTTCGATATCGACTCGCCGGTCCGGCGGCTCCGGGCAGTTCTCCGGCATCTGCTCCGTGCGGCCTGTGCGACGGCGGTGTTCTTTCACCATGTTGTCGCAAACCCCGCAGACGAAAGCGCCGAATCTCTCCGGTTGACACACACCATCGGCCTGTACAATCTCGATCACCTTGGCGAAGGTCGCCTGACGCACCTCGTTGATGTCGTCCAAGGCCCGGAATTGCGAGCGCAGCTTGATCAGCATCAGGTCGCTGAAATAGGTGGTGAAATGACGAGAGGCCTCCGCATCCCCTTCCTTGAGCTTGCGCACGTACTCGGCGGTGAACGAGTAGAACTCCACAACAGGTCTCTCTTGAGCTATGGGACGCATTATACATGAGTTACGCGCCGGTCGCCCTGACACTGGCCCCTTACCCCTGGCCCCTGCTACAGTAAAAGTTCCCATGCAAATTGACAAAGTCTACGAGCCCCAGCGGTTCGAGCCGCACTGGTCCCGGTGGTGGATTGAAGCGGGCATCTTCCGCGCCGCCGTGGATTCGCCGGGGCCTGTCTTCTCGATCGTCATCCCGCCTCCCAATGTGACCGGCCACCTGCACATGGGCCACATGCTGGAGCACGCCGAGATCGACGCCGTCTCACGCTGGCATCGTATGCGCGGCTACAATACGCTGTGGCTTCCCGGCACCGATCACGCCGGCATCGCCACCCAGATGGTGGTCGAGCGCAGTCTGGCCGCCGAAGGCCTCACCCGCCACGATCTCGGGCGCGAGAAATTCGTGGAGCGCGTCTGGCGGTGGAAGGCCGAGTCCGGCGACGCCATCAAGCGCCAGATGATCCAGCTCGGCGCAAGCTGCGATTGGAGCCGCGAGCGCTTCACCTTCGATCCGGGACTGTCCCGCGCGGTGCGCGAGGTGTTCGTCCGGTTGTATGAGAAAGGACTGCTCTACCGCGGCCAGTACATGGTGAACTGGTGCCCGCGCTGCAACACCGCGCTTTCCGACCTGGAGGTGGCGCACGAGGAGAGCGAGGGCAGCCTGTGGCATATCCGCTATCCGGTCGTCGGCTCGGACCGCCATCTGGTCGTGGCCACCACGCGTCCCGAGACCATGCTGGGCGATACAGCGGTCGCGGTCAACGCCGCCGACGCGCGCTACGCGGATCTTCATGGCAAGACCGTCCGGTTGCCCCTGATGAATCGCGAAATCCCCATCGTGCTCGACGATCTGGCCGATCCCAAGTTCGGGACCGGGGTCGTCAAGGTCACGCCCGCGCACGATCCCAACGATTTCGAGTGCGGCAAGCGACACAGTCTGCCCAGCATCAAGGTGATCGCCGAAAGCGGCGCGATGACCGCGGAGGCCGGCGCCTATGCCGGTCTGGACCGGTTTGCGGCACGCGCCCGCGTGGTGGCCGATCTGGAAAAGCTGGGACTGCTCGACAAGATCGAGCCTTACCATCTCAGCGTGGGCCAGTGCGACCGCTGTAAGACGGTGGTCGAGCCGCTGGCTTCCAATCAGTGGTTCGTCAGGATGAAGCCCCTGGCCGCGAAAGCCATCGAGGTGGTGGAGCAGGGACGCATCGAAATCATCCCCGAGAACTGGAGCAAGATCTACTTCGACTGGATGTACAACATCCGCGATTGGTGCGTGTCGCGGCAATTATGGTGGGGCCATCGCATCCCGGCCTGGCACTGCCCGGACTGCTCAGGCATCACGGTGTCGCGTCGGGACCCGGCGGCCTGCGCCCAGTGCGGCTCCACGCGCATCGAGCAGGATCCCGACGTGCTCGACACCTGGTTCAGCGCCGGCCTGTGGCCCTTCTCCACCATGGGCTGGCCCGATGTAACCGAGGATCTGAAGAAGTTCTACCCGACTTCGCTGCTGCTCACCGGATTCGACATCCTCTTCTTCTGGGTGGCCCGCATGATCATGATGGGGCTGGAGTGCATGGGCGAGATCCCCTTCCGCCAGGTCTACATCCACGGCCTGATTCGCGACGCCGAGCGCCAGAAGATGTCCAAGACCAAGGGCAACGTGATCGACCCGCTGGAGGTCACCACCAAGCACGGCACCGACGCCGTGCGCCTGGCGCTGCTCCTGGGCGCGGCGCCCGGCACCGACATCGTGTTGTCGGAGGAGCGGATCGAATCCGCGCGCGCCTTCGCCAACAAGATCTGGAATGCCGCCCGCTTCCTGTTCCTGAACATGGAGCGCTGCCAGGTCGAGCCGTGGCTGCCGGAAGACGCCGGGTCTTACCGGCCCGGCCCGGACGCGCCGCTTGAAGATCGCTGGATCTTCAGCCGACTGAACCAGTGCGCCGGGGAGGCCAATCGCGCCCTTGAAAAGCACCGCTTCCACGAGGCAGCGCAAACGCTCTGGCGCTTCTTCTGGCACGAGTTCTGCGACTGGTACGTCGAGCTGAAAAAGCTGCGCTTCCGCGAGAACTCCGGGTTGAACCAGGACTGGCGGAATGTGCTGGCCGCCTTCGAGAGGGCGCTGCGCCTGCTCCACCCGGTGATGCCGTTCCTGACCGAGGAATTGTGGCAGCGCCTGAAGACCGCCGCCCAGCCCGTGTCGATCGCGGTGGCCTCCTATCCCGGCTACGACGCGGCGGCCGAGGACCCGGAAGCGGAGCGAAAGATCCAGCTCATCCAGGACCTGGTGACCGAGGCCCGGAATCAGCGGGCGGACATGAAGCTGGACCCCAAGCAGCAGGTGGAGGCGGACTTGTTCAACTGCGAGCTGGACGAATTCTCCCAGGAAGCGGTCCAGAAGCTGTCCAACATCCGAATCTGCCGGGCCGGGGGCGCCGGCGCCGGTTTCGTGGTCAAGCTCCGTGTTCCCAAGGAGCAGGCCGTCGCGCAGCGCGCGCGCCTGCAAAAGGAGCGGGACCAACTGGAGAAGGTGATCTCCAGCTCCGCCCGCCAGTTGTCCGACGACGCCTTCACCAGCAGAGCTCCCGCCAAGGTGGTGGAGGGGATTCGCCAGAAGATGGCCGGCTATCAGGCCCAGCTCGCCAAGATCCAGACCGCGCTGGAGGCGCTGGGGTGAGGAGCTAGGAGACCCATGGACGTCTCCCATCCGGAGATTGCCGAGCTGGTCCGCCGCGCGCTGGAGGAGGACATCGGTCCGGGCGATGTCACATCGGAGGCCTGCGTCCCGGCGGACCGGAAGGCCTCGGGCTGTTTTTTGGCGCGCGAATCCCAGATCGTCGCCGGCGTGGAGCTGCTGCCTCTGATCTATCAGGCCGGCGGCGGGGTCGATGAGCTGGTCCTCGACAAGTGCAGCGGCGATCGCGCCGGGGCGGGCGATGTGGTGGCGCGGGTGCGGGGCAACGCGCGTGTGCTGCTTTCCTGCGAGCGGGTGGCCCTCAATTTCCTGCAACATCTGGGCGGCATCGCCACGATGGCGGCCAAGTTCGCCGGGGCGGTCGCCGGGACGCGCTGCCGCGTGCTGGACACCCGCAAGACCACGCCCGGCATGCGCCGCCTGGAAAAGATGGCCGTCGCGGCCGGCGGAGCCTTCAATCACCGCTTTGGCCTCTACGATGCGGTGCTCGTCAAGAACAACCACATCGCGGCGGCCGGCGGCGTCCGCCAGGCGCTGGAAAACGCCCGGGCGCGCGGGCTGCCCATCGAGATCGAGGTGCGCACCCGCGCCGAGCTGGAGGAAGCGCTCGAGGCCGGCGCCACCCATTTGCTGCTCGACAACCTGACACCCGCCCAGGCCGCCGAATGGATCCGCTTCATCGCCGGCCGCGCCACCGTCGAGCTCTCCGGCGGGATCACGCTCGACAACGCCCGCGCTTACGCCGAGACCGGCGCAGGCTTCCTTTCCTCCGGCGCGATCACCCACTCGGCCATTGCTGTAGACTTGAGTTTTCGGCTCGATCTGTAAGCCATGCCCTTCGATTTAGACCAGGTCCGCTTGCGTCTCCCCGGCCGCGACGTAGTCTACTTCGACACCCTGGACTCGACCATGCACCAGGCCGCCGGCCTGGCCCAGAGCGGATGCGCGGCCGGCACGGCGGTGGTGGCCGGCGCGCAAACCGCGGGCCTCGGACGCCACGGCCATTCCTGGCACTCCGAGCCGTCGAGCGGCCTGTACGTGTCGATCGTGCTGCGCCCCGATCTTGAGCCCGACGGTCTGCCGTCCCTCACGCTGGCCTTGGGACTGGCCGTCGCGGAAGCTATCGCCCGCGCCACCGCCCTGGAATGCGACCTGCGCTGGCCCAACGACATCCTGCTGGGCGGGAAGAAGGCCGCCGGCATCCTGGTCAACGTGGTCGAGAGCGCCGCGATCGCCGGTATCGGCATCAATGTCAACCACCAGAGCTTTCCCGGGGATTTGGCCGGTTTGGCCACCTCCTTGCGCCTGGCCGCCGGACGCCCTTTCTCCCGCGAAGACCTGCTGGTCCACCTGCTGCTCGCCGTGGACGGATTCTGCAGGATGCTGCGGGAGGCGGGGCGCGACGCGATTCTGGAAGTCTTTGAGCGGCGATCCAGCTATGCTCGCGGGAAGCCGGTCGTCGTCTACCAGGAGGGCGGCCTGCTGCACGGCGTGACCGCCGGTCTGGACGCTTCGGGCTTCCTGCTGGTCGATACCCGGGACGGGAAGAGGGAAACCATCCTTGCGGGAGGGGTGCGTGCTGCTGGCGCTTGATGCGGGAAACACCAACGTGACGGTCGGCGTGTTCGAGGATCGCAAGCTGATTCGGCACTGGCGCCTGCGCACGGTGCGCGATCAGACTACCGACGAATGGGGCATCCTGCTGCGCAACCTGTTCGCGCTGGACGGCCTCAAAGCGGCGGACGTGGACTCCATCATCGTGGCCAGCGTGGTGCCCCCCATCGATCCGCGGCTGGCCGCGGTGGCGCGGCGTCATTTCAACACCGAAGCCATGTTCGTCACCCCGGAGACCGACACCGGCCTGACGATCCGCTACGACAACCCGCGCGACGTGGGCGCCGACCGCGTGGTCAACGGCGTCGCCGCCTTTCACAAGTATGGCGGCCCCTGCGTGGTGGTCGACCTGGGAACAGCCATCACCTTCGACTGCATCTCCCGCGACGCCGAGTATCTGGGCGGCGTGATCGCGGCGGGCATCGGCATCTCGATCGAAGCGCTGTTCTCGCGCACGGCGCGGCTGCCATTGGTCGAATTCCGCGAGCCGGACAAAGTGATCGGGACCAACACCGTGGGCAGCATGCAGTCCGGCTTCTACTATGGCGCCCTGGGTATGGTGTACGGCATCGTGGAGCGAATCCTGGAGACGCTTGGACC
>JACOSH010000525.1 GCA_016178945.1 Acidobacteriota bacterium
CTGGCCTGCCACGAAACGGGAGCTTGCCGCGAGAGGCTCGCGGCGCGCCGAAACGCCGGCGACGATTGCACCGCCTGTCACATGCCCAAGAATCCCGTGGTGGATGCGCAGCACGTGGTCTACACGGACCACTCGATCCCGCGGCGTCCGCGTAACGCTCCAGCAGAGACCAGCGGCGATCTGGCGGCGTTCGGCGGAGGCGCCGCTTCGGACCGGGACGTTGCTCTGGCGTATGCGATCGCAGCCAGCCGGGTCAAGCGCGTGGAGGATCCATCGAAGGCCATGTGGATGCTTGCTAAGGTCGAACGCGAGAATCCGGATGACGTCGAGGTGCTGCTCTACCTTGCCGAACTGTACCGCAACACGGGGCAGGCGGATGCGGCGGCGCCGCTCTACGAGCGCGCCATCCGGCTCGACCCGGCGCAGGTCACGGCGTCCGTGGGGCTGGGAGCGATCCGCATGGAGCGCGGCGATTACGCCGGGGCGATCCGCCTGTGGCAGGATGCCCTGGCCAAGAACGCGGGACTGCTATTGGTGCGGACAAGCATGGCCGCCGCCTATATCCGGCTGGGCGACAGACGGCTGGCGGAGGCGACATTGCGGCAGACGCTGGAGCTGAATCCAGGCTTTCCGCCCGCGATGGAATTGCTGGAATCCGTTGTAGGAGTCGAGGAAGTCAGGAGCGAGAAGTCAGGAGCGCGCGGGCGTAGGCGCTGATACGAAGGCACCGGAATGCTGTAGCGAGCTGGGTTCAGTCACGCTCAAAAGGCGGCGCGCAGCACAGCGAGGCTCTTGGGGACGGCGGTGGCCGGGGGCTCTTTGCCCTCCATCTCCAGCGAGATGTAGCCGCCGAAGCCGGCTTTGCGGAGGATGCCGGCGATGCGCCGGTAGTCCAGGTCCAAGGTGTACCATTCGCCGCCGCCGAAGTAGAGCTTGGCCTGCACGATGTCGGCGTGGGGGGCGATCTTTTCGATCTCCGGATAGGGCTCGACCGGGAAATTGCCGGTGTCCAGGTTGATGCCCAGCCAGGGCGAGTGGACCGCGTTGTAGATCCGCAAGAGATTTTCGGTGCGCGTGGTGAGGCCCCAGTGATTCTCCAGCGCCAGCATCACTCCGGCCTTTTCGGCCGCGGGCAGGCATTCCTGGATGGAGTCGATGCACCACTGAAAGGCGTCCGAATCGGAATAGCCGGGCAGGGGCGGCTCATCCCCTTTCACCTTCATGAGATCGTCGAACGAGGCGATGGTTTTCCAGCGGCCGGAGTTGAGACGGATGCAGGGAATGCCCAGCCGCTCGGCCAGCTCGATGCAGTGCAGAGTGTGGCGGATGTGGCGCCGGCGCTCGTCGGGCTTGGGCGAGACGAAGTCCTGGTGGATCGACAGCATCACCAGATCGAGGCCGTGGCGGAAGGCCTGGCGCTTGAGCCTGGCGCAGTAGGCGGAGGACTCCTCGGCCATCTGGCGGTGCAGAATCTCGACGCCGTCGAACCCCAGGCGGGCGGCATCGTCGATCACGCTCTCGACGGGATAGCGAGGGCCGCGGAAGTGCCAGTAGGAATAGGTGGAGACGGCCAGCCGGATGCGGCGCGGCGTTTCCGCGCCCGGGGCCTGCCAAAGAGGGGCCGCGGCCAATGCGCCCGCGCCCAGAATCTGACGACGTGTTGGGATCATGTTTCACCTCGGTCGAAATAGTAAAGCAGAATGGAGCGGCCCACCCTCTCGGTGGGCGGGAAGCGATCGGGCCAGACCGGGACGCCGGCGTTGTCCTTGCCGAGGCCCATGCGGTGCACTTTCCAGTAGGTGGCGGCCACGGCGTTCCAGCCCGGCGAGGGTTGGAACGGATCATTGGGCGTGTGCGGGGGAAAGCCGTGGCTGGCCAGGCTGGCCGTGATGGAGGGAGTAAATGCGACACTGCGTGCGCCCAGCGCGCGGAGGCGCTGTCCGAGCCGATGGATGTCCTGCCCCCAATCGAGGTCGGAATCGACCACGATTCTCTCCGGCTCGCCGCCGGCCAGCTCGTTGAAGTAGGCCAGGTAATCGGGATGGCTCGAGGCGGAGGAAGCGGCCTGCCAGGCCAGCAGCAGGATGGCCGCCGTCAGCGCCCAGCGCCGCGTCCTGCCCCGCTCGATCAGCCGGCTCGCGCCCGCGGCGGCGATCATCGCCATCAGGGCATACACCGGAAGCACGTGACGGACCCCAATGTTAATGCGGGCGCTCATCGAGAATCCCAGGATAGCAGCGGCGAACAGGGCGGGGGTGCGAAGGGCGCGGCCCTCGGGTTTGAAAGACATCCAGAGACCGGCGGCAAACAAGACCAGAAAAGCCAGCGGCGTCTTGACGGCCAGAAGCACCGGGAAGAAGCTCCACCAACCCTCGGCGCCGTTTTCGCCCAGGAAATAGGCGAGATGGCCGGTGCGATTGTCCTCCATCACCTGGCGCACCCCGCTCCACAACTCCGGCGCGGGCAGCCCCGACCAATTGAAAAGCGATACCCGCTCCACACCACCAGGATCGCGGTGACAGCTACGATGCCGAAAGGCAGCACGCGGGGCTTGGCGAGCCTACTGGAAGATGTTCCTTGACACCCGTAACGTAACGCGTTACGGTATAGGGTGATCCAGTCGATCCGCCACAAAGGACTGAAACGCCTTCACGATGGCGGCGACCGGCGCGGCGTGATCGGGGAACATGTGGAAAAGCTGCGTGACATCCTCGCGCGCCTCGACGCTGCCGGCACGATGGCGGATATGGACATGCCGGGTTTTCGGCTCCATGCCCTCAAGGGTGACCTGAAAGGCTATTGGGCGGTCACGGTTCGCGCCAACTGGCGGGTGACATTCCGCCTCGTGGACGGCGACGCGTTGGACGTTGACTATATCGATTACCATTGAGGAGGCTGGACCATGCCAATGAAGAATCCCCCCCACCCGGGCGGCTTTGTGCTGCGCCAGTGCATTGAGCCTTTGGGAATGACTATCACGAACGCCGCCGCCGCGCTGGGCGTAACGCGCACCACGCTGTCGGAACTGGTGAACGAGAGGCGCGGGATTTCTCCCGAAATGGCCGTCAGGTTGTCCAAGGTGTTCGGCGGCAGCGCTGCAAGCTGGCTCACGCAGCAAGCGCACTACGACCTGTCGCAAGTTCGCGCCGAGCGGATCAAGCTCAAGCGGCTGGCATTGGTCTAGAGTC
>JACOSH010000526.1 GCA_016178945.1 Acidobacteriota bacterium
AAGAACGAGCCGCGCATCCGCGACCTGCTGCTTCGCGGAACGCTGGTCAGCGGCGCTTCGCGCTTTCGCTGGAAGGGCTTGGACGCCGATCCCGCCGCCATCCGCGACCTGCTCGGCGCCTTTCCCGACCCCGACCCCGGGCTGAAATTCGCGCCTGAGCGGTGCATCCGCGCCGTGCTCCGCGGCCCGTCCCGCCAGATCGACCTGCCGCGCGAGGCCGCAATCAAGAAACCGTTCCTCCGGAAATCGAGCTTTTGGGATGTCCTGATGGAGGTCGTCGCGGCAAGCCAGATGTCTTACCTGGATTACTCCTACCGCGAGCACGCCGACCGTTACTCGATGCCAGTCTCCTCCAGCGCCCTTCTTCGCCTGCGAGACAACGCCAAGCTGCTGCGCTACACCACCCTGCGCGATCAGATTCTCAGCGCGCACGTGGAGACGGTGGAGCTGTACACGCAACGGTGACAGGCCTCCTTCACACCATCCTCCGCTTGCGCAGCTCATCCACCGTCACCGCCAGGATGATCACGCCCCCGATGATCACCTGCTGCAGGTACGGCGAGACGCCCAGCAGATCCGAGCCGTTCGACAGCAGCCCCATGATGAAGGCGCCGATCAGCGTGCCCGCCACGCTGCCCTCGCCTCCCCGCAGGCTGCCGCCGCCGATCACCACCGCCGCGATGGCCAGCAGCTCATAACCCTGTCCCGCGGTGGGTTGGCCGGTGGAGAGCCGCGACGCTTCGATCATCCCGGACAGGCCGGTCAGCATCCCGCCGATCGCGTAGACCGCCGTGGTGTGGAAGGCGACCGGAATGCCGGCGTAGACGGCCGCGTCCTGGTTGCTGCCGATGGCAAAGGCGTAGCGCCCCAGCCGCGTGTGCTCCAGCAGCACGTGCGTGATCGCCGCGCACACCACCAGCAGCCAGAGCACGAACGGCACGCCCAGCACGGAACCCTCGCCGAGGAACGCGAAGCCCGGCGGCAGTTTGTGCACCGGCAGGCCGTTGGTGATGATCAGAGTCAGGCCGCGGAGCATCCCCAGCGTGCCCAGGGTGACAATGAACGGCGCGATCTTCAGCCGCGCAATCAGGACTCCGTTGGCCAAACCGCACGCCAGCCCCGCCAGCACTCCGATCAGAATGCCCACCGGGACCGGCAGGCCGCGCTCCATCGCCCGGCAGCCCAACACGCCTCCCATGGCCAGAATCGAGCCCACCGAGAGGTCGATGCCCCCCGCGATGATGATGATGGTCATGCCCAGCGCCATGATGTTGATCACCGCGGTCTGCCGCACCACGCTCGACAGGTTGGTGGCCGTCAAAAAGTGAGGCGAGGCGATGGACAGGGCCACAAACAGGACGATCAGGCTCAGAAACGGCAGCAGCCGCTGAATCATGTGGATTTCTCTCCGCTCGAGGTCAGCGTGGCGTAGCGCATGATCTCTTCCTGCGTGGTGTCGCGCGGCAATTCGGCGGTCAGCCGGCCTTGCCGCATCACCAGGATCCGGTCGGCCGCCTGCAGCAGCTCCGGCAGCTCGGAGCTCACCATCAGGATGGCCGCTCCGGAGCGCGCCAGCGAATCCATCAGCTCGAAGACCTCGGTCTTGGCCCCCACATCGATGCCGCGCGTGGGCTCATCGAACAGGAACACCCGCGTGTCGCGGTACAGCCACTTGGCGATCACGACCTTCTGCTGGTTTCCGCCGCTCAAACGTCCCGCCAACTGCCGGCCCGAGGACGCCTTGATGCGCAGCTTGCCGATATAGTCCGCGGTGACTCGCGCCTCGGCCGCCCCGCTGACGAAACCGCCCCGGCAGATGGCGGAGGTATTGGCCAGGATGACGTTACTCGAGATCGCCAGGCCCAGGGCCAACCCAGTCTTCTGGCGGTCCTCGGTGAGCAGCGCGATTCCCGCCCTCACCGCCTCGCGCGGCGAGCGGATCCGCGCCTCCCGGCCTCCCACCCAGACCCGGCCGGCCTCCACCGGGTCGATGCCGAACAAAGCGCGGCACAGCTCGGTCCGTCCCGCCCCCACCAGCCCGGCCAGACCCACAATCTCGCCTGCGCGCACCGAGAAGCTGATGTTGTCGAGCACGCCGGTTCGCGTCAGGCCCTCGACGCGCAGCAGCGTTTCTCCGGGCTCGATCGGATCCCGGTGATAGATGGCCGAGATCTCGCGCCCCACCATGTGCTGGATGATCTGGTCGATCGTCGCCTCCGCCAGGGGCCCCGCGTGGACCGTGCGGCCGTCCCGCAGGATCGTCACGCGGTCGCCCACCGCGCGCAGCTCCTCCAGCCGGTGCGTGATGTAGATGACGCCCATGCGCCGCTCGCGCAGCGCCCGCACGATGCGGAACACTTCGGTGCTTTCCGCCTCCGACAGGGACGAGGTCGGCTCGTCGAAGATCAACAGGCTCGACCCGTGCTGGATAGCGCGGCAGATCTCCACCAGTTGCTTGCCCGCCGGACTGAGCTTCTCGACCCGCCAGTCCGCCTGCAAAGGGAAGCGATGCTCCTCGATCAGGCGGGCCGCGCGTGCCGCCATTCGCCGCCGGCTCACCCAGCCCAGCGGCTCCCGCTCCCCGCGGCCGAGAAAGATGTTCTCGCCCACCGTCAGGTGCGGCGCCAGCAGCGACTCCTGGTGCACCATCGCGATTCCGATCGCCGCCGCCTCGGCCGGACTCCCCAGGAACACTTCCCCGCCCTGCCAAAGCATGCGCCCGCCGTCGCGCGGGTACATCCCGGCCACAATCTTCATGAGCGTCGACTTGCCCGCGCCGTTCTCGCCCAGCAGCAGGTGGACCTCTCCCGCGTCGACCTCCAGGTTGCCCTCGGCGAGCGCCGTTACGCCGCCAAAGCGCTTTTGGATGTTCTCAAGGCGGAGAAGCAAGGGACTAGTGTAACAAGGGGCTAGGGGCCGGGGGCTACTCCTCCGGCGGGCCCAGGTCGTCCAGCCGGTTCTCGAACTTGGTGAGGTGATGCAGGAACACCAGGTCGATCTTGCCGATCGGGCCGTTGCGCTGCTTAGCCACCAGCAGCTCGGCCAGACCGCGCAGGTCTTCCCGATCGCGCTGGTAGACCTCGGGACGGAAGATGAAGGCCACCAGGTCCGCGTCCTGCTCGATCGATCCCGACTCGCGCAGGTCGCTCAACTGCGGGCGATGGTCGCCTTGGCGCGTTTCAGGCGCGCGGCTCAACTGCGACATCACCAGCATGGGCACGTTCAGCTCTTTGGCCAGCAGCTTCATGCCGCGCGAGATCTGGCTGATCTCCTGGTTGCGGTTCTCCACCCGCCCGCGCGAGCTCATCAACTGCATGTAGTCCACCACCACCAGCCCCAGTCCATGCTCGGCCTCCAGGCGCCGCAGCTTGGCGTGCATGTCCATCAGGTTGATGCCCGCGGCGTCGTCGATGTAGAGCGGCGCCTCCACCAGCTCGGAGGCCGCCACTTGCAGCTTACGCCGCTCGTCCTGGCTCAGATACCCGGTGCGGAAGCGATGGCTGTCCACGCGCGCCGAGGCGCACAACATGCGCGTCAGCAGCGATTCCTTGGACATCTCCAGCGAGAAGACGGCCACCGGCTGCCGCAGCTTCGCCGCCACGTGCTGGGAGATGTTCAACGCCAGGGCCGTCTTGCCCATCGACGGCCGGGCCGCCAGGATGATCAGCTCGCCCTTGTGCAGGCCGCCGGTCATCTCGTCCAGCTTGGTGAAGCCGGTGCTGATGCCCTTGATGCGCTTGCTGGGATCGAGGAAGGCGTTCAGCCCGCCCTCGTACTGCTCGATTACCTGGGCGGGAGTCGAGAAGCCGGCCTGGATTTGCGCTTCCCCCAGCCGCAGCAGCACCTCTTCGGCCGAGGCCAGGATCTGCGACGGCTGGTCCTCGCCCTGCAAGCAGCGGTTGATCACGCTCTGCGAAGCGAAGATCATCTTGCGCAGGATCGCCTTGTCCTTGACGATGCGGACGTAGCTCTCGATGTTGAAGATCTGGGGCAGGCCGTCGTCGAGCGAGACCAGGTAGGTCAGCCCGTCGCAGGCCTCGAGCTGGTTGTGGCTCATCAGCTCGTTGGCCACCGTGACCCGGTCGATCTTCTCGCCCCGCTCGTGGACTTCGGCCATGCGCAGGAAGATGCGCCGGTGTTTCTCCAGGCTGAAGTCGTCCGCCGCCAGCAGGCCCGCCGTCTGGACGTAGTAGCTGTCGTCCATCAGGATCGATCCGAGCACGAAGCGCTCGGCGTCCAAGTTGCACGGAAGACCTTTTTCCAGAGCCGGACTCGCCGCTGACATGGGGGGCATCGTCTACCTTACATGGCGCGCCAGCGCGCAACCACCTTTTTCTTCAACCCTGTTTTCTGCCGTTTACCCTGTTCAAAACCCGTGCCGGGAAGCGCCCCGGAGGCGAGCCTCGTAATCGCTTGAAAAGACGCCCGCCCGGCGGAGGAGCATCCCTCCGCGCACGGATATCCACAGCCTTTCTACAGCCACGCGCCCCAAAAACAAAAGGGCGCTCTTTTGTTTGTACACCACTGGCCCCTCCTTTGCCAAGAGTTTTCCTCTCAAGCACACAAGAGGCTAAAAGCGGAACCGCATCTGAAACTGGAACGTCCGCCCGTCGTTCAGCGTGTTGGTGATCTGGCCGAAGCTGGGGGAGGTCAGGTCGTTGCTGGGGTCGGCGAACTGCGGGGTGTTGAAGAAGTTCACCGACTCGGCCCGGAGCGTGACCGTCTTCTCGGCCGAAACGGTCCAGGTGCGGGAGATCCCGGCGTTCAGGTTGCGGATGCCGCCGCGGCGGAAAGTGCTCAATCCCAGGTTGCCGCGATCGCCGGTCGGGGCGATGAACCGGAACGCCGAGCGCGGCAACAGCGCCACCGAGCCGTCGGGATGCGTGACGGACCGCCCCAGGATGGACGGGTCAACCAGATTGGGACGGTCCCCGCTCGATCCATCCACGTTGCCGTAGCCGGGGCCGTCCGAGCCGGAGATCACGCTGAACGGCGTGCCGGTCTTCCCCAGGAAGACCAGCGAGAGGTTCCAGCGGCCCAGCACGCCCCGCAGCGGCTTGTGCGCCAGGGCCGGCGTCGCATAGGCGAACCGGACCAGGACCGAATGCGATTGATCGAACGCGCTGGGCCCCTTCAGATCCGGACCCAAGAGGCCTTCCGACTGGCTGGCGCCCTGCCGCGCGTCGTCTCCTGCGGCGGTATTCAGGTAGCCGGCCCCCAGGTCGAGCGCCTTGCTGAACCAATAGGCGGCATCCACGGAGAGACTGTGCCAATTCGGCGCCGCCAGGGAAACCCGGGCCGCGTCGAAGTACGCTCGCGATCCGTTGAGGACGCGCCGGATCTCGAAGCGCCCCGGGTTCGGACGCCGCTCGTTGATCGTCGCCGTGGTCTGCGCGATTCCCGTCACCGGTCGCGCGCGGTTGGTGTACCAGAGCATGAACAGCTTGTGCGTGCGGCTGCCGACGTAGCCCAGTTGCAGCTTCCAGTTCGCCTTGGCCGGCGCCTCCCAACTGAAGTTATACTGATGCGAATAAGGCGTGCGCAGATCGGCGGGAAGCACAAACAAAGTGCTGCGGGCGTTGGGACTGAGATCCGCGTTCCGCAACGGGTTCACCAGGTCCGGCTCCTGCACCTCCACCTTGAGGAACCCGGGCGGATTCCACCGAAGCTGTTGCAGGGTGACGGGAAAGATCTCGCCATAGTGCGTGCCATAGGCGCCGCGCAGCAAGCCCCACTCGCCCGGCAAGTGGTAGGCGAAGCCAAGGGTCGGGGCCAGGTTGTTGCAGTCGCAATGGAAGGGGATCTGCGTCACGCCATGCACTTCGTAGGGCCCGGTGACCGGCTGATAACGGACGCCGTAGTTCAGCGTCAGATTCGCGCCCACGCGCCAGGTATCGCCGGCAAACAGGCGGCGCTCCCAGTGGCGGAACCCGCGGTTCAGCTCGCCGATACCGGTGCTGAAGCGGCTCGGAATCCCCATCCGGAAATTGGTCAGGGCGTCGCGCCCGAAATCGTTGCGGAAGGTGAGGACCCCGCGATTGCTGCTGGTCTCACGGCCGTTATACTGGACCCGCGCCAGTTCGCCGCCGAAGGTGAAAGTGTGCCGGCCGCGAGCGTGGCGTCCCATCGCCGCGTAACGGAACCGGTTCTGTACGCGATCGATGGGCACCCCTGAGCTGGGGCCTAGCTTTTCAATCGCCGTCCCGATGGTCACCGAAGGACCCACCGCGTTGGGCTCGGGAACCAGCAGCGAGTGCACGCGGTCGAAGCCCGCCGAGAACTCCGCGTGCGTGGCCGCCGAAAAGATCCGGCTCCAGGTGATCCGCGAGGAATGGGACCGCGTGCTCGTGTCCGGATTCTGCCCGTCGATCAGTTGGAACGCGTCCACCTGCTGGGACGTGAACGTGTGACGCAAGGTGACGCGGTCCCGCTCGCCGAGCTGTTGGTCCAGGCGGACGCTTCCGCTGCTGGTGTCGATGGACTGCGGGGCGTTGGTGTTGAGCGCGCGCGGGTCGATGTCGGTGCGGTTCGGCGCGGCCCGCGGATAGGCGGCGAAGAACCGCTCGAGGATCCGCCGCACGGCCGGATCGGCGGTGAGCGGGGTCCGTTCTTCCAGGCGCGGCGCCAGCACGTTGCCGTTGACGCTTCCCCGGATCTTCTGCTGCCCGCCCTCCAGACTGGCCTGGGCGCCCTTCCACAGTCCCGCGCCGAACGAAAATCCGTAGTCGTTCTCGTGAGCCGGCTTCACGCTGCCCGCCTGAAAGAACGACCGCGCGCTGAACACGCTGTTGCCGTGCGCCTCGCGTACTTCGCCGTGTACGCCGGAGCCTTTCGAGGCCGCCACATGCAGCGGGGCGGGCGGCGGGTTGCCGAATTCCACGCCAAAGTAGGCCCGCTCCGGGCGGAACTCCTGGACGATGGTGGCCGTCGTCCCCATCCGCTGGTTCAGTTCTTTGAGCGCGTTGTTGTCGATGGGGTTGAACTGGATGTTCTCGTTGCGGCGGCTCTCTCCGGATTGCGTATCGGTCTTCCCCAGAAGATTGAGCTCCGCCCGCTGGGGCGTGGGTCCCTGACTCGCCGGCGCCGCTTCCTGCCGCGGCGGTTCTTCGGCAACCAACAGCGCAGCCGCACACACCCACCAAAACATATCTCTCTATCTTACAGTTGCAAGTTCTTCTTGGCGATCTTTGCGTCTTTGCGTCTTTGCGAGATACTTGCGTGCGATAATCACAACACCGGGTTCGATGTCGCGCACCTCCTACGACGCGCTGAGCGAAGAGGCCTTGCTCTCTCTGGGCTCGATGGAAGGCGTCTACGAGCTCCCAGTGATGGAGAAGCGCGCGCCGGCTCCGCCCAAGGCCGCGCCCGCCGACCGGATCCTGCCGGGGTTCGTGCTGGCGGCGCTGGTCGCCGCGGCGGGCTTTGCGATCCACTATCTGCCCTTCGCTCCCTTTCGCCTGGACAGCCCGCATGGGGCTCGACGGCCCATCAGCGCCTCGATCATCGCCATCCTGGTGGGCCTGCTGGCGCGTAATCTGTACGCGATGCCGGCTTCGATCCTGCCGGGATGCAAGAGCATCGTGCGGCGCGTGATCCCCCTCTGCATTGTGCTGACGGGCGCCGGCCTCAATCTGACCCTCATCGCCGGAGTGGGGCTGCCGTCGCTGGCGATCACGGTGGTGTGCATCGCGCTGGCGCTGGCCACCGCGCGCTATGCGGGGCGGTTGTTGGGGGTGTGGCCGAAGACCGCCCTGTTGATCGGGGCCGGAACGGCGATTTGCGGGACCAGCGCGATCGTGGCGGTGGCCCCTCTCATCGATGCCGAAGACGAAGACGTGACGCTGTCGGTGGGAACGGTCAGCCTGCTGGGCCTGATCCTGATGTTCGCCCTGCCGCTGGTGGGAGGATTGCTCGGGATGGACGAGCCGGCCTTCGGAGTGTGGGCGGGCACGTCGATTCATGCCGTGCCGCAGGTCGTGGCGGCCGGTTTTGCGTTCGGTGAAAAAGCCGGCGCCCTGGCGACGCTGGTGAAGTTGATGCGGGTCACGTTGCTGGCGCCGTTCATGTTCGTCCTGATGCTGCTCTACGCGCGGCGGCAGGCGGGTGTGACCGTACATTATGCGCGGTTTGTTCCGCCCTTCGTGTGGGGCTTCCTGGCGGTGGCCGTGCTCAACACGGCCAGCCTGATTCCGGCGCTGGAGTTTGCGCGCCACCGCCTGACGCTGCCGCTCGGCCCGGTGTTGAGCGAGGGCGGCAACATCCTGCTGACGCTGGCCATGGCGGCGCTGGGCCTGGAGGTAAACGTGCGGCGGCTGGCCCACGTCGGCGGCAAGGCGCTGCTGACCGGCGTGGTTTCCTCGGTGGCGCTATGCGGGGCCAGCCTGGCGCTGATTCGGATCCTGCTATAAATGGGCCGCTGGGCGCGAATCCTTCCGCTGTGGGTGGCCGCCGTGGCCGCGCCCCAGGACGCGCGCCAGGCGGCAGTGCACAAGGCTCGCGGCGACGCCCATCTGCAGCAGGGCCGCGCGCGGCAAGCCGTCGAGGAGTACGACAAGAGCCTGGAGTTGGGCTATGAGCATCCCTCGCTGTATCAGGGCCGGGGGAATGCGCTGCGCCAGCTCAAGCAATACCAGAAGGCGATCGAAGACTACACCCGCGCGATCCGGCTGCGCCTCGACAATCCCGAGCCCTACAAGGATCGCGGCCTGGCCTACGTGGGGATGGATCAATTCCGCGACGCCATCGAGGACTACGACCGCGCGCTGCGCTTCAACCCCAAGTACGCCGCCGCGTACGTGGAGCGAGGGTTCGCCTTCGGGCAGATCGGCCAGTTCGACAAGGCCATCGCGGACTTCAACCGGGTGCTGGAGCTCGATCCGGAGATGCGCCGCGCCTACGTTCTACGCGGCGACGCCTATCGCCGCCTGGGCAAGTTCGCCGAAGCGCAGCGAGATCTGACCGAAGCCTTGCGGCGCGACCCGAAAGACGCCCAGTCGCTGCTGGCGCGGGCTTCGGCCTACGTCGGGGCCGGCGAAAAGGAAAAGGCGCTGGCCGACCGTGAGGAAGCGGTGCGGCTGCGACCGGATTGGGCCGACGCCTACCTGGCGCGCGGCGGGTCGTATCACATGCTCGGGCAGCACGAGAAAGGACTGGCCGACCGCACGCAAGCTATCCGGCTGGCGCCCAACGATCCGGATCCCTACTACGCTCGCGGCAGCGCGCTTTTCCTGATGGGCCGCCACGAGGAAGCGGTCCAGGACCTGGAGCGGGCCATCCAATTGAAGCCGGACTACGACGAGGTGCGCGAAGTGCTGTTCAAAGCACGCGCCGCCCTGGAGGAGGCCCGAAAGCC
>JACOSH010000520.1 GCA_016178945.1 Acidobacteriota bacterium
ACCGAGCACGCCGCGCAGCCCTCCGGGTCGGATTCGCCGATGATAACCGGCAGCTTCTTCAGCTCGGGAAACGAGGCCACAATCTCGAACCCGCGGTGGATGTCGCGCAACTGGAACTGGCTGCCCATCTGGACATGCCCGTCGACCACGCGGGGACGGCCCTTGGCGTGGAAGCCGATGTAATCCAGAGGCGAGCCGGTCTTGCCCGTGGCGTAATTCTTCCCGCGCACCACGTGTTCGAGAAAGCCGCGGAGAAACTTCGCGGCCGGCTCGCTGCCGGGCCCGGTGGAGTGCGGTCCGCCGATCCGCGCCTCGGGCAGTGCGCGTTTCACCGCGTCGGCCGCGTAGTCGTAGAGCTTGTGGTATTCCTCCGGCGTCCCCTTCCAGTAGCCGATGTTCGGCTCGTTCCAGACCTCCCAATACCACGACCCGGCTTCCTGCCGTCCGTACTTCTCCGCGCAATGCCGGACCCACTCGTGGATCAGCGCGCCCCACTTGGCGTAATCGCGCGGTGGATACGCCCAGCCGGTGAAGATGTTGGCGTAGGGCTTGTCCGGGCCCCAATCGTGACGGTAGGGCCGCGGGTTCGCCGAGAGGGCCTCGGGCATGAAGCCGATCTCGACCAGCGGTTTCATCCCGCGCTCAAGGTAGGTGTCGAAGATGCGATCCACGATCGTCCAGTCGTAGCGCGGGTTGCCGGCCGCGTCTTCGGTGTAGGCGTTGGTAGATCCCCATTTGAGCGCGGCCGCGCCATCGCCGCTCGACAGCAGGTTGTGAGCGCGGACGTGCACCGTCACCGGACTCAGCGCCGCCAACTCGGACAGCAGCTTCTGGCCGTCCTTCATGTAGGTGTAGTTCGGCTCGTCATAGCCGAAAAAGCTCCATACCGGCTTGAGCGGCCCGAGGGACTTCGCGGCGTCGACCTCGATCGCGACGGGCTGCGCCGAGGCCAGCCCCGCCGCAGCCAACAGGGAGAGTGGAAAGTGGATTCTCATCGCCGTACTTAAGAATAGTACTTGAGCGCGGCCCGCATCTGCTGGGCCAGGGTACGTTCGCGGCTCGGCGCCATTCGTGCTGAGCGCACTTTCAGAGCCGCGCGCGTAAGCAAGCGGCGCCATCCTTCCAGCAGCCTCCCGTTTGAACCTGGCAAAAGGCCCGCATTGACGCGCTGCGCCATTTGGCGCTACAATGAGCGACAGCATGGTAAACGAACTCCGCGCCGTTATCGAAGAACTGGGTGGCGAGCCGGTTCTGGGCCGGTCCGTTCGGACCGAGACTGATCTGCGGGGCGTCATTCGGGAGGGCTTTCCTCAGACCGTTGTCGAGGAGGTGATGTCCGCCGCCGGACTCACTTTGAAAGAGTTGGCGGCAAGTCTCGATCTATCGCCGCGCAGCCTTCAACGGAGGCGCCGAGAAGGCCGGTTGGCGCGGCACGAATCGGATCGCCTTTACCGGCTGGCGCGCATCATTGCTTTGGCGAAACACTACCTGGGCGATGACCAGGCTGCAACCCGGTGGCTAAAACGGCCGAACCGGGCTCTCGGCGGCAGTACGCCGCTCCAGTTGACGGATACCGAACTGGGGGCGCGAGCGGTCGAAAACGTTCTCGGCCGAATTGCCTACGGCGGAGTCAGTTGACTCGGGTCTACCGAATCCTGCGCAAACCTTATGCGAAAAACCCGCTCAACGGAGAGGGCGCGTACCGTTTTGGCGGGCGCTGGTCCAGCGTCGGCACTCGTCTCGCATACACAGCCGGGCATCTGTCGCTGGCGATGATCGAATACTTCATCCACATAGACCGTGATGATCCGCCAAAGGACCTTGTCGTAGTCACAGCGGAGGTTCCGGACACTGTCTCACGGACCTCGATTACCCTAAAGCACTTGCCGTCAAACTGGCGCCAAAGTCCCTCGCCGCCGGAACTCACCGGGATCGGCGATCGCTTCGTCCGCTACGCCCGAGCGGCCATCCTCGTCGTTCCTTCGGCTCTCGTTCCGGCCGAATCGAACTGGCTGATCAACTCTCAGCATACCGAGTCCTCAAGGATTCGGCTGCATTCTGTCGAAGCATTTCAGTATGATCCGCGGTTCTTCAAGTAGCGGATCGACCGTTAGCTCTCTAACTTCAGCTTGAGAATCGTCAGCGAGTGCTTGGGGAACGTGTAGCTGAACCCCTGTCCGCCGGAGGATACCTTCCGGGTCGCGGGGCGCACCTTGCGATCGTCGCCGAAGGTATGGACCGCTTTCAGATCGGCGTGGTTCATCTCCCACGCCTCCGCGTCGCCGGAGAGTCTGCCCTCCACGTTGTCAATCCGCGTGGCAATATCCATCTTCTCACTCCGGTTCAGCACGTTGAGGAATACGGTCCGGGACTTCGGGTCATACGTCGCGGACGTGTCCAGGTAGGGGAGCGTCCCGCGCTGCCCGGCACGGTAGGTGGGCGACGACACCCAAAGATCCAGCGCCGTATTGCCCCGCTGCTTGGCGTACTCGGCGATCGGGAAATAGATCGGCTGCAGGAACAGGCCCTCCTTGTTGGTGAAGATGGGCGCGATCACGTTGACGATCTGCGCCAGGTTCGCCATCTTCACGATGTTGGCGTGGCGGATGAAGGAGTTGAAGAACATCCCCATCGCCAGAGCGTCCTCATAGTTGTAGATCTCCTCCAGGCGGGTCGAACCGGTGGCGAACTCGCTCGATCCCCGCGCGCGATACCAGACGTTCCACTCGTCGTAGGCGATCGTGATCGGACGCGGGTTGGGCAGGCCGGATTGCGCCGCCTTGATGAGCCCGGCGACCACTTCGATGCGATGGTCGATGTCGGCCGACACCGCCAGAAACTCCTCGAAATTGTTCGACCGGTTGCCGATGTAGGTGTGGAGCGAAATGTAGTCGATATCGTTCCGCAGCTTCTCCAGCACGGTCCGGTTCCAGCCTATCCAATCCCAGCCGGGTCGGAAGTTGCTGGAGCCGCTGGCGATCAGCTTGATCGAGCCGTCCACCCTCCGCATGGCCTTGGCCGCCTCCAGCGCGAACTTGGTGTAATCCTCCACGTTCTTGTGCCCGAGCTGCCAGGGCCCATCGATCTCGTTGCCCAGGCCCCAATACTTCACGCCGTACGGCTTATCGCGGCCGTTCTTGCGCCTTTGCTGCGCCCAGTAGGTGTCGCGCGCCTCGTTGGTGTACTCCACCCACTGGCGCGCCTCCTCCACCGTGCCCAGCCCCGCATTGATGCAGACGTAGGGCTCGACGCCCGCCCGCTCGGCGTACTTCAAAAACTCGTCGGTGCCGAAGGTATTGGGCTCCAGCGCGCCCCAGGCCCCCTCCGGCCGCACCGGCCGCAGTTGCCGGGGACCAATGCCGTCCTTCCAGTTGTATCCGGAAACGAAATTGCCGCCGGGCCAGCGAAGCATGGTCACGCCCAGCCCTTTGATGGCTTCCATGACATCCTTCCGGAAGCCGTCCGCATCCGACAGGCGGCTGCCCTCTTCATACAGCCCCCCATAGATACAGCGGCCGAGATGCTCGGCGAAGTTCCCGAAGACCAGGGGATGGACTTCGCCAATCGCCCGGTCCGTATCGATCTTGATGCGCGCCGCCGGCGCCTGGGCGAAGCCCACCGCTAGCGGCGCCAGCGTGGCAAGCAAGAGGTTCCTCATGTTTCGCATACCTTCTCCAATGGCTTGAATTGTACCCGCAAACCTCTTGACCTGTCTATGGCTGTAGGGTTCATAGTAGGAACTGGCCGTATGTTCACCGTTTCCAAGCTCGCCCAACGTTGCGGCCTCAGCCGCGGCACGCTGCTCTACTACGAATCCCGCGGGCTGCTCAAACCCGCCTCGCGCAGTGACGCCAACTACCGCCGGTATGGGGAGAAGGATCTGCACCGCCTTCAGCAGATCTGCATCTACCGGGATGCGGGCCTGCGGCTGGGCGACATCCGGGCGATTCTGGACCGTCCGGAAAACGACGCGGCCTCGGTGCTCCAGCGGCGGTTGCTGGAGCTGGGCGCCGAGATCGAGACGCTGCGCGGCCATCAACAGGCTATTTTGAGGCTCTTACAACACAAGGATTCATTCAGGAGGACAAAGGTGATTACCAAGGAAAAGTGGGTCTCCATTATGAAAGCGTCGGGCTTCAGCGAGGAGGCCATGCATCGCTGGCATGTCGAGTTCGAACACTCCGCGCCCGACGAGCACCAGGAGTTCCTCGAGTTTCTGCATATCCCTCGGGAGGAGATCGGCTCCATTCGCGAGTGGAGCCGGAAGAACCCTACGGCGCGCTGAACACGGCTTCGGCGCGCAGATTCTGCCAATCCGGAATCTCGTAGACCTGCAGCGTCGTGTCCAGCGTGGCGGTAAGGTCCTGGGATCCGTGAGGGCCCAGCAGCGGCAGCTTGAACTTGAAGGTACCGACCGGCACATCGGTCTGCTTGGTGGTCCGGGCGATCAACGAAACCGTTGCGCTCAGATCGGAAAACTCCGCGCCGGAATGGTTCACGACCACAAAGTGCACCTCGGTCTTCTTGGACTTGTCCTGGAGCAGCCGGATACCGGAGATCTCCAGGTGTCGCTGCATCGGATTGGACTTGGGAACCGCCCTGGCTTCGGTCACGGCGGGACGTTGGGGGGCGGCCGGCGCCGGCGTGGCCGCGGCCTCCGGCTGGTCCTTCTTCATCTGGACCACGTAAAAAACGCCTCCGAGCAGCCCGGCAAACCCCAGCGTGAAGATAATGCTCATCAGCCAGGTCGGCAGCCCGGCGCGGCGGGGGCGCTCCGCGGCCGCCAGGCTCCCGCGCAACGCCGCCATGTCGCCGGACGGCTTCGGCTCTTCGACCACGGCGGTGGTGGTGTCCGCGCTGCCTTTCCCCGCACAGTGCGGGCATTCGCTGGCGGTGGGCGGGCATTCCTTGCCGCACTTGTCGCAGATCCAGGTGAACATTCCTTTACTCTACCGTACACCAGCGCCGCTCGGACGCGGACCGCTCCACCGCCGCCAGCACCCGCTGCACGCCGAGCGCATCGTCAAAGTCGGGATGAAACCCCGCGCCGCTTGACAGGCAGCCCAGAAAATCGCCCAGTGCGGCGATGAAGGTGTGCTCGTAGCCGATGATGTGGCCCGGCTTCCAGAAGTTGGTTGCGTAGGGATGATCGGGGCCGGTCACCAGCAGGTTGCGGCCGCCCTGCAGATTGCGGGCGTCGCCGGCGTCGAAAAACTCCAGCCGGTTCAGGTCCTCCAGGTTGAAGCGGGCCATGCCGCGGGAGCCGTGGATCTCGAAGGCATTGCGGTTCCGGCAGCCTACCGCGTAGCGCGTCGCCTCGAAGGTCCCGACGCTGCCGTTGGCGAAGCGCGCCAGCAGCAGGGTGGCGTCGTCCACGTCGCGGCCTGCGGCGAAGGTGTGCATCATGGCCGACACTTCGCGGATCGGGCCGTTCAGGTAGAGCGCGGTATCGATCAGGTGGCTGAGCAGATCGCCCAGCACACCGGAGCCCGCCTCAGAGCGCCGCAGCTTCCAGCCCGGAGGACGGGTCGGGTCGTTGCCCCACTCCTGCAGATACGTGGCGCGGTAGTGGAACACCTGCCCGATGCGGCCTTCCTCCACCAGCCGCCGCGTGAAGGCGATGGCCGGCGCCCGCCGGTAATTGAACCACACCATGTTGGGTGCGCCGCGTACCGCCTCCGCCATGCGCTCGCCCTCCTCCACCGAAACGGCCAGCGGCTTCTCGCACAGCACAATCTTCCCCGCCATGGCCGCGGCGAGGGCCATCTCGGCGTGCAGCGAATTCGGCGCCGCCACATCCACTACGTCGATATCGGGCCGCTCCACCACCGCGCGCCAGTCCGTGGAAGTCTCCTCCCAGCCCCAGGTGGCCGCGATCCTGGCCAGGTTCTCCGGGTTGCGGCCGCAGATCACTTTCAGGCGCGGCTCCAGCGGCACATCGAAGAAATGCTTCACCTGGCGGTAGGCGTTCGAGTGGGCGCGGCCCATGAACCCCTGGCCGATGATGGCGATGTTCAGCGGTTTGTCAGCCAATCCGGTACTCCTCGATCTTGTCCTCGCGCAGCCGGATGTCGAATCCCGGCCCGGTGCGCGGCCGGATATAGCCGTTCTCCGGGTAGATGGGGTTCTCCAGCACTTCGTCGAACACCTTGACGTCCGAGCCGCGGACGAAATATTCGATGAACAGGCCGTTCGGAATCGACGCCACGAGCTGGGTGTGGATATCCCAGTTGTAGTGGGGCGCGATGGGGACATCGAACGCCGCCGCCATATGGGCGACTTTCAGCCATTCCCCCACGCCGCCGACCACGGTGGCATCCGGCTGGAGGATGTCGGCCGCCTTCCGCGCCAGCAGCTCGGCGAAGGCCCAGCGGGTCGATTCCAGTTCGCCGGTGGCCACCGGCCAGTCCAGCGCTTCGGCGATCCGCGCCATCGCCGCCAGGTTGTCGGCCCGCACCGGCTCTTCAATCCAGTAGGGGCGAAACTCCTCCAGCCGCCTGAGCGCCGCGATGGCCGTATGGGAATCCGCCCAGCCGCCGTTGGCGTCGAGCAGGATATCGACGCTGTCGCCCACAGCGCCGCGGACGGCGCGCAGCCGCTCGGCGTCGTCCCGCGCCGCGAATTTGCCCACCTTCAGTTTCACCGCGGTGAAGCCCTGCTCGACATAGCCTCGATACTCGCGCGCCAGTTCCTCCAGCGTCTGTCCTTCCCGGTAGTAGCCGCCCGTGGCGTAGCAGCGCAGTTGCGTGCCGTGAACGCCCAGCAGGTGCATCACGGGCATCCGCGCGGCCTTCCCGCGCAAGTCCCACAGCGCGATGTCGAGGGCCGAGATCGTGCGCAGCGCGGCGCCGCGCCGGCCGGCCTGGATCGACTGGCGGTACATCTCCGCCCAGAGGTATTCGGACGCCAGCGCGTCTGCGCCTTCCAGAATCGGCCGGTAGATCGCGTCGACCAGCGATACCATGGCCAAGCTGCCGTCGTAGCCCAGGGTGAACCCTTCGCCGCGCAGCCCCTCCTCGGTGGTGATCCGCACGATCAGGTGGTCGCGGTGGGTGATGCGCCGGACCGCGTCGGAAACCGCCGCCCGCAAGGGGATCGAGATGGCCAGGGCTTCGACCTTGGCGATCCTCATGCCCGTACCACCGGGATCGACGCCGAGCCGTAAATGCGCCCCGCCTTCACCGTGGTCACCGGAACCAGCTTCCGGTGCGCCACCCTCACCTCGGCGTGAGCGTCGCGCATCTCGAAATCGCCCTCGGCCATCTGAAACACGGCCACATCCGCCTCCGCGCCCTCGCGCAGCGTGCCAAGTCCCTGCGGGAATCCGAAGGTATGGGCGGGATTGGTGGTGGCCCGCTCAATCACCTGCTCCAGCGTGAGTCCCAGGTGCAGAAACTTGGATAGGGTTGTCGCCAGGTCGAACACCGGTCCGGCAACGTTGAACTGGTGCACGTCGCTGGAGATAGTGCCCGGCAGCAATTCCTGCTTCAACACCGCTTCCGCCGTCCGCCAGGAGAAGCTGCCGGCCCCGTGCCCGATGTCCAGCCGCACACCCCCCTCCACCGCCTTGCGCACCTCCGCCAGCACGCGCCCGCGCCCGTCCAGGATACCGCCCTCGCCGCCGCGAAAGGAGTGCGTAATCACGTCGCCCTTTTTGAGCAGCTTCAGGATCTCCGGCACCGGCGACGCCGACCCGCCGATGTGGACCATCAGAGGCAGCCTGACCGCATCGGCCGCTTCGCGCGCCAGCTTGAGCGCCGCCAGATCGTGGTCGCCCGCGATGTTGCGCGTGAGCCGGATCTTCACCCCCAGAATCACGTCGCGATTGCGCTCGATGGTCTTGATGGCCAGCTTGGGGTTGGCGTAGCGCAGGTCGAGCAGCTCTCCCCAGGGGTTGTCCTCCGACAGCGTCGATTGTCCCACCACCGAGATGTTAAGCAGCGCGTACACGCGGGTCTCCGCCGTGTTGATCACCAGGCGGCGGAAGCCGGGGAAGGTGTGGGCGCCCGAGGAACCGGCGTCCAGCGCCGTGGTCACTCCTTTGGCGATGCAGGCGGGATCGGCGGGAATGCCCAGCGGCGCGACGCCGTCATAGACATGCACGTGGAGGTCGATCAAACCCGGCGTGACGATCTTGCCCCGCGCATCCAACACCAGGCTGGCCTCGGCGGCCGGGATATCCGGCGCCACGCGCGCGACTTTATTGGCCGCGATGGCGATGTCGCGCGGCGCCGACAGCCCCTGCGACGGATCCACCACGCGCCCGCCCTTCACCAGCAGGTCGTAGCGTTGGGATTGCGCTCTGGCCGCGGCCAGGCCGCAGAGAAACGGCAGGAACTCGCGCCTCGTGTGACGGTGCATAGGCCCGTATTGTACTGCGAACTTTGCACCGCTTGCTTACGCGCGCGGCTCTGTTGCCGAGCCGCGACGGTGACGGAGCGGTGGCTGTCAGGGCAGCAGCGCGACCAGCGCCTTCACCAGAATCCGGTTCGAGCCCGGGGAGATTTCGGCGGCGCGTTCGTAGGCGGAGCGCGCCCCGGCGATATCGCCCCGGACCTGCCGCACGGTTCCCAGATTCAGGTAGCACTGCTCCGAATCGGGGCGCAGGCGGATAGCTTGGGCGTAGGCTTGCTCGGCCTCGTCCAGGCGCGACAACTCCTGGCAGGCCACCCCCAGATCGAACCAGCCTTCGAAGGATTCCGGTTCGGCTCCTACCAGCCGCGCGCAATACATCGA
Organism: Acidobacteriota bacterium; assembly: GCA_016178945.1. Classification (GTDB taxonomy): domain Bacteria; phylum Acidobacteriota; class Terriglobia; order Bryobacterales; family Bryobacteraceae; genus JACOSH01. Next base: position 8,737 of record JACOSH010000520.1, read on the forward strand.
CGCACGGTGGTAGTCCCGGGACACGAACGCAGCCGTCGCCATCCCCTCCAGCGCGGCTTGGGAGCGGGGATTGGCGGCCAGCAGACGCTCCGCGTACTCTCGAATCAGCGCCGGAGACCTCTGCCGCATCCCCAGAGCCACCAGGTTGCCCAGCGCTTCCTCCGAATTCGGGTCCTTGGCCAGGAGCGCCAGGTAGGCGCCCTCGGCGTCCTCGTCGCGCTCCAACAGATGGAGCGCCACGGCCCGCCCGAACAGAGCCTTCCGCTGCTCCGGATCGCGTTGTAAGACCCGCTCGAAAGCGTCCAATGCCTCTTCGGTATCGCCCAGATTCAGCCGGCTGATTCCCAAGCCCAGCCAGGCATCGGTCCGGTCCGGGTCTTGGTCGAGCACCGCCTGAAAGGCGTGCGCGGCATCCGGCCAGCGTTCCAAGCGCTCCAGGCACACCGCCTCGTTGTACCGCGCCGCGACACCTTCAACCCGGCCCCAATACCCCAAAGCCTCCTCGAAACGCCCAGCGTCAAACTCGATTCGGCCCAGGCCGGCGAAATCCCCGGCCGTCTCCGGCGCGGGCGCTACGGCGGGAGGTGCAACGGCGGGCGCAGCCTCAGCCGGCACCTCCTGGACGGGTACACCTGAAACCGGCACGGCGACCGGCGGCCCAGCCGCTGCCGGAATCTCGTCGCGTGCGTCCGCCTCGTCCCACTTCCACGCTGTGTCCGGCGGTCCGGGGACGGCAATTGGCTCGGGGTCGGACCAGACCCACCGCTCGTTGGCCTCACTCATGGCGAACTCGCCCGGTTCCGATTGCCGGCGCCCTCCGGGTAAGACATCCGGACCCGCAAGATCTGTCCCTGCTCGTTGCGGTCGTTCATGAAACCAAACCCGCCAGTCTTCAGCCGCTGGTCGGTCCACATGTCCACGGCCTGGTCCTGGAGGTAGAAAGTGAATTTCGGACCGGCCACGTCCATCCTGACCCGGTAGATTGTCTCCGCCCCGGCTGGCAGGGAGATGCGCTTCTCGGTGGCCGGACCCGGCTTCCGGTCAATGACGGCCCAGCGCACCAGGGTGGCCCTGAAGGCCGCCCCTTCCCGGTCCAGGCGAATCTTGGTGGCATAGTAATTGGCGGAGTCCGAGGCACGAAATACCCAGCCCAAGCCGCCGCGCTGAATCCGCCCCTCGAAGTCCACCCGGTAATTCGCCAGCCGGGCCGAAGGCCGGTACAAAGTCAACTGCCGGCCAAGTTGGGAGCCGGCCACGTCTGAGGCCCACTCCGTCGACCAGCCGCCCTCTCCCACCGCTAGGAAGGGGTCGCCGCCCGATGCCGGCGCTGGAGAGCTCGCGTTCCAGCGGTCATAACCGAACTTTCCCAAGGGCAGCAGGACGAGCAGCGCCACCAGGCAGATCTTTGCCGCAGCGGGAATCCCCCCGGACAGCACCATCTCGTCCGTTCCAAACCGCAGCGGCGTTGGCTCCGGCTCCCTCACGGTCGCGGCTCGGTAACCGGCTGGTTCTTCTGGGACAGAGCCGCGCGCGTCAGCAAGCGGTTCTTGCGCCGGAACGACCACCGGCTGGCTGCTCAGACTCCGCCAGTTCACGCGAGGCTGGAAATCAATCTCCCGCCACTTCAGCAGGTCCGTCAGATTCTGGTGCGCGAGCGCGGCATGCTCCGAAGGGAACTCCACCAATCTGGGTCCATCCAGGGGTACGAACCGGCTTTTCGCGCGAGCTTCTGCCTCGGACATACTTCCGCCTACTTATAGAGAAACAAGGGAGCGCAGCAATTGACCGGCCAATGGGATTACGACCAAAGTCCTGGGACAGTACTACTACCTAACCGTAGGAAGTTCAGTTGGATAGTTCAGGTTCCAAACTGCCGGGTGGAGCGTGCCGAAGAAGCGGGCCCAAGGCGAAAGCTTAGGGTACTCTGCCAAAATTGGGGAACGCTTGGTAGACTTGTCCTTTCGCCCCATGAGCTTTGCCTTCCAGAAACCCTACAAAGGCCCCCTGCGCGCCGTGGTTCTGGACTGGGCGGGCACCGTAGTCGACTTCGGCTCCGTGGCGCCGGTAGCCGCCTTCGTCGAGACCTTCCGCCGCCGCGGCGTCGCCGTGACGGCCGAGCGGGCGCGCGGCCCCATGGGCACGCCCAAGAAGGTGCACATTGGCCTGATGCTGAAGATGGACGAAGTGGCTCGGGAGTGGGAGCGCGTGCACGCCCGCCGTCCGGACCAAGCGGACCTGGACAGCCTCTACCAGGAGTTCGAGCCGATCCAGAAGGCACTGCTGCCCCAATACGCGGACCTGATACCCGGCACGCTCGAAGCGGTCGCCGCATTCCGCCGACGCGGGCTCAAGATCGGGACCACCACCGGGTACACCGCCTCCATGATGGCCATCCTTGCCCCGGAAGCCCGCAAGCGCGGCTTCGAGCCCGACGCGATCGTGACGGCGGACCAGGTCCCCTCGGGCCGCCCGCATCCCTGGATGTGTGTCGCGGCCGCCATGCGGATGCAGGTGTATCCGATGCAGGCGATCGTCAAAGTGGGCGATACACTGGCCGATATCGAGGAAGGGCTCAACGCCGGGATGTGGTCGGTGGGCGTGGTTGAAACCGGCAACGAGATGGGCTGCTCGTGGCCGGAGTTTCGAGAGCTGCCGATTCGTGTGCGCGAAGACCGGCGGGCCAAGGCGTTTCGCAAAATGCAACTGGCCGGGGCGCACGCGGTGGTGGACTCGATCGCCCAAGTCCCCGCGTTGCTGGACGAGATCGCGGCCCGCGTGGCGCGGGGCGAGCGCCCGTAGCGTTACTTGCCGCCCGAGATCTCGCCGTGCGGCTTGCCCTGTGTGAGCTCCTCGAAGGTGTCCTTCACCTGGCCGGCCAGGAACGTCCCAGTCCAATGTTTCACGCTGTCGGGCAGCGCGAGCGAGCTCTTCACCGGCTGCTCGCCTTTCATCTCCACCAGGTCGTTGAGCTTCTTGCCGCTCTTGATGGCCGACTGCACGGCTTTGCGCAGCTCCACCATGAACGCCAATTGCCCGCTCAGGATCTCCGGGCCGCCCGCCTCGCCATGGGCCGGCAGCACATGCTTCGCGTTCAGCTTCTGGACCTTCTTCACGACGTCCGGCCAGTTCCCGACGTTGCCGTCCGCCGTGTAGTTATACGGGCCGTTGACCACGGCGTCTCCGGTGGCCACCACCTGCTCCTTGGGCAAGTACACGAAGCCGTCGCCGCGCGTATGCGCCCATCCGAAGAACCAGAACTCTACCCGGCGCGAGCCATCGTCGATCACGTGCGGGCTCTTGTCGAAGGTCTGCTGCGGCGGCGGGGCGGTGTCCAGCTTCATCTCGCGCACATCCTCGCGCTCCTTCACCGAGCTCTGCCAGCGCTTGGGCTCGTAGCGTTTCATCTCCTCGGCCACGCCCTTGTACGCCAGCGTGGTCGCGCCCGCCTTGGTCCACACACCGTTGCCGTAGGCGTGGTCGCCGTGGTGGTGCGTGTCGAAGACCCATTTCACCGGCTTGGTGGACACCTTCTTGGCGTCGGCCATGGCCAGCCGGGCGCCGGACGGGAAGTTGGCGTCCACCACGATCAGGTAGTCCTTCATCTCGATGATGATGTTGTTGCAGTGGCCGTGCTTCATCAGGTCCCCTTCCCGGAACCAGACGCCCTTGACAATCTCCTTGAGATCGTCCGGCTTGGCGCTGGAGCTGCCGGCGAAGAAGGCCGCCGCCGCCAGGCCGGCGAAGACGGATACCACACTCAGACGTGAAACGCGCACATGATCCTCCTTGGGTGGACTCAACAGTGTACACCGGCGGGGCGGGAAGGCGCTAGGCGTCAACCGCCAATGCTAGTCTAAGTAGATGGTGCCCCCGGACGCGGTTCGCGCTCAACTCGACCGCATCGCGGGCAGCCGGGCTTTCGCCGGTTCGGAGCGTCTGATCCGCTTCCTCCGCTTCACGGTGGAGACGGCGCTGGACGGGCGCGGCGCGGAACTCAAGGAATATGTCCTGGGCGTGGAGGTTTTCGACCGCAAGCCCTCCTACGACCCGCGCATCGAGCCGATCGTGCGCGTGGAGGCGCGGCGGCTGCGCTCGCGCATCAAGAAATATTACGAGACGGAAGGGCGCGACGACCCGGTGCGCATCGAGTTCTCGACGGGCCGCTACGCCCCCGACTTCCGCCGCCCCGAAGAGAAGGCTCCGCCCGCGGTCCCGACCGTGGCCGTGCTGCCCTTTTCCAATCTGAGCGCGGACCCGGACAACGAATACTTCAGCGACGGCCTCACCGAGGAGTTGATCCACGCCCTCACCCGGCTCGAGCGCCTGCGGGTAGTGGCCTGGCCGTCGGCCCATCAGTTCAAGGGAAAACCGCACGACATCCGCCAGATCGGCGAGCAACTCGAGGTGGGCTCGGTGCTGGAAGGCAGCGTGCGCCGGGCCGGCGACCGCTTGCGCGTGACGGCTCAGTTGGTCGACGTCCGCAGCGGAGTCTACATCTGGTCGGAGACCTACGAGCGCCAGGTGGAAGATGTGTTCGCGATCCAGGAGGAAATCGCGCGAAAGATCGCCGACACGCTGCTCCTGCATCTGGCCGTGACGCCGGGCGAGCGGCTGGGCCACGGCAAGCCCGCCAGTCTGGAGGCGTACTACCTGTACCTGAAGGGCCGCTACGAGTGGAACAAACGCACCGTGGAGGGTCTGCAGCAATCCATCGAGTGCTTCGAGCGCGCCATCCAAGTGGACGGCGGTTATGCGGCGGCCTGGGCCGGGTTGGCCGACGCCTACGCCATCCTGGGCGGATATGGGGTCGCGCCGCCGCGGGAGTTGATGCCCAAGGCCAAGCAGGCCGCCCAGCGCGCGCTGGATCTGGACGAGACGCTTTCCGAAGCGCACGCCTCGCTGGCCCTGGTCCTGTCCGACTACGAGCACCGCTGGGAGGAATCGCGGCTCCATTACCGGCGCGCGATCGAGTTGAAGCCGGGGTACGCCACGGCGCGCCACTGGATCGCCATCGAGTATCTGGCGTCGCACGGCCGCCTGGACGAGGCGCTGGCGGAGATTCGACGGGCCCAGCAGCTCGACCCGCTGTCGCTGGTGATCCGCATGGCCGCCGCCTTGATCCTGGAGATGCAGGGCCGCTTCGACCTGGCCATCGAGCAGCAGCTCGACATCCTGCGCGTGGATCCCAACTACTACCGGGCCCTGCTGGGACTGGCGCGCGCCTACGTGGGCTGCGGCAGAAGCGCGGAGGGAATCGACATCTTGGAGAGGCTGGCCGGGAGCTCGCCCTTTTCGATCACCCTATCGGTGCTCGGCCACGCCTATGCGGTGACGGACCGCCTGGACCGGGCCGAACAGATCATCGAACGCCTGGGGGAACAGGCTGGCCGCGCCTACGTGTCCCCCTTCGCCTTCGCGCGGGTCTATCTCGGGTTTCCGCAAAAGGACCTGGCCTTCGAGTGGCTGGAGAAAGCCTACGGTGAGCGCGATGCCCGCATCCTGCACATCAAGGTGGCCCCCATCTTCCACTGTCTCCGGGGGGACCCTCGCTATGACGCGCTGCTAGGGAAGATGGGGTTGGCCTGATCGATTTGAAGCTGTGAGGACCCAATGGAGCACTACCAGGCATTATTCGAACCCGACCGGAAGTCTGGCGGCTACGTCGTGACGTTTCCGAATTTCGGTTACGGCGTCACACAAGGGGAAACCGTTGAGGAAGCCATCGAGATGGCGCAAGATCTCCTCATGCTGACCATTGGCGACTACATCCGGGATGGCAAGCACCTGCCCGCGCCGTCGCGTCGCCGCGGGGCGAAGTACCGCTCCGTCCCGCTCCCGGCTTTGGAATGCGCCAAGGTCGACCTCTACACAGCCTTCCTGGCGTCAGGTCTGAGAAAAGCGGAGTTTGCCCGCCGCATTGGAATACCCAAGACGCGCAGCGAACGGTTGTTCTCTCTCCGCCACCACTCCCGGCTGGATCAGATCGAAGCGGCGCTTGCGGCGCTCGGGAAACTTTTGTGCGTCGAAGTACGCGACGCGGCTTGACCAGCGTCCGGCCGGCCCAGCGTTGCTGGTCATCGCCTTATGATGGCGCTCCGGGCCACAACCGTTCGTCCACGCACGTCGATCTACGAAGGTTATGGTGGATGCGAGCCCATGCCGATTCGCCGCCAGATCCTCAGTGTCGGATCCAAAGCACCGTCGAAGACGGTTGGCTCCCGGACTGCCCAATTGATAACCGCTCTCTACGAAAGCGGAGGACCACCTTCACCCATGCCGACGTTGAGAGCATCACGGGCTTGCCGCCGGCCTCGGCACGGAGTTTAATCCGGCACGCTGTCTCTCGAGGTGTCGTATCCAGGTTGGAGCCCGGCCTCTTCGTGCTGGTGCCTCCGGAACTCGGTCGAGCGACGGAATTCGCCGGGAATCCATATGTTGTTGCCCGGGAATTGACAGCCGGCGCCGAGTACTTCATCTCCCACGCGTCAGCCATGGAGCTGCACCGAATGGTCACGCAGCCGCAGTTCGTAATCTTCACCAGCACCACAAAGGCGCCTTCGGAACAGAACCATGCATGGCGCCGAGTTTCGTTTTGTTCTCATCCGCCACGAGGATGCTTTCGGCGTGACGATTCACTGGGTCTCAAAACAGGAGCCGGTAAAGGTCAGCGACATGGAACGAACCGTGATAGACGGTTTGCGTCTGCCGGCGTACTGCGGCGGAATCACCGAGGTCGCAAAGGGCCTCTGGATGCGCCGCGATGACGTAAAGCCAGGCCGGCTGATTGACTATGCCCTTCGCCTGCGGGTTGGTTCTGTCGTCAGGCGGCTCGGTTACTTACTCGACCTGTACCAGATCGCCGCGCCGGAAGAACTGGAGCGCCTCCGCCGTTCCCTCAGCGCGACGTATGCCGTGCTCGATCCCATGCTGCCAAACGAAGGCGCATACGTTTCTGGCTGGCGCCTTCGTGTGACCGTGTCGCACGACGAACTCGAAGCCGTCCGGAGGACGTGACTGATACCGCAGCGCAACCTCTCTCTCCTTGCCAACCGTCTCGCGAAGGCCGGCGGCCGTCGCATTCCGGAGAGCGTGCTCGAACGCGACTACTGCTTGGCCTGGTCCGTTTCACCCTCGACTGCCAGACGTACGCCTATACCGCTGTGCACGACCCCTCCACATTGTTCGCGGTCAATGGCCCTCGTTGAGCACGGTGGGGCATGCTGGAAGGCGTCTCCCTACCTTACCTGATGGCGCCGCCTACGCGCTCCTCCATCGTTGTAAACTTAGCTGATCTCCCTATATGCCCCTGTCCGCCGGCGCCAAACTTGGACCCTATGAAATCGTCTCGACTCTCGGCGCGGGTGGCATGGGCGAAGTGTACCGCGCAAAGGACACCCAGCTTGACCGGCACGTCGCGATCAAGGTCCTTCACGATGCCCTCGCTCAGGACCCGGACAGGCTGGCTCGCTTTTCACGAGAAGCCAAAGTCCTCGCCTCGCTGAACCACCCCCACATCGCGCAGATTTACGGCATCGAAGGCCGCGCGCTGGTGATGGAACTCGTACCCGGCGAGACGCTCCGCGGCCCGATCCCTCTGGCCACGGCTCTGGAGTATGCGAAGCAGATCGCCGAAGCACTCGAAGCCGCGCACGAAAAAGGCATCGTCCATCGCGACCTGAAGCCGGGCAACGTCATGGTCACGCCGGAGGGCGCGGTCAAAGTCCTCGACTTCGGCCTCGCGGCGGTGGGGCAGGAGCCAGTTTCGAGCGGCGCGGACCCCGCCAACTCACCTACGCTCACGATGCGGGCCACGCAGGCCGGCATGATCATGGGCACCGCGGCCTATATGTCGCCGGAACAGGCGGCCGGCAAGCCCGTGGACAAACGCTCCGACATCTGGTCGTTTGGCGTGGTCCTGTTCGAAATCCTCACGGGCCAGCGTCTGTTCGAGGGCGAGACCATCTCCCACACCCTGGCGGATGTGTTGAAGGGCCAGATCGGCTTCAGCCGTTTGCCGCAGGAAACACCCAGGCCGGTTCGCGATCTATTGCTGCGCTGTCTGGATCGGGATGTCAAGACCCGCCTGCGCGACATCGGCGAGGCGCGGATCGCGATCCAGGGATGCCTCGTGCATCCGGAGAGCGCAATGGAAGTCCCGCCGCAAGGGAATGTCCGCCCAGCCAGGCTGCCGTGGGCGGTGGCGGCGCTCTGCGCGATAGCCGCCGGATTCGCGTTCTGGTCCGCGCATAGGGGTGGGAGTACGCCGGCGCAGGTCGAGCGGCTGTCGATCGATCTTCCGGATGCCGATCCGCTTCCTTGGGACATTGGAGGGCATTTGTTCGCCATCTCGCCGGACGGCTCCCGGCTGGTGTATACCAGCCGGCACGGCGACACGACCCGCTTGTGTCTGCGCCGGCTGGACCAATTCGAGATCAAGCCGCTGGCTGGTACCGAGGGGGGCCTATATCCATTTTTCTCGCCCGACGGCAGGTGGTTGGGGTTCGCCGCCGACGGTAAGCTGAAGAAGATCCCGGTTGACGGCGGATCACCCACCGTGATTTGCGATTCCGGACCATTGCCAACCGGAGCCTCGTGGAATCCCGACAACTCCATCACCTTCAGTCCCGGCTATACTTTCGGGATTGCGCGCGTACCGGCGGATGGGGGCAAAGCCGAGGTTTTCCTGAAACCCGACGCGGCGAAGAACGAAAGCAGCTACCTTTGGCCGCAGGTCTTGCCTGACTCCATCCTCTTTACAGTTGGTCCCGATTCCATTGCGTCGTTCAACGAGGCCCAGATCTTCCTGGCGCCTCGGGGACGAAGCGGAGCGAAGACCTTGATCGCCGGCGGCGCCTGCGCCCGGTATCTGCCCACCGGACACCTGGTCTATGCTTACGACGGCCGGCTTCTCGCGGCCCCTTTCGATCCGGCTCAGGGCAAGCTGCAAGGGCCTGCGCTCCCCGTAGTGGAAGGCGTGCAAATGGCCGCCTCCGACGGAACCGCTCAGTACGCCGTCTCCCAGACCGGAACCCTGGCGTATCTGGCCGGCCGAATGTCGGAGGGCCGTTCCCGCATCGTGATGGTCGCCCGCAATGGCAGCGAGGAAAAGAATTTCGACGTAAAGCTGGCAGTCGGGGAGATGCGGCTCTCCCCGGATGGCCAGCGACTGGCCCTTCGAACTTTCAAGGCCAACGACGATATTCATATCCTGGATCTGAATAGCGGCACTGCGCCGCGTTTCACGTTCGAGGGGGGCGATGAGCAGTCTCCGGTGTGGACGCCCGACGGATCCCGCGTGGCTTACGGTTCGGCGCGCGGCGCGCCCTCATCGATCTATTGGAAGGCCGCGGACGGCAGCGGCACGCCGCAACTGCTGACCAAGGCGGAAAACCCGCGCTACCCCTCGGCGATTTCGCCCGACGGCAAGGTCCTGATCTTCACCGAACAGCACCCGGCGACCGGAAGCGATCTTTGGCTGATGCCATTGGAAGACGGGGGCACGATGCAGCCGAAGGCCTGGATTCGAACACCGTTTCACGAGGACAAGCCGGCGTTTTCACCGGACGGACGGTGGGTCGCTTACGCTTCGAACGAATCCGGTGAGGCGCAGGTCTTCGTGGCTCAGTTCCCGGAAGGCAGCGTAAGGCGGCAGATCTCCACGTCGGGCGGCACGGAGCCGCTTTGGGCGTCCAACGGAAAAGAGATCTTCTATCGCAAACCAAAAGGAGACGGCGATGTGATGGAGGTGATGGCCGTGGATGTGGTCACGCAGCCTTCCTTTGGCGCGGGCTCGCCGCACCTGCTCTTCGAGCGGAAATATCAGCCTGCCACTGGCCTTCTTGCCGCCACGTATGCCGTCACGCCGGACGGGCAGCATTTCATCCTGTTGAAGCCCGCCATCGGCGAACCCGTCCGGCAGATCCAAGTGGTGCTCCACTGGTTCGAAGATTTGAAACACCGCATTCCGGCGGGAGCGAGGTGAGAGAACCGCCGGCAGATGTGAAAAGCCATCGGCAACCGCTCCCTCACGGTCGCGGCGCTGTAAGTGCATTCGAGCCACCGGAGTACGACATCGTGATCGTGTTCACGGCGTGGAATATATTGGACGGGCCGAGGCTGACGCACGGGGAGGCGATTGACCGGGTGCTGGCGGCAGTAACGGACGCGAAGCGTTAAGAGGACATACTTTTGTGTGTAACAGGGAGGCTGGTCGTTACACATCCGGGTATAAGGCAGGGCGCCACAGTCAAGGCGGCCGGCCAAGAGACCACAAGCACATCGAGATCAAGGAACAGGAGCATCCTCATGAATTCCAACGAAGCCAAAAGTGTAGCTGATTTTCTGATCGCCGATTTCGCCAACGAAATGCAGACAACCCTGCGCGTCATCGAGGCTGTTCCGGCCGGCCACCTTGACTACCGGCCGGACCTGAAGGCCAAGTCCGCACTCGGACTCGTCCGGCACATCACGCTTGAAGACGAGTGGCTGCTGAACTGCATCGCGAACGGCGAATTCACGCCTCCGCCCGACGATTCTGATGCCTGCGGCATCATGAACCCGGCCGACGCCGCCGCCCGTTACAAAGAGAAGGTTCCAGCGGCCCTGGATCGCGTACGCGCCCTGCCGGGCGACAAGCTAACCAACGTCATCGACCTGCTCGGTATGATCCAGGCGCCCGGAATCAGTTTTCTTGCCATGGCGGCCAAGCACTCGGTCCACCACCGCGGCCAGCTCAGTACGTACCTGCGCCCGATGGGCGGGAAGATCCCGGGGATCTACGGGCCTTCCGCCGACACTCAGTAGCGACAACACCCAATTGCACTCCCGAACGTCCGGCGCCGGAAGCCGGGGTGGGTCTTCTCGGGATGGTCTAAACCGAGATGAACTTCCATGCCGCTTTCCACAGGCGACAAACTCGGACCCTACGAGATTCTCTCGCCGCCCGGCGCAGGCGGCATGGGCGAGGTGTACAAAGCCCGACACCCGCCTCGGCCGCGAGATCGCGCTCAAGGTTTCCAAATCCGAATTCACCGCCCGCTTTGAGCGCGAGGCCCGCACGGCCGCCGCACCTTGCCATCCCGGTATCTGCACATTCCACGATGTCGGGTCCAATTACCTAGTGTTCGAACCCGACCGAAAGTCTGGCGGCTACGTCGTGACCTTTCCGGATTTCGGTTCCGGCGTCACACAAGGGGAAACCGTTGAGGAAACAATGGAGATGGCGCAAGATCTCCTCACGCTGACCATTGGCGACTACATCCGGGAGGGCAAACGCCTGCCCGCGCCGTCGCGGCCCCGCGGGGCGAAGTACCGCTCCGTCCCGCTCTCGGCTCTGCAATCCGCCAAGGTCGACCTCTACACTGCGTTCCTAGCGTCGGGCGTGAGGAAAGCGGAATTGGCCCGCCGAATTGGAATACCGAAGACGCACATCGAACGGTTGTTCTCTCTCCGCCACAACTCCCGGCTTGATCGGATCGAAGCGGCGCTTGCGGCGCTCGGAAAACGTTTGCACGTCGAAACGCGCGACGCCGCTTGAATCGTACGTCCCGGCCCTGATCGACGAGTCCTTGCGACTGACCGTTGCCAGGGGCCGGCTAGGCCACGCGACCGCGGCGGTCAACGAGGCCGTTACTTACAGATCCCCGATGAAGCCCTTCAACTGGGTGGTCATCTTGATGACCGCCGGACCCAGGGTCACCAGCAGCACGGAGGGGAAGATCAGGAAGAACACCGGGAAGACCAGCTTCACCGCGACCCGGCGGGCGGTTTCCTGGGCCTGCTGTTTCATGCGGTTGCGCAGGTACTTGGCATGCGTGCGCAGGGCCGGGCCGAGGCTGGAGCCGAAGCGGTCGGCGTCGATCAGGACGTTGGCCAGCTTGCGCAGCTCCGGCTCCTGGTTACGCTGGCCCAGCTTGTACAGCGCGTCCTGGCGCGACTTGCCGGCGCGCAATTCCAGATGGACCTGGGCCAGCTCCGCGGCAAGGTCCGGGTAGGACTCCCGCAGCTCGTTGGCGGCGTCCAGCACCGCCAGGTTGAGCGACTGGCCGGCCTCCACGCTCAGGACCATCAGGTCCAGCGCGGCGGGCACGGCGCGGCGAATCCGGCTGGAGCGGGCTTTGATCAGCGGCTTCAGGACGCGGTCCGGAAGCAGGAATCCGAAACCGCCCGCGCAGACCAGCACCGTGAAAACCGTCGCCACGTCGCTGCCATTGTTGAGGGCCAT
>JACOSH010000521.1 GCA_016178945.1 Acidobacteriota bacterium
GAACGGGATTGCCGAGGGGGTCATCGCGACCAAGGCCTTCGTGACCTACTGGAGCGCGAATCCTCCGCTGCCCGGTGTGAATCTCAACCGCACGGTCTTCCACGTGACCAAGTAGGAGGCCTGACCGCTCGCTGACGCTCGCGGCTCCGCGGCGGAGCGTCAGCAAGCGGCAAGGAAGGAGGTAAAGAAGGGATGAGGATCTTCTGGTCTATGCTCATGGCCACTGTGTTGGCTGAAGGAGGGGCCAGTCACGCCAGTGGAGGCGGAACCTATCTTCTGGGGGATATCCGCACCGAATTCCAGTTCAGCAACGCTCATGTACAGTGCAAGATCGGCCACGCGGTCTTCCCCGACGGCACGGTCATCCAGATGTTCATGGAGAGCAAGACAGTCGACACGTTCACGATCAATAGCCTTGCCAGAACCGTTGCCATCTCCGGAACCATGCTCTCCACCGTGCGCTTGCGGTTTCCGGACGGAACCTCGACAACGCTGTCGGAGAGTGTACCGTTCACCGCGTTTGCTCAGGACAACGCAACCCCTGGAGCAGGCGCCGATGTCTTCTCCGTCACGGTGTCCTATGCCAATACGCCGGGGCTGGATCAGTTTGACTTATTCGGCAGCCCCGCGACGTTCTCGGGGATAGTGGAAACGGGTGACGTCGTCGTACGCTGAGCGGCTCTCACTTCAACAACGCGTCGACCGCCGCCGCCGTGATGGGATGGTATAGGGGGCGCGCCTTCCGGTAGATCGCCGCGGCGCGCGCCTTGCCTTCCGGCGTCTTCACCAGCTCTTCGAAGAGCTGCTTCACGTAGTAGCGCCGCCCGACCGTGGCGAGGAATTCTTCCAGGCGCGGCCAGGCCGCCTCGTAGTTGTGCCGGATGGCCAGCGTGAGCCACTGGCAGAGGATCTCGGCGTTGCCGGTCTGCGTCAGGTGGTGGGCCTGGTCGAGCGCGCGCATTTCGGCCGGGCTCATCCGCGGCGGCAGCCGGTTGAGAAAGTACAGCCACTCCTGCGGGCTCCACGACGGGCCCGGCGGCGCGCCCGCGTCGATCTTCGCAAACGCCTCCGACCGGGGCTGGGGCGCGCCGGTGGGCAGGCCGGGCCGATACAACCATTGGTCCACCGGCACGTTGGCCGAGGCTTTCTTGCTCAGCAACTGCTTGCGGAGGAAGTCGTGAAAGATGCTGGTGGTGATGCTGGTGAAACGAAAGTGCTCGAAGTAGCGCTTGAGAAAGTCGTCAAAGGCCGGACGCCCAAAGGCCTCCTCGAGCTGCCGGAAGAAGAGCGACCCTTTCTCATAGGGGATGTCGGTGGAGCCGTCGTCCGGATCGCGGCCTGCCAGGTCGATGTGCAGGATCTGTTCGGGCGCGGGGAGGCGCGCCAGCTCCTGAGCCAGCTTCCGGCGGCCGAGAACGGCTTGCATCCCGGCCCGCGCCGGTCCATAGACCTGCTCCACCACGCGCAGCTCCGCGTAGACGGCCAGACCCTCGTTGAGCCAGAAATCGCTCCAGGTAGCGTTGGTGACCTGGTTGCCCGCCCAGGAATGCGCCAGCTCGTGAGCCACCAGTGACACCAGGCTCTTGTCACCGGCGATGATGGTGGGGGTGGCGAAGGTCAGGCAGGGATTCTCCATGCCTCCGTACGGGAAGCTGGGCGGCAGCACCAGCAGGTCGTAGCGGGGCCAGCGGTAGCGGCCAAAGAGCCCTTCCGCCGCCCGTAGCATCTTTTCGGTGTCCTCAAACTCCCGGGCGGCGCGATCGATTACGGCCTTCTCGGCGTAAACGCCGGTGCGCGCACCCAGCGAGCGGAATTCCAGGTCACCCACCGCCAGCGCGATCAGGTAGGAGGGGATCGGAGCGGGCATGAAGAAGGTGTAGTTGCCGTTCCGCTGCCCGCTGGCATCGTTGTGGGCGCTCATCGCCGCCAGCAGGTTTTTGGGGGTGTGGATGGTGGCGCGATAGCGCGTGCGCACGGCGGGCGTGTCCTGCAAGGGGATCCAGCTTCGCGCGTGAATCGCCTGCGACTGGGTGTAGAGAAAGGGCTGCTGTTTGCCCGCGGTCTGAGCAGGCTCCAGCCACTGGAGCGCGGTGGCGCCGGGCTGGGTCGAATAGTGCACGCGCGCCCTGGCCGCGCTCCCGGTCAGCGGGATGGTCAGCGGGGCGCCCAGAATCGGATCCGCGGCCCCCAGCGTGTAGGTTCCCGGCGCCCAGGGCCCGTCCTCGCCGGCCAGCTCCACTTTCTCGATCCGCAGGTTGCGGGCGTCCAGGATGAGAGGCGCTGCGGAGACCCAGCGATCAAACTGGAGCGTGGCCGTGCCCTTCAGGACCTTGCGGTCGAACAACACCTCCAGGTCGAGGTCGACGAACTTCACTTGCACCTGATCGGGACGGGAGAAGGAGTGGACGTCACGGCGGGCATTGAGCCGCGAGGAGCGCGCGCCGCAGGACAACAGGAGGGCGACGCATACCCCCAGGACCAGAGTCCGGGTTTTCATGGCAAGAGCGGCGCGCCCGGCGTCAGGGTTTCTGACGTCTACACCACGTCCACGCCCATGCTGCGGGCGGTGCCCCTCACGCACTGCATGGCGGCATCCAGCGTGAAGCAGTTCAGGTCCGGCATCTTGATCTTGGCGATCTCTTCCACCTGCTTCTCGGTGATCTTGCCAACCTTGTTCTTGTGAGGCTCGGCCGAGCCCTTCGCCAGACTCACCGCGCGCTTGATCAGCACGGGCACCGGGGGCGTCTTGGTGATGAACGTGAACGTTCGGTCGGAGAAAATGGTGATCACGACCGGGATGATGAGGCCTTCCTGGTCCTTGGCCGACGTCTTGGCGTTGAACGCCTTGCAAAAATCCATGATGTTCACGCCCTGCGGACCGAGCGCCGTGCCCACCGGGGGCGCCGGCGTGGCCTTGCCCGCCGGAATCTGCAGTTTGACCTGCGCCGTTATTTTTTTCGCCATGAAAGCTTCCTAGGTTTTCTCTACTTGCAGGAAATCCAACTCCACCGGCGTGGCGCGTCCGAAGATCGTCACCAGGACGCGCAGCGTGTTGCGCTCGGAGTTGACTTCGTCCACTTTGCCGGAAAAGTTGGTGAAGGGACCGTCGACGATGCGAACCGTCTCGTTTCTCTCAAAATTCATCGCCGGGCGCGGGCGATCGGCCGACGACGCCTGGCGGTACAGGATGGAGTTCACTTCATCGGCAGTCAACGGCACCGGGTGAGTTCCGCCGCCGACAAAGCCGGTCACGCGGGGCGTATTCTTCACGTGGTGCCACAGGTCGTCGCTCATCTCCATCTCGACCAGCACGTACCCGGGATAGATCATCCGCTTGCTGGTGACCTTGCGCCCTCCGCGGAGCTGCACTACTTCTTCGGTGGGGATCAGGACTTGCCCGATCTGTTCGGCAAACCCGAACGCCTCGGCGCGGCTGCGCAGGGAATCGGCCACCTTCTGCTCGAAACCCGAATAAGTGTGGATGATGTACCAGTTCTTGGTGGAGGGCGGCAGTTCCGCCTCCGGGGCGGGCGCTTCGGCGCTCGCTGCCCCGTTCTCGGCGGGAGGCGACGGTTCCGCACTCTCCCCCGCCGGGTCCCAAAACGACCGCTCTTGGTCTTGCATGTCGATACCGCCTATTTGGTGAACGTCTTCTGCACGCCGTTCAGGGCGCGCACCAGGATCTCATCCACGACCTTGAAGTAGGCCGCGAAGCCGAACACCGTCAGGATCACCACGGCGGTGGTCGACTGGACCTGCTTCTTGGTGGGCCAGGTCACCCGCTTCATCTCGGTCCGCAGCCCGTCCACGTATTCTCTCGTGATGGCGGGCCACTGCTGAACCCTTTCGAGGAAGCTCTTCGGTTGCTCGTCTTTGGATTCCGGCATGACGTCTCTCACCCAGTCTCAACCTGGCAGGGGCGGAGGGATTCGAACCCCCACTCGCGGTTTTGGAGACCGCTGGTCTGCCGTTAAACCTACGCCCCTGTTCTAGGCGCCAGGGTAACACCCTCACACCTATTCTACTTGATTTCCTTGTGCGGCGTGTGCTTGCGGCACTTGGGGCAGAACTTGCTCATCTCCAGCCGCTCGGTGGTGGTCTTCTTGTTCTTGGTCTTCGAGTAGTTCCGGTCCTTGCACTCAGTGCACTGGAAGGTGATGATTTCGCGGGGCATAATAAGTTCGTCAGTTTCTCAGTTTGTCAGTTCATCAGTTCGGCAATTGGTCAGTTCGTCATACGGGGACTGAAGTACTGACATGCTGACGAACTGACTGACTGACAAACTGACCTACTCTACTATCTCCGTTACCGTGCCGGCTCCGACGGTGCGGCCGCCTTCGCGGATGGCGAAGCGCAGCCCTTTGTCCATGGCCACCGGCGTGATCAGCTCCACCGTCAGGTTTACGTTGTCTCCCGGCATCACCATCTCGGTGCCCTCGGGCAGTTGGGCCACTCCGGTTACGTCCGTGGTCCGGAAGTAGAACTGCGGCCGGTAGCCCTTGAAGAACGGCGTGTGACGGCCCCCCTCTTCCTTCGACAGCACGTACACTTCGCCCTTGAACTTCTTGTGCGGCGTGATCGAGCCCGGCTTGGCGATCACCTGCCCGCGCTCCACTTCGTCCTTCTCCACGCCGCGCAGCAGCAGGCCCACGTTGTCCCCGGCCCGCCCTTCATCCAGCAGCTTCTTGAACATCTCCACCCCGGTCACCACCGTCTTGCGGGTGTCCCGGAATCCCACGATCTCCATTTCCTCGCCGACCTTGCAGATGCCCCGCTCGATGCGCCCGGTCACCACCGTCCCGCGGCCCTGGATCGAAAAGATGTCCTCGATCGGCATCAGGAACGGCTTGTCCACCGCCCGCGCCGGCATCGGCACGTAGCTGTCCACCGCCGCCATCAGCTCGTCGACCGTCTTCTCCCACTTCTCGTCCCCGTTCAGCGCTCCCAGCGCCGACACCCGCACCACCGGCAGATCGTCGCCCGGAAACTGGTAGCTCTTCAGCAGTTCCCGCACTTCCAACTCCACCAGGTCCAGCAATTCCGGATCGTCCACCGCGTCCACTTTGTTCATGGCTACCAGCACACAGGGCACCCCCACCTGCCGCGCCAGCAGAATGTGCTCGCGGGTCTGCGGCATGGGCCCGTCGGTGGCCGCCACCACCAGGATGGCCCCGTCCATCTGGGCCGCCCCGGTGATCATGTTCTTGATGTAGTCGGCGTGACCGGGGCAATCCACATGCGCGTAGTGCCGGTTGGCCGTCTCATACTCCACGTGCGCCACCGCGATGGTGATCCCGCGCGCCTTCTCTTCCGGCGCGTTGTCGATGGAATCGAAGCTGCGGAACTTCACCTTCGGGTTGTGCTTGGCCAGCGTCTTGGTGATCGCCGCCGTCAGCGTGGTCTTGCCGTGGTCGATGTGCCCGATCGTCCCGATGTTGACGTGCGGCTTGCTGCGATCGAATTTTTCTTTGGCCAGGATTAGTGCTCAGTTGTCAGTTGTCAGTTCTCAGTTCTCGGTAGCCGGTGTTACTGAAAACTGACAACTGACAACTTCGTGGAGCCGATGACCAGGATTGAACTGGTGACCTCGTCCTTACCAAGGACGCGATCTACCAACTGAGCTACATCGGCCCGCTCAAAACTCGTGTCTGGTGGACGGGGGAGGATTCGAACCTCCGTAGCCCGCAAGGGGCGGCAGATTTACAGTCTGCTGCCATTAGCCGCTCGGCCACCCGTCCTAAATGTTGCCATTGCTTACAGCCGGAACTCCAGGGACAAAGTCCAGACGTAAACGTGACTTGCGATTCTTCAGTGTAGCACGCCACGCGAGGAGATGCCACACCGCCGGCCAGGCTAACGCAAACTACCGGATATTCCGGAAGGACGCCATCACCCTCTGGCGTTCCAGATAGGCATGGTGATCCTTCCTGGCGGCCTCCGCGTTCTGCGCCACATCGCTGGGGTTGGTGAGGGTGGGCTTGGCCGCGGCCGGCTCCGCGGGTCTGGCTTCCGCGGGCTGCTGCTCTCTGGCCCTGTCCAGGAAGCTGCCAAACGACTTCTTGGGCGCCTCCTCGACCGGCAGCACGTCACGATTGGTGCCAGGGATCTGCTTGCGAAAAATGGGGTTAGAGATCTGCACACTGCCTCCTCTTCGGTCTCGAAACCCAAATTGAATGATGCCCGGGGTACCCTTGGTTAGTACTATGTTAACATAAGTACCCCCAGCTCGAAAAGAGCTTTCTAGGGCCCGCTCCTCCGCTAAGATGAAAGCATGGCCGCCTTCCTGCTGCTGCTCCTGCTCCAGGCGCCCGACCCCAGCGCGGAAGGCGTCAAAGCTCTGGATGCGCGAAACTACGCAGGGGCGGTGGAGGCGTTTTCCAAGGCCGTGGCCGCCACCCCGCAGGATTACGGCGCCCATTTTCACCTGGCCTTGGCATTGAGTCTGCTCAACAAAGACGCCGAGGCGATTTCCGAGTACAAGAAGGTGCTGGAGCTGAAGGCGGGCCTCTACGAAGCGCAACTGAACCTGGGAATCCTGCTGCTGGAGCAAAAACAGGCCGCCGGCGCCCTGCCCTACCTGCAAGGTGCGGCCCAGCAGAAACCGGGCGAGTTTCGCGCGAATTTCTATTGCGCGGAAGCGCTGCTCGAAGCCGGCCGCTTCGCGGAGGCCGAGACGCACTACGTGGCGGCGCTGGCCGCCAACCCGAAGTCCGCCGTGGCGCATCTGGGACTGGGACGGTCCCAGGCCAAGCAGAATCGCCTGGAGGAGGCCGCGGGACATTTTCGCCGGGCGGCGGAGCTCGACGCCGCCTACCAGGAGGCCTTACTGGAACTGGCCTCGCTGTATGACGCCGCCAGGCAACCCGACCCAGCCATCGCCATCTACGAGCGGTTCCCCGGCAACGTCGCCGCCCAGGAGCGTCTGGGCGCGCTGCTGCTCGAAGCCAAGCGCTATCCGGAGGCCATCGCGCGGCTCGAGCAGGCCGTGGCCAAGGATCCTACCTCAGCCAATCGGCTGGCTCTGGCCACCGCCTATCGCCTGAACAAGGAACCGGCCCGGGCGCTGCCGCTGCTGGAGAAGGCCGTCGCCGCCGAACCCGCCAACTACGACCTGCACATGGTCTACGGCTCCATGCTCCGCGACCAGAAGCAGTACGCCCCGGCGGCGCGCGAGTTCTTGGGCGCCGCCAAGACCCGCCCCGACTCCAAGGAAGCCTGGAACGAGCTGGCCGGCATGCTCATCCTGCTGGAGAATTTTCCGCAGGCGCTGGCGGCGCTGGACCGCGTGAAAGCGCTGGGGGGCGAGACGCCCGCGCACCATTTCTTCCGGGCGATCATGCTGGACAAGAGCAAGCAGTACAAGCCCGCCCTGGAACACTACCAGCAGTTCCTGGCCGCCTCGCAAGGCAAGTTCCCCGACGAGGAGTTCCAAGCGCGCCAAAGAGTGCGTATCATTCAGAAGGAGCTGAGCCGGCGGTGAGACTTTTGACGCTCTCCCTTTTCTGCGCGACCCTCTTGCGGGCGGATCTGGCCCAGGTGATGGCAGAGCCGAACCTGGAGCGCCGGTCCAAGGCCGCGCTCGACTACGCCGAGCAGGTCCTGAAGGGAGCGCGCGAGTCCTACCAGGCCGGCGATGGAGACGCGGTCAAAGCCAAACTCGACGAGATGGGCCGGGCGGTGGACCTGGCCGACGCCTCCTTGCGGGAAACCGGCAAGAATCCCAGCCGCAGTCCCAGGTACTTCAAACACGCGGAAATCAAGACCCGGGATCTGCTGAAGCGGCTGGACGCCCTGGCCCACGTCATGGACTTCAGCGACCGCGCCTTGGTGGTTCCGCTGAAGGAAAAGATCCACCAGTTCAACGAGAGACTCCTGGAGGGAATCATGGGGAGAAAACGAAAATGAAGTCCCTGTTGCTTGCGGTGCTGTTGGCCGCGGCGCCCCTGGCCGCCCAGCGCGACTTCCTCACCGCCGACGAGGCGGACCAGGTCCGCCAGACGCAGGAACCCAACGAGCGGCTGAAACTCTATGCCCACTTCGCCCGGCAGCGCATCGACCTGCTCAAGCAGATGTTCGCCCAGGAAAAGGCCGGCCGCTCGGGCCTGATGCACGACACGCTGGAAGACTACGCCAAGATCATCGAGGCCATCGACACGGTGGCCGACGACGCCCTCAAGCGCAAGCTGGATGTCGCCCTGGGGATCTCCGCGATCGCGGGGGCCGAGAAGGAAATGCTGGAAGTCCTCAAGAAATTTGAGGTGGGCCGCCCCAAGGACTACGGACGCTACGAGTTCGCCCTGAAGACCGCCATCGACGCCACCAGCGACAGCTTCGAGCTGGCTCAGCAGGACCTGAAGGAGCGCGCCGCCGATGTCGCCACCAAGCTGGCCCAGGAGAAGAAGGAGCGGGAGTCTCTGATGCAGCCCAAGGACCTGGAGGCGAAGAAGGCCGAAGAGAAGAAGGCCGCCGCGGTCGAGGCCAAGCAGAAGAAGGCCCCCACGTTGCGCCGCAAGGGGGAGACCGCGCCCGCCGAGAAGAAGTGAAGGCCCAAGAAGTGAAGGGCCACTTGCCGGAACATCCCCTCTTCCAGTAACGTAATGTAGGTTGAGAGGATATGGCCTTCTGTAGCCAGTGCGGGAAGCCCGTCACGCCGGCCGACCGGTTTTGCGCCCACTGCGGCGGCGCGCAGCCGGTGGAGCCCCAGCGGCATGCCGACCTGTTTGGGGGCCTCTCCCCGCGGGTGGCTTCGATCCTGTGCTACGTTCCCATGCTCGGCTGGATCGGATCGATCGTGGTGCTGGCCTCGGACCGCTTCCGCAACAACCGCGCCCTCCGGTTCCACGCCTTCCAGGGCCTCTACCTGTTTGTCGCCTGGCTGATCGCGGACCACGTCCTGGGCCCCATGCTGCGCATGCTCCCGGGGCCCATGTACCGCGCCGACAAGCTCCTGGAACTGATCGTCTTCGGCGGTTGGATCTTCATGATCATCAAAGCCGCCCATGAAGAGACCTACGCGCTGCCCATCATCGGGGATCTGGCCCAAAAGTCCGCCTCCGAGCAGTAGAACCCCGGCGCCGCGGGCGTGGTATAATTATTCATGGAGATGAATATTTAACCAATGCGCGCGGGGATTGCCGGCTTTCGAGGGTACAGCGGGGCGGAACTGGTTCGATGGTTGGGACGCCACCCCTGGGTCGAGCCGGTGCTGCTGGAGCACCGCGCCGACTCCGCGGACCGGCCGCGCCCGCGGGGAGACCGGGGACCCCAGCGGCTTCCCTGCGCCGCCGAAGCCGTGCAGGCGGCAGGACTGGCGGTGGTCTTCCTGGCCACGCCCGCCGACGTTTCCATGGAGCTCGCCCCCGCCCTGCTCGGGGCCGGCGCGCGTGTCGTCGATCTGAGCGGCGCGTTCCGGCTTCGCACCGTGGAACGCTACGAGCACTGGTACCGGGAGAAGCACACCCAGCCGGACCTGCTGGCCGAGGCGGCCTACGGTCTGCCCGAGTTTTGCCGCGAGCGCATCCGCGGCGCGCGCCTGGTGGCCAACCCCGGCTGCTATCCGACGGCCGCGAACCTGGCCATCCGGCCCCTGCTCGAAGCCGGCGTGATCGACCGGGCGGCGGGCATTGTCTGCGACGCCAAGTCGGGCGTGAGCGGCGCGGGGCGCAAGCCCTCTCTCAAGACCAGCTTTTGCGAGGTGACTGATAACTTTTCCGCCTACTCCATCCTGAAGCACCGCCACGTGCCGGAAGTGCTGCTGACCTGCGGCCTGGAAGAATCCGAGTTCAGTTTCACGGCGCAATTGCTGCCGCTGGACCGGGGCATTCTGGAAACCATCTATTTCCGCACGGAGGCGCGCTCGGCCGGCGAGCTGCTCGGCATCTACGAGAAGCGCTATGCGGGCGAGCCGTTCCTGCGCCTGTACGAGGCGGGGCAGGTCCCCGACCTGCACTCCGTCCGGCACACCAACTACTGCGACATCGGCGTGACGCTGGCCGATGGCCGCGCCGTGGTGGTGGCGGCGGAAGACAACCTGGTCAAAGGCGCCGCGGGGCAGGCCATCCAGAACATGAACCTGATGCTGGGCTTCCCGGAGACCGAGGGGCTGCTGTGAAGGTCCTGATCAAGCTGGGCGGCGCGCTGCTGGACGGCGCGGAATCGCGCGCCCGGCTGGCTGCCCAGATCGCGGCGGCCGCTTGCCGGACCGTGGTGGTCCACGGCGGTGGTAAGCAGATGACCCGCTTTCTGGATCAGCGCGGCATCGAGAGCCGCTTCGTGAACGGGCTGCGCGTCACCACGCCGGAGACCCTGGACGCGGTGGTGAAGGTGCTGGCGGGCACGGTCAACCATGAGCTGGTGGCGGCGCTGGCGGCCGCCGGGTCGCGCGCCGTGGGTTTGTCCGGCATCGACGCCGGGATCGCTCAAGCGGTCCAGATGGATCCGGAGCTGGGCGCGGTGGGACGCGTGGTGGGCTCCGATCCGGCGCTCCTGGATCTGCTCACCGCAAACGGCTATCTGCCGGTGGTGGCCTGCATGGCCGGCGATGCGCAGGGGCGGCTATACAACGTGAACGCCGACCAGATGGCGGTGGCCTGCGCCTCGAGCTTTCGCGCCGATCAGCTCATTTTTCTCACCGACGTCGAGGGCGTGCTGGATGCGAGCCAGCGGGTGCGGGCGACGCTCGACGCCGGCGAGTGCGAGCGCCTGGTCGCCGAGGGCGTCGCCACGGGCGGCATGCAGGCCAAGCTGAACGCCTGCGTTTCCGCGCTTCGCCAAGGAGTGGGCCAAGTGCGCATCGCCAGCGGGGCCGCGCCGGAGGTCTTGCCGCGCCTGCTGGCCGGAGAAGCGCTGGGCACGAGGTTGACCCCATGATCAGCGCGCTGACGCCGGATTCGATCCTCGAACACTCCACGGACCTCGGGCTGGAGGTGCGCAAGGCCGCGATGAGCGACATCGCCCCGATCCTGGAGTTGATCAACGGCTATGCCGCCAAAGGCATCATGCTCCCGCGCACGGAGTTCGAGATGTCGGAGGCGATCCGCGATTTTTCCGTGGCCTACAGCGGGGCCGAGCTGATCGGCTGCGGCGCGCTGCATTTCTACACGCCCACGACGGGGGAAATCCGGTCGCTGGCGGTCGCGCCGGAGCGGAAAACGCATGGGGCCGGGCGCCGCCTGATCGAGGCCCTGATCGCCGAAGCCGGGCAATACGAGCTGGACGCGGTGTTCGCCTTCACCTACGTGGCCGATTTTTTCCGCAAGATGGGGTTCGCCGAAGTGGAGCGCGGCGAGCTGCCGCTGAAGGCCTGGAAAGATTGCCTGCGCTGTCCCAAGTTCCAGTGCTGCGACGAGATCGCCGTGGTGCGTGTCCTGCGCCCGGAACACTGGCGTCAGACGCACGAAGCCATGGCCTCCTGGGGATCGCTTCCGGAAGGCAGCGTCCTGCTGCCTATCGTGAAGCCGCCCGCGGGCTGACGGGCGCTTCCACCACCCAATACGAGACTCGATGGTTGGGCTTGTCCGGCGACTGCACGCGCGCCAGCATCCGCAGCACATGGCCGGGCTCGCAGCCGGGGCTGACGACCGGCAGCGAATACTTGGAGGTGGCGCCGACGTGGTCGTAGGAGGCCCAGGGATCCGAGCCGCGCAGCGAAAGGTCGAGACAGGCGTCGTTGGTGAACAATTCCGCAGCGCGCAGCCCGCCGCCATCCGGAATCAGCACAGCGAAGGTTTCGCCCGCGTTCACGCGCCCGTCCCCGTTGCCCTTTCCGAAGAACACCTCTTCGCGATCCACTGCCCGGCGAAAGACCGTGAAGGCCTTCCCATCGGCGATGCGGAAGTCCCGGCTGACCGGCGCATCGGGGAACAGCGGAATCTCCAGCGGCAAGCGCTGCTGGCCCGCGACGCCCTCCAGCTTGACGATTTCCCGCGCTTCGTCGTACACGGTAACGGTCAGGGTGGTCTCCATCCGGGCGCCCGCGGCGATGGGCGGCAGCACCACTTCCACCGGCTGCACCAGGACGCTGGGATTGGCCGTCTCCCATCGCACCTTCAGGGGCCCGGAGCGGGCGGCGCCCTTGTTCAGGAAGGTCACGCGCGCCTTGACCGGCTGCCGCGCCCGGGCCCAGGGCTCCTCCAGCCGGTAGGAGGCCAACGCCATCACCGGCCCGCTCCCAATCCCCACCTGGTGCTCTTCGCCATCCAGCTCGAAGCGCAGGCGGCCCTCCCGGTCCGCTTTCCGGGCCGCGCGGCGCACCAGTCCATCGCGCATTCGGGTCACTGTCACGGTCTGCTCGCTGGAAGGCGGGAATAGCCTGGCGGTGGTGATCGACAGCCTGGTACGCGCCAGCATGCGGCCGCCGGGAAGCCACTCCCGCACGCTGGAGCGGAAGCCGGCCGGGGAGACGTTCTCCAGCAGAGTGAATCCCGGCTGGCGGCGATCCGAAAACACCTCCCAGTCCCACGCGGAAAAGCTCGGATACACGTCGGCGTGGCTCCACTGGACGGGACGCGGCAGGGGGGTGGCGAAGGCGCGCATATGGAAGTCGAGCGTCCTGGCCATGCCGGGCGTGCCGTGGTCGAAATCGAAATCTTCGGTTTCGTGGTGGGGATTCGTATACTTCCAGATCGCGTTCATGCGGCGGTGGTAGAACTGGATGAAGTCGCGCGCTCCGGTGACCAGCCGGGTGCGCACGCCGTCATAGTTGCCGCGCATCTCCTCGTGGCGGTACTCCACGTCAAAGCCGCGCGGCCCGGCATAGAACTCGCTGGACCCCATGAAATTAGAAGCGCTGGACACCAGGTGCGGGTACTTGCCGGCGATCCAGAAGGACATGAAGCCGCCCATCGAAAGACCGGCCGTGGCGCGGTGCTCCCGGTCCGCCAGGGTGCGATAGTTGGCGTCGATGTAGTCGACCAGCTCCGGGAAGTACAGCGGGAATTGGCGCGCGGTCTCGACCGGGCTGATGTTGTACGGCCGCGGATAGACCTCGTCCTTGAAGCGCGGATTGTAGCCGTCCCATTTGACGACGATCACGCCGTGAGTGGAGACGAACGCTCCGATGGTGTCGCCGCCGTAGTCGGGACCGGTGTCGTAGTTGCGCTCCTTCTCGCGCGCCACTGGCTGGTTGTGCCGCTCGCTGAAGCCGTGAAACCAGTAGATCGCCGGGTAGCGCTTGCCGGAATCGCCGTAATCCGAAGGCAGGAAGATGCGGTAGTTACGGGTCTCGCCGAAGACCTGGCTGAAATGCGTGCGATCCTGAATCAGGGCCTCGGCGGCAAACGCCGCCTGCGCCGCAAGCAACGCCGCGAGCAGCCGAATCATATATCGCTGCAAGCCCGGAGGCCTGCGCCAGACTACCTCAGGTCCACGCTCCGCGATGCGGACGTTCCCTGCCGGTTGGTGAGCGTCACCGAGGCCGACTGGATGGTGTCCACCACGTTGGTCACGTTCTTCACGTCGCCCGCCAGCGTAAAGGGGATGGTGGCGGTGAACTGGCTGCCGAACTGCTGCGAGGCCGGGCTCTGATACCAGGCGATGAAGCTCGGCTCCACGCTCAGGCTCAGCTTGGTGGTGGCCACGTTCTCGCCGGCCACCGGCGTAAACTGCACATCGATCTGGGTGATGGAGCGTCCCGTGGCGAATCCGGTCACCAGCAGCGAGAATCCGGCGGCCGTCTTGGCGGACACCTGCAAGGCGAGCAGCCGGGGCGCGGACAGACCGACGGTCATGTTCAGCGCCGGCGGATTGGTAGGCGTCAGGACGATGCCGCCGTCCTGGGTCTGGAAGGATGGCGTCATTGTGAGGGTTCCGGAGACCGTGCCGGTCTGCAGGCGGATGCTGGTCTGGTTGTTCGGAAAGAGGGCATCGCGCGACCCGGCCGGAATCGTGAAGGCGATGGTCCGCCCGCCGGTGGCGAACTGCACCGCCGGATCGTTGGCGAACACATCGGAATTGAAGGCCAGGGTGAGGACCCCGGTCAGCGCCAGCGGATAGGCCGCGGCCAGCGACAGTCCCACGCCCACTTGCTGGCCGGGCTCCTGCGCCCCGGTCGCGCCGGTGAAGCGGTAATCGGGCAGAGCCGCGGGAGCGTTGCCTGCTCCGGAGAGCGTGAAGGACAGGCTGTCCACTTTGAGTGTTCCGGTCACGTTGCCCACGGTGGTCGGCGTGAACGAAACGGTGAAGGCCAGGGTCCCGCCCGCGTCAACGGTTGCCGGCAGGTTGGGCAAGCCGGTCAGCGTATAGATCGTGCCGGTGGTTGTAACGCTGATGCTGTTGACCGAGCCCGCGGCCGATCCGTTGTTCTGGACTACAAATCGCACCGTGGAAGTCTGGCCGGCCGGAACCGGCGGAAAAATCACGCTGCCCAGGTTGGCGACCGTGGTCGTGATATTGCCAGCGATGTAGGAGTAGACCAGCGTCGCGCCCAGGCCGTTAGCCGTGACGTCGAACAGATCGGCGCCGACGCGCAGGCGTCCCGAGACGCGCCCCGGAGCGGTGGGGGCGAAGTTCAGGGTAAAGGTGATGCTCGATCCGGCCGTGAGCAAATGCGGCAGGAAGGGCAGCTCCGAGAGCGTGAATCCCGCGCCCAGTACATTGATGGCGGCGAGCCGCCCATCCACGTTGCCGGTGTTGCGCACCCGGATGGTGACGCTGCTCTTGTCGCCGACCAGCGTGTCGGGCACGCCGACGGCCTGGCCCGGCAGCACCGCGCTGACCGTGGTCTCGGTGATGACGTCGTAGGCGAACACCGGCCCCTGGCTGGAAGCCGTCAGGCTGAAGGTGACGGCCTTGTCGATGAACTCGATTCGCACCGCGCCGGTGACGTTGCTTTCGATGGCGGTGGGAGCGTAACGAATCGTGAAGCGCGTGTCCCGGCTGGCATCCACGGCGACGGGAAGCGCGGCCACTCCGGCCAGGGCAAAGGAGGTCGAGCCGGTCAGGGTGACCAGATTGACGGCGCCCGGACCGGAGCCGCGATTGGCCACGATCACGATCGCGGAGGAAACCTCATTGACGTTGGTGGCCGGGAATGCCAGCGTATCGCCCGGGTTCAACTGCGTGGCATTGCCGTTGGGCTGCGGGACCACCGTGAAGAAAAACTCCGGCGCGACGCCGGACATGGTCACTCCGAAAATCCCGCTCTTGGTGGCGCCGCCCGGAGGAATGGGGGGCGACTCGGTGTAGCTGAACCGGATCGAACCGGTGACTCGCGCGCTGGCGGTCGGCTGATAGCGAATATTAAGCGTGAAGGTCTGGTTGGGCGTGAAGGCTTGCGTGAAGTCCGGCAGGCCGCTGATGATGAAGTCGGTGGAACCGGTGACGTCCAGCGCGGTAATGACCGCCGATCCGTTGCCCCGGTAGGTGACCGAGAGGACCGCGTCGGACGGCCGCCCGATGGCGTCGGCAACGAAAGCGATGTTGGAGCCGTCGGTGAGGCTGGTGATGGTCGAGCCCTGGGCCACGCGCATGGCGAAGGGCGCCGCCGTCGGCGCCTGGGCCGAAGCGGTATGGGCAGCCAGGAGCAAAGCCGCCGCCGAAGTGGAGATGGTTCGCAAACGCATGGATTACTGTTCCCTCCCGGCGGGCACAAAGCTCACAATGAAATTCTCGTCCAGGACATATAACGGCTCTTGGGCCGAACCGGTGTTCAGCAGGGCCAACCTGCCGGCGGCCTCCATGCGCGTCGGCGTGAAGTCCAGATCCAGGTGGCCCACGGCGGCGTGCGTGGCGATATCGAAGGCGTCGATGCCGCGCGCGCTGGCAATCAGCAGCCGTTTGCCGCCGGCGGCGATCTGGATGCCCACCGGGTCGGCGATCTCGGCGAACGGCAGCAGGGAAGCCGTCGCCGCGAAATCGCGAACTTCGACGATGCGCTGGCGGCCGGCGACGAACAAGTCGCGCCCATTGGGGGCGATCTCGACGGCGACCGGGCCGGAGATCTCGGCGATGCGGGTCACAGCGTCGCCGGCGACCGCGTAGACGCCTCCCGTCATGGCCAGCACCGCGTGGGCCCCGCCAGCGGCCAAGGCGGACAGCGTGCCGTCGAGCGAAGAGACATCGACGGCGGGGTCGGCCGCGGGCGTCGTGCGCAGGTCGCGCAGAATCTGCACCCGCCGGCTGCTCCCGGAGTAGGCCGCGGCTGTGAGGCCGTCGGCGCTAAAGGCCAGGCGGTCGGCATCCGCCAGCGCTCCCTCAATCCGGGTAGCCTCGCCGGTATCCAGGCGGAGAAGGGCGAGACCGCCGTCGCGCGCCACCAGCGCCAGCGCGCCCTCCGGAGATACGGCGGCGGTTTCCCCGCCGATTTCCACCGGTTTGCCCAAATAGGCGGACCCCGCCATCCCCACGATCGGGCGGATCGCGCGCGCCTCCCGATCGAGCACATAGCCCGGAATGGGGCCGCTCACTTCGGCGGCGAAGGCCGCCAGAACACAGGCGCTGAAGCCTGCCAGAATTCGTCTCGTCATGTTATCGCGGTCCTCCCACGGTGATGGGACCGGAGCTGATCGTTACCGGCACCGGAGGCGTCGTGGTGGTGGCAGCGCCGCCATTGCGATTCGCGGCCGCGACGCCGCCGGCGATGCCGCCGGCCGTGATGATGGCCAGCGTCGTCCACAGGCCCTTGCGGCTCGATTTGGCTTGGGCACCGCCGCTGCCCCGCCCGTTGCTCTGCCCGACGATCAGGGTGGCGGGCTTGGCCTCTCCGATCGTGGCCGTGACCTTGATGTTGTAGCGGCCCTCCTCGTCGTTGGGCGCCAGGCCGTTGGTTCCGGCCTGCCCCTGCTCGTTGGTGCGCGCCGTTTGCGTGCGCATCCATCCGTTAAAGACGCCTCCGGGCCCGGAGGCCGGGAGTTGGAACACCACCTCGGCGCCGGCCACTGGACGGTCGTTCTCATCGCGAACCTCGACCACGGCTTGGGTCGCCGTCTTGCTACGGATGTTGTTGATCGCGCCCTCGCCCTGGACCGCGACCAGCCGAAGGCTCTTGGGTCCCGGGGGCGCTTCCTTCTTGGGCGCGGCTGCGGGCGGCGCGAGGCCGGGAACGGCGGGCTGGGCGGGCGCTTGGGCAGCGGGCGGCGCTTGGGCGGCAGGCGGCTGTTGAGCCGCGCAAACCAATGCCGCACAGAGACTTAGCAATGTGAGCGAACGCAAAAAAAACCTCCTCGGGTACAGTACGACAGTATATAACGATTGACGGCGAAGATGTTAGGACGTACCGCCGCGCAACGAATGTTACAGCCGCGGCGCGTAGTAGCCCTTCCGCGCGCGCACCAGCAGGTCCTTGCGGTTCTTCACTTTCAAATCGATGTGGTGAAACAGGCCGTCGGTCTTCAACGGGGTCGGGCTGTAGAAAATGTTGTACTGGTGGCGCAACTCATTAGCGATATTCTCAAACGACTGCGAGAGGTCTTCCACCTTAAACGGGAAAAAAGCCTGGCCGCCGGTCTCCGCCGTCAGGTACTTGAGCACCTTGTCGCCCTCGGCTTCCGTTCGGGAAATATTGGTCGAGATGGCGTAGATGACAACGTCGGCCTTCTGGGCCATCTCCAGGGCCTGATCGCGCGTGACGCGGCTCTGGTTGTCGTCGCCGTCGCTCAAGAGGATGATGGCGCGGCGGAACTTGTGGCGGGGCTGGTCCTGCTGCAGGCGGTCGCGGCAGGCGAAGAAAATCGCGTCGTACATGGCGGTGCCGCCGCCCGGACGCAGATCGCGGACCGACTTGGCCAGCTTTTCCACATCGTCGCCCAGGTCGGCCACCAGCTCGGCGGCGGAATCGAAGCTCACCACCATGGCTTTGTCCTGGCGAGGGCGCACGACGTGGTTGATGAAAGCGACCGAGGCCTCCTGCTCAAAGCGGAAGCGGTCGCGGATGCTGTTGCTGGTGTCGATCAGGATCGCCAGGCGCAGCGGCAGGTCGGTTTCAGCGCTGAACTCGCTGACCAACTGCGGTTTCTTGTTTTCGGTGACGGCAAAATCGTCCTTGACCAGATCGATGATGAAGCGGCCCTTCTTGTCGGTGACGGTGAACAGCACGTTGACGCGGGTCACGTCGACCACGATCGGCCGCTGCATCTCGGCCTCGGGCTTGGTTGGCTTCTGCGACGGTGGTTGGGCGCACAGAACGGCCAGCAGCAGCGGCAAAGGCCCCAGCGATCTCATGATTTGATTATAGCGCCCAGTTCGCCCAGCCACTGCTCCAGCTCGGGAGGCAGCGCGGCGCACACTTCGACCGGCTGACCCGAGGAAGGCTGCGCAAAGCGGATGCGGGCCGCGTGCAGGAAGAAACGCCCGTGCGGCGAGGCCGGCGCGCCGTACAGCGGGTCTCCGGCGACCGGGTGCCCGATGCCGGCCAGGTGAGCGCGGATCTGGTGCGTTCGCCCGGTACCGATGCGCACTTCCAGCAGCGTGTACCTGTTCCAGCGTCGCAACACGCGATACTCGCTGCAGGCGCTGCGTCCGGTCCCCAGCCGGGCGGTCATGCGCACCCGCCGGCGCGGATCGCGAGCGATGGGCGCCTCGATGCGGCCCTGGTCCTGGCGGACCTGTTTGTAGACCAGGGCGAGATAAGTCTTCTCCACCTGCCGCGCGGCGAATTGGGCGGCCAGCGAGCGGTGCGCGGCGTCGTTCTTGGCCACCAGCAGCACGCCACTGGTGTAGCGATCCAGCCGGTGCACGATTCCCGGCCGATCCTCGCCGCCGAGCCCGGACAGCGACTGGAAGCGGTGCAGCAGCGCGTTGACCAGCGTGCCCGAGCGCACGCCCGCGCCCGCGTGAACCACCAGACCGGCGGGCTTGTTAATGGCCACCACGTCGCCGTCTTCGTAGAGGATCTCGAGCGGAATGGACTCCGGCTGCGCCTTCAGCGGGGCTCGTTCGGCCGGGGCGACCTCGATCCTATCGCTCTCGCGCACGACATAAGACGCCTTCTTCTCATCGCCGTTGACCCGCACGCACCCGCCGCGGATCCACTCCTGAAGGCGCGCCCGGCTATGCTGCGGGAAGCGCCGAAGGAGGTAGTGATCAAGCCGCTCTTCCACTATGCCAGGACCTTTTTCACGACACTCCCCCGGACGCCCGTCAGACGCTGGTTCATGCCCTGGTGAAAGTAGGTTAGCCGCGTGTGGTCGAGGCCCATCAGGTGCAGCAGGGTGGCATGCAGATCGGAGACGTGACAGCGATCCTCGACGGCCAGGAAGCCGATCTCGTCGGTAGCGCCGATGGCCTGGCCGCCCTTGACGCCCGCGCCTGCCAGCCACATGCTGAAACCGTACCAGTTGTGATCGCGGCCCGGCTTGCCGACGCCTTCGCCGGTGGGCGTGCGGCCGAACTCGCCCCCCCATAAGAGCAGCGTCTCGTCCCACAGGCCGGTGCGCTTGAGGTCGGCCATCAGGGCGGCGATGGGCCGATCGGTCT
Organism: Acidobacteriota bacterium; assembly: GCA_016178945.1. Classification (GTDB taxonomy): domain Bacteria; phylum Acidobacteriota; class Terriglobia; order Bryobacterales; family Bryobacteraceae; genus JACOSH01. Next base: position 19,411 of record JACOSH010000521.1, read on the forward strand.
CGCCGGCGTGCAGCCTGTGGTTGGAGATGCAATCGGTGTGGCCGTCCCAGGTGTCCTCGATGTGGCCGCCGCCGGAATAGAGTTGCACGAAGCGCACGCCCTTCTCCAGCAGACGCCGCGTGATCAGACATTTCCGCCCGAAGTCGGCGGTGAGCTTGTGATCGAGGCCGTACATCTCCCGGGTGGCGGCGGTCTCCTGGTCCAGATCGACGGCCTCGGCCGCGGAGGTCTGCATGCGATAGGCCAACTCGTAGGAATAGACTCGCGCGGCCAGCTCGGACTCCTGGGGATGCGCCGCCAGGTGCCGGCGATTGAGCTCCGCGAGCAAATCGAGGCCGCCCCGCTGGGTGCGCTCGCTGACGCCGGCGGGCGTCGCCAGATCCAGCAGCGGCGCGCCCGTCGACCGGAACAGGGTCCCCTGATACGCGGCGGGCATGTAGCCGGCAGTCCAGTTGGAGGGCCCGCTGATCGGCCCGCCGCGCGGGTCGGTCATCACCACGAAACTGGGCAGGCTCTCATTGGGCGTTCCCAGGCCGTAGCTCAGCCACGATCCCAGGCTCGGTTTGCCGATGCTCACGTTGCCTGTGTTCATCTGCAGGCAGCCCGAGGCGTGGGCCGCCGTGTCGGTGTGGAGGGACCGGATCACGCACAGATCGTCGGCGAATCGAGCGGTGTGCGGGAAAAGACTGCTGATCTCCAGGCCGCTCTGGCCGTGTTTTCGGAACTCGAAGGGGCTCTGCATCAGGTAGCCGACCGGCCGGCCGTTCGATCCCACCGTCAGCGGCCCTTTGTACGCGGATCCGTTGTATTTGGCCAGGGCGGGCTTGGGATCGAACGTGTCCACGTGACTGGGCGCGCCGTTCATGAACAGAAACACGAGACGCTTGGCTTTGGCCGGGAAGTGCGGCGGCTTGGCGGAGAGCGGGCCGCTCCCGGCGGCTTCGGCCCGCGGGGCGAAGAAGCCGTCTCGCGAGAGCAGATCGACCAGCGCAAGGCTGGCGAACCCGCCCCCCGCTTCCCATAGAAATCGACGACGCGACTGGGTCATGGATCAGTCCGGATAGACAAACTCGTTCAGGTTGAAGATCACGCGGGCCATCTGCTCCAGCGATTCCTCTTGAAGGAACTGGAGCAGAGCATCCCGCTCCGCGTCAGTGGGTGGGCGAGCCAATGCCAACCGGAAGGCCCGCTCGATCTGGCGAGCCGGATCGCGGCCCGCTTCGTTGACCAGACGCCAGGCGAAGTAGCGGGCCTGTTTGTTCACGAACCCGCCGTTATACAACGTCAAGGCCTGCGGGGCGACGCTGGTGGTCATCCGTTTGGCGGCGCTGCGCGCGGTGTCGCACAGGTCCAGCACCTCCAGCATGGGCACCACCATCGACCGTTTCAGCAGCACGTAGACGGTCCGCCGGGACTGCTCGTCCTCCTCCGAGGCCTTCCAAATCTTGTCGGGATCGCTCGATCCTTCCAGCGCCGCCGCCGGAATCTCGGGCAGCATGCTGGGTCCGTACAAGGCGGGATTCAGCCGGCCGCTCACCGCCAGGATGGAATCGCGGATGGCCTCCACCGATAAGCGCGTGTAGGGCACGCGCCACAGCAGGCGGTTCTCCGGGTCCTTGGCCGCGTACTCCGGATTCGCCTGCTTGGACATGCGGTAGGTGTTGCTAGCGAGGATCAGGCGGTGCAGCTTCTTGAAGGACCATCCGTATTCGACGAGCCAGTTGGTCAGCCAGTCGAGCAGCTCGGGATGCGTGGGCTACTCCCCCATCACGCCGAAATCACTGGGCGTGCGCACCAGTCCTTCGCCGAAATGATGCAGCCAGACCCGGTTGACGATCACCCGCGCCGTGAGCGGATTGGCGGGCGACGCGAGCCAGCGCGCCAGCGCCAGCCGGCGTTGGGCGAAGGGGAATTCGGGCTGTGCGTCCACCAGCACGGCGGGAACCGCCGGCGCGACCTCCGGCCCGGGTGAGGCCGCCTTGCCCCGCACCAGCAGGTAGGCCGGGGCCGGAGGCCGCGGCTCGTGCAGAAAATAGCCTCGCGGCAGATCCGGCATCGCCCGCCGGATGGCGGCGATCTCCTCCAGCAGCCCGGAAATTCCGCGCCGTACATCGGCGGGCAGCGAGGCGTCGGGAGGCAGTTTCTTCTGAGGGTCCCGGAACGGCTCGCGCAGCGCCGCGATCCGCTTGTCGAGGGGCTCGATCCGCCGGTCCCTCTCCGCTTCCCGGGCCAGCTCTTCCCGCGTGCCGGTGGGCAGATCCAGCTCGGTGCGTCCCTTGCGCGGGCGCTCCAGACCATTGAAGATGGCGACCATGC